>JBARHQ010000059.1:0-1654 GCA_049799315.1 Thermodesulfovibrionales bacterium | reverse complement strand
TATCCGCAACCTTGCCATTTTCGAGCTTATGTATTCCACGGGGATGAGGGCAAGTGAAGTGCTCACGATGGATAAGGAAGACCTCCACATGGACGGTATGTGGGTAAAAGTAAAAGGGAAAGGCGGCAAAGAGCGGATATTGCCTTTTGGCGATAAAGCAAAAGATGCCATTGAGGCCTATCAGACAGTGGTTAGAAAAGAGGTCAAGTACGAACCGAAGAGCGCCCTTTTTATCAATGCTCGCGGAGGACGGCTCTCCTACAGGGGATTATTGAAGATCATGAAGAAACATCAGCTCAAAGCGCAGCTTTTTAAAAACCTTTCCCTCCACGGGGTCAGGCATTCCTTTGCCACCCATATGCTCGATAATGGGGCGGACTTGAGGAGCATCCAGGAATTGCTTGGTCACTCGAAACTTTCCACCACGCAGAGATACACCCATGTCTCTATGGATAAACTCATGGAGATTTACGATAAATCACACCCAAGAAGGTAAGAAATTATGGAAGCCACGACAGTATTATGTGTAAGGCGTGCCGGAGGAGTTGCTATTGGCGGTGACGGACAGGTAACAATGAACACGATTGTTATGAAACATACGGCAAAAAAGGTCCGTAAACTATATCAGGACAAATGCCTTGCCGGTTTTGCCGGCGCCACGGCGGACGCATTTACGCTCTTTGAACGGTTCGAGAAGAAGCTGGAACAGTATAACGGGAATCTGACCCGTGCGGCCGTGGAACTTGCGAAAGACTGGAGAACAGACAGGATGTTGAGACGGCTTGAAGCCCTCCTGATTGTTGCCGACAGGGACCATACCCTCATACTCTCCGGCACCGGCGACGTTGTTGAACCTGACGACGGTATCGCTGCTATCGGTTCCGGGGGACCATACGCGCAGGCAGCGGCAAAGGCGCTCAACAAATATACGGAAATGTCCGCGAAGGACATTGTGAAAGAAGCGCTGGCCATTGCCTCCGAGATATGCATATATACCAACGATAAGGTCACCATAGAGGAATTATAGATGAATAAAAAGACGTTGACCCCGAAAGAAATCATGGAAGAGCTTGACCGGTTTATTATCGGTCAGAACAAGGCCAAAAAGGCTGTTTCCATAGCGCTCAGGAACCGCTGGCGAAGGCAGATGGTGCCGAAAGAACTCCGCGATGAGATTGCGCCGAAAAATATTATCATGATAGGGCCTACCGGCGTTGGCAAGACCGAAATAGCCCGGAGGCTTGCGAAACTGGCAGGGGCGCCATTTTTGAAGATTGAGGCGACCAAATTTACCGAAGTGGGCTATGTCGGCAGGGACGTGGAGTCAATGATACGTGACCTGACGGAGCTTTCTATTAATATGCTCAAGAAGGAAGAACAGGAAGAGGTTAAAGAAAAGGCAACGGGATTGGCCGAAGAAAGGATACTGGACATTCTTCTGCCGGCAAAGAAATCTCCGACAACACCCGAAGAGGAAGAGCCGTTGGACCAGCCGGTGGAGCAATTGGTGGATCAGTCAGTAGACCAGTCGCGAGAAAAGCTACGGGTGCGCTTTAAGGCAGGTCAGCTTGACGGAAGGATCGTGGAGCTTGAGGTCCCCGACAGAGCGATGCCGATGATAGAGATCTTTTCCGCCCAGGGCATGGAAGAGATG
>JBARHQ010000058.1:0-3194 GCA_049799315.1 Thermodesulfovibrionales bacterium | reverse complement strand
CCCCCGGCCGCGAGGTGCGGCTCCGGTACGCCTATTTTATAACCTGTGTCAGCGCTGTAAAAGACGAAACTACCGGCCGTATCACCGAACTCCACTGCACCTATGATCCCGCGACACGCGGCGGCGATGCGCCTGACAACAGAAAGGTTAAGGCAACGCTTCACTGGGTCCCGGCCTCGCATGCAGTTGATGCTGAGGTGCGGCTCTATGACCATTTGTTCACAAAGCCGAACCCGTCGGATGAAAAAGAATGTCCTGATTTTCTGGAATGTTTGAACCCGAAATCCCTTGAGGTCCTGCTGTCCGCCAAGATCGAGCCCGGGCTGGCAAGGGAGGCTGCCAAGGGGGGCAGGTTCCAGTTTGAACGTCAGGGATACTTCTGTGTCGACCCGGTTGATTCCGCGGAGGGCCGTCCGGTCTTTAACAGGATTGTGTCGCTGAAGGATTCATACGCAAAGATAAAAAAATAGTTCTAAGGTTATGTTGAAGCAGAAAGAAACACCTCAAAAACTCTGCAATGACAACATGATCTTATTATGAATCACGTAAACGCCGGCATATCCATGAGATGAGTTCAAAATAATGTTTGCTTGCCCCTTTCAAGGGCTATAAGGAGTTGCAGGCAGAGTCTTTTCGGCATTCCTGTCTGCCTCAACTATTAAGCCTTGAAGTTAATGAGGGGTAAGACTATTGGGCTGGTAGTGGGAGGGTGAGGGTGATGACCTGCCCTGATTGTCCGGGAGTGCCGACCTCCTGGCCGTCGAGCATGAGCTTTATGCCCCCGGCGTTGCCGATCTTAATAAATGCACTTTCGGAAAAATTCCACTGTTTCGATGAACCAGGCCTGAGTGTAACCGACTCATACTTGCCGTTCCTGAACTTCACATATACCCAACTGGTTTCAACTGCATGTATCGAGAGGAGATGCATGTTTTGATCAGACGCGGGAAGCTCCTGGGACTGCCCGTCCGGGACGATGGTTGCAGGCTGGTAAGGCGCTGCCGCTGCCTTTTGATTGTCCGGGAGTGGCGGGGGGATTTCGGTTTTTGCCTTTAGGTCTGATTCAGGCTTTCCCCTGGAAGGGGCAGGCTGTTTTTCAATTTTATGTGGCTTTGTGTCTGCCCGCGTTTCAGTTTTTTCAATCTGTTTCTGAACAGGTCCGTGAGATATACGGAGATAAACTCCGGTGCCGATGGCTGCAGCTGCCACTGCCAGGACCAGATAGAGAAGAAGCGGCCTTTTCTTTTCTGCAAGGACGACCGGGATAGCCGAGTTGTCTGTCTTCGGCTTGGGGAGTCGCTGGGCATAGACTTCGAGGATTGCAGTGGGATCGACCTCCAGGTGTCGGGCGTAGCTCCTGATATACCCCATGGTATAGACCGGCGCCGGTAATTTGTCGAAGAGGTCCTGCTCTATGGACGACAGGTAATCTGCCCTGATCCTGAGCTGGCCAGCGATTTCGCTGATCTCAAGCCCCCGTTCCTCGCGCTTTTTTCTTAAAATGTCGCCTGACAAAAAAAGACCTCGGCAATTATTTATTTTTTACCATAGCACAGAACCGCTTAATTATAAAAGAAGAAACCTTATTTGCACTCCACCGTCGAACTTTTCCGGAACAGCGTGACAACAGCATGCGCGCTCATTCTCGGACCGATACAACCGGAAGCCGGACCTGCGAGGCACCGGCGCAACACGCCGCTGAATCCGCTTACATGCCGTTCTCACGCTGTTCTTTGCGTGTAGCGGTAGGGTTTAACGGTAGATTAGGGTGATGGCGGCTCTTTGACAACGACTCGGGTGATTGATCATAATTTCTCATCAACATGAATAAAAAACGCGTAGTCATAACGGGTATCGGCGCGGTCACGCCCCTCGGTAATACCTTCCGGAAAAGTTGGGACGCCGCTCTTTTAGGGCGATCAGGGTTGGCCCCTGTCAGCAGGTTTAATACTGACGGCCTGGCCTGGCGGCTGGCGGGTGAACTCAGGCAGTTCGATCCCCGTATCTTTCTTTCGGAAAAAGAGTCGGCACATTTTGACCCCTTTGTGCACTATGCAGTTTCTGCAGCTGCGATGGCGGTTGAGGATGCCGGGATTGCGCCCGGGGAATATCTCAGCTCGGGAGGGGTGATCATCGGATCGAGCAGGGGAGGGATCAGCACCCTCGAGCGGGCTGTTGCAGGGCTATTAAGTGCCGAACGCGGAGCCGGCCGCGAAAAAGGCCGCCGCCTTTCACCATTTCTTATGCCGGCGACAACGATCAGCGCAGCACCGTCGTTCTGTTCCCAGAAGATTGGTATCCGGGGACATTGCCTCGGTATTTCCAATGCATGCGCATCGGGCTCGAATGCGGTTGGTGAGGCATTCAGGCTGATCAGGGCAGGCTATAATGGACCGGTGCTGGCAGGCGGAACAGAAGCCCCGGTCTGCCGGCTCTGCCTTGAGGGGTATGGATCTTCCGGTGCACTGTCAAAGGGATCTGACCCTTCGTCGAGTCGACCGTTTGACCGGAAAAGGGATGGCTTTGTCCTGTCAGAGGGGGCTTGTATCCTTGTCCTTGAAGATCTTGGAAACGCACTGAAAAGGGATGCCAGGATCTATGCCGAGATTGTTGGCTACGCAAATACCGTTGATGCATTCCATCTGACAAAACCTGACAAAGACGGAGAGGCCAGAGCGATATCAGCTGCCCTGCAGGATGCCGGGGTCGGTGCCGATGCTGTTGACTATATCAATACGCATGGTACTTCCACGGTGCTTGGCGATGCTGCTGAATCAGGGGCATTGCAGCAGGTCTTTGCGTCGCGGATCTCTGCCGTGTCTGCCAGTGCGCTCAAATCCATGACCGGCCATATGCTTGCCGCCTCAGGCGCACTCGAGACGGCCTTCACGGCAGTCACCCTGCAGACCGGGATTGTCCCCCCCACGATAAACCTTGAAGAAAAGGACGACACCTGTCATTTGCATATTATCACGGGAAAGGCTGATATCTCATGCAGAACGGCGATCACCCAGTCCTTTGGTTTCGGCGGGGTGAACGCGGTCCTTGTACTGCAGAAGTTTCAGGGTTAATCAAAAGAATTCCTCGATGCTTTGCATCGGGTGTTCCCAAAAATTCCTCCACCTTGAGGGGGGAGGTTAGGTGGGGGTGATTGGTTACGCTTTTCACCTTCCGATTGTTTTTTCACCCTCCCC
>JBARHQ010000057.1:0-4816 GCA_049799315.1 Thermodesulfovibrionales bacterium | reverse complement strand
CGGACGCCCTAGTCGCTCTTTATGAAGTGAAAATCATATGGGGCAGATAAAAAGTTACTTCTTATTAATTCTCGTTGCATTTCTCCTTTGTGAGTCATATCTCTTCTATTATCACTCCATGCCCCTTACGCTCGGCGAATCCGATGGAATCGAATATATGCAGGGCGCGACAGGGCCTCTTCTGAAAATCGATGATTTTCATGGTCCGGGATATCCTTGGGCGATCCGACTCGTGCACTGGACAGGTCTGGGCCTATTCTCAGCTGCGAAAGTCGTCAGTATCGTCTTTGGGGTGCTGTTTCTGGTGGCGACGTGGTTGCTGCTTTCTTCAGTTGCCGGTACTCCGAATGCAATCATGTCAACGCTGCTGATTTTAGCAAACTCAATTTTCTTATTTTCCGGCACGTTGATCCTGTCCGACATAATGGCAGCCTCACTCATGCTGATGGGATTAGCTGTTATCTTGGCATTCAGCGACGCAGACAGAAAGGTGTTCATTTTTTCCGGCGCTCTTTGTGGACTGGCATATCTTACTCGTTATATTTATATTATTGCCTTAGCAGCGCCCTTGTTATGGCTGTTACTCAGTCCGCGCGGCCCCGGCCGAATCCAAAGAGCCGTTTTATTTTTCACCGGCTTTTCCCTGGTAACTGCGCCCTGGATGGTATTCCTTTACAGCGAGAAAGGCAGCCCATTTTGGAATATCAATTATCTCAATGTGGCTTATGCAATGTATTCTAAAACGCGGCTGACTGCTGGTGGGGACGCCGGTGTTTTCAGAACCCAGTTTAACGGACTCATAGATGTTATTAGTTCCGATCCAGGGCTGTTCGTCAATAACTGCCTGCGCAACTTTTTGTATCTTCCGTGGAGTGCCCTGAAAATGTTCTCATTGGCTGGTCTTTTTGGTGCTGCAGGCTGGTTGTTTTGGTTTAAGGACCTCAACTGGAAAAAGAAGTTTCTTGGATTGATAATGCTTCTGTATTGCCTAGTCCTGTGTACGACATGGCTTGAGAACCGGTTATTACTGCTGATGTTGCCGCTCACCGCATCTTTTATTTCAGCTGGCATTCTTGCCCTGCCTGGGAACGTCGTACTACCCCTGGTCAAGCTTTTCACCATGAAATCGCTGCGTGTTGCTGTAAGCCATTTTGTCGCTGTCATAGCTGTTACGGCGTTATCAATTTCAGCCGCGGTCAATGTCCAGTCGTTCTTTGATGATGAGGCCCCGGAGTATGTAGTGGCTGCAGAGTGGCTTTCAACACGGGCCAAATACAGCAATCTATCCATTCTGGCTGCGAAACCGCACATAGCTTTTTTAAGCAATAGTCAAAATAGAGATTTCCGTGATTGCATGCTTCAGTATGTTGGAGAAGCGGACCTTCCTCAAATGTTGAAGGCGGTAAAACCTGATTACTTTGTATACGACGAAAGATATGCATTTCGTGTATTTCCTCAGTTCGGCAGATTACTGTATCCGGAGAATAATCCATACCCCGGCATACTTAAGCCAGTCCTAACAATTTATTCCCCTAAGAAAATTGTGATCTATAAATATTTGGGCCAAACGGTACCTTGAAGTAATGCGTGGATTAGGGGAAATTATGTAACGCAAACCAAAAGCAGCAAATGAATCATTCCGCAGCAAGCTGCGAGGTATCTAAATATTTCCCCGCAATCACCCCCACCTAACCTCCCCCCTCAAGGTGGAGGGATTCATTGGAAACCCCGATGCAAAACATCGAGGAATTCTTTTGATTAAGCATTGAAAGTAATTAACAGGTTCTTTGCAAGAGATGCGCGGGATAAGCTTTTACCGTGAATTCATCTCATTAAGCACCCGCCGGGCCTATTGATCATCAGGTTTTATTTTCAACCCCGCTTCAAATTCTTTCCGCGCCTTATCAACAGCGCCGTCGCCAAGGTAATCGATCTCAAAATAGAAGTGTCTCGGCCTATCAAATCAATCCCAGTCCCAGTTGTCCTCAATATTAAACCAGTTATGCTCGTTGCTGAAGATAGGACAGGTAATAGATATCTCGGAATACGTAATGAATACGGCAATTATTATCACAAGGAAGATCGGATTAAATTTTATTTTTAGCTTCGACAAGATCAGATTCAGTCCGGCCAGATAGACTGCCAACAATGGAATAATCATGCCTATGAGCAGTCTCCCGGATGTAAGAAACGGATTCTCACGGGATGGATATTGACATATCCCGAAATCGAAAACAATGGAAAGCCCGGCCAAAAAAATAACCGAGAAGGCGACTATCAAAAGACATATGCCCGTAGTAAACCGTTCAGAGACTGAAACTCTCCTGCGGAGGAAGAGGCCGATCCCAGCAGCGAGGATAAAGAGAGACGAGGAAATTATATAGAACCAATCTGCAGTTTCTGTCATCAGCCGTGTCCCCTGCCAGACAAACTCTCCCCGCCAGAACGTCCTCATGATCTCGCTCCAGAAATAGGCAAACCCCTCAGAAGAAAAAATGGGATGGCCCCACATCTCGTCAAAAGGTTTCACTGACCACGTAAGGGCACTCGTCTTCGCGGCTGTCCCCGAGATGTCACCAAGGGTGAGATAATTTCTTCCGAGCCAGACCACCACGGGCAATGCAGCGGACAACACCAGCAGAAAGATCTTCGGGAGTTCACCGGCAAGCTTCCGGCGATAGATCTGCAACATCTTCAGACACACGATAACGACGGATATTCCGACGATCGCGACATTAGAGAATTTCGTGAGAAACGTAGCGGCGATAAAGAGGCCGGCATACGCATAACGCCAGTAACCACTGGACTTCGTGAAATACAGGTCAAGCAGCAGATAGAGGGCAATTGAAAAGAAAAGAGGAGACAACGCATCGTTGCTGATCGCATAAAATGCATCCTGAGGAAGGAATGCCGTCATGAGCGGAAGTCCCAGCCTCATAAAACGATTATCAGGGAAGAACCTTCCGGCAAACAGATAAGCTACCCATGGCAGGAAAGAGACAGCGAGTACGTTGAAAAACCGGCTCCAGTAGAGCAAATCAGCCCCCTCGAATCCCAGTATTCTGCCCAGGTTCAACCACAGGCCGGCGGTCATGTAATACACCGGCGGCGAAAAAGTCTCGTGATTTATATAACTGTTCATCCAGACATTGACGTGCGTCTCATGCAAGGAAGCAACGGTTTCCTTCGAAAAGACATACAGCGGCGGCGGGAGCTGTCCACTTGCAATAACCTCGGGCGCCGCCAGAAAATAGGGCGTTTGATATGCAGCGATCAGTTCTGCCGCCTTCCTGTCGAACTGGGCCCCTCCCGCATGGGGCAGATAGCCGCGGGAATATTTAACCACGGTATCAAAGTGAAATTCCTCGTCGACGTTCGAGAAAAAAGGGAAAATTGCGCTAAAGACAAAAATACGGACTGCGGTGATAAGACAGAGCAGCGCTATAATGATTTTTTCACGTCTTCCCGGCGTAGCCACAGCAGACCGCGCAAGACGTATCGCTTTATGCAGTATATCGTTTTCTGCCGGCATGCTTGTATATTACCATTTACCCTGACCGCATCTCATTAAGCATCTGCCGGGCCTTTTGATCATCAGGTTTTATTTTCAGCCCCGCTTCAAACTCTTCACGCGCCTTGTCCAGAGCGCCGCTGTCAAGGTAAATGACCCCGAGGTTGAAGTGCGCCTCAGCATATGCCGGCCTAAGCCGCAGAGCTATCCGGTGCTCTTCAATCGCCTCGACAGACATGCCTTTGTACTTGAAAACAACGCCCAGATTATTATGCACCTCAGCGTCATCAGGACTGAGAGTCAATGCCGCGCGGAATTGATCTATTGCCTTGTCGTACAGGCCCTTGGCCTTGTATGCGAGACCCAAATTATTAAAAGCCTTTTCGTCTGCAGGGTCCAGCCGTATGGCGGTCTGAAAATACTCTATTGCTTCGTCTATACGCCCTTTATCCATGAGAGCGAATCCGCCATTGTTATAAGCGAGAGGCACTTTCAGCGGCTCTTTTTCTATGACATGGTCCCAGAGCGTAATCCCATCCCTCCAGATCCCGATTTGCCGTACAGCGGCATAAGACATAACGACGAGTATGACTGAGGCCGTCACGATACTTCCTGCCTTCGGAAGCGCCCCCCCTTTTTTAAAGGTCCCTGCCTTCTCATAAATCCCTGCTGCTATCAAACCTGCAATGAGAAATGGGCCAAAACTGGGGAGATACGTATACCTGTCAGCCATTGACTGACTTCCCACCTGAACAATACCGATCACGGGAAGGAGAGTAACAGCATAGTAAAGCCAGACCGTAAACCATAATTTCGCTTTTCTCAGCATGACAATGCATGCTGCTGTAATCACTACCACGAGAAACATTGGTGCAAGAAATTCCAGGGAAAAAAACGATATATCCCGGGGGTATGGGTAGAGCGGGATGAGATTCAGCGGAAGTATCATCTTCCAGAGATACATGATAAGGGATTGTGCCGCCACGAGCATTCGCGTTGAAAAAGGCAGAGCAGTCATCGGCGCTACAGACCCTCCGGCCTTTTGTGCCAGGATAGTCACTATTGACGAAGCAATGCTCAGGGCGATGAACGGGAATTTTTCTATGAAAGAGGTGCTGAGGGTCTTGAGGGATGTGATCCGTTTGAAAGGATACCAGTCCAGAATCAACAGAACGGCAGGGAGACTCACCGCCATCGGCTTGCTCAGGAGAGCAAGGATGAAGAAGGCAAGGGAGAGGATATAGTGTTTATCGAAAACCTGCCGAAAAGTCGTTGAACGATTCCCCCTTAGCAAAGGGGGCGGAG
>JBARHQ010000056.1:0-60637 GCA_049799315.1 Thermodesulfovibrionales bacterium | reverse complement strand
ACGCGGGCATCGGCTTCGACTGGCTGGGGGGCAACGATCCCTTCATCATGCGGGCTGACGGCAAGGCCTGGCTTTTTGCTCCCGGAGGCCTGGTCGATGGTCCTCTGCCGACCCATTATGAACCTTATGAATCTCCTGTTCATAATGTTCTTTATAAACAGGAATCCAACCCTGTTGCAAAGGTATGGAAGGTGGCAGGCAACCCCTATCACAAGGTGGCGGACCCCGATTATCCGATCGTCATTTCGACGTACCGTTTGACCGAGCATTACCTGAGCGGGGTCATGAGCAGATGGCTGCCGTGGCTGGCGGAACTGATGCCTGAGCTGTTCTGTGAGCTCTCGCCGGAACTGGCGGTTGAAAAGGGCATTATGAACGGGGAGTATATGACTATCTGGACGGCTCGCGGGGAGATCCAGGCACGTGCCCTGGTGACCCGCCGCATGAGGCCCTTTTCGATCAATGGAAAGACCGTGCATCAGATCGGTCTGCCGTGGCACTGGGGCTGGCAGGGGACGGCACAGGGAGATGTGGTGAACAACCTCAGCGCCCTTGTGGCTGATCCTAACGTCACTATCCATGAAGGAAAGGTCTTCACGTGCAATGTCCGTGCGGGCAGGAAAGGAGGTGCTGTCTGATATGGCAAAGGGAATGTTTGTTGATACCTCTATCTGCACAGGATGCAAGGCATGCCAGGTGGCGTGCAAGGAATGGAACGGGCTTGAGGCCGAGCCGGACCACTTCAGACAGGAGCCGGGAATGCCCTACCCGGTGGCCAGCAATTTTACCGGCAACTCATACGATAACACCGGAAAGCTGAGCGCCCGGGACTGGCGCCATGTACTGTTTATCGAGCAGATCAATTCACGCCGCGTGGCATCGCGGTGGCTGTTCATGAGCGATTCCTGCAAGCACTGCACGGACGCGGCCTGCTTAAACGTCTGCCCGGTAGAGGCCATAGAGCGTACCGACCTTGGCAATGTCATAGTACGGCAGGACAAATGTGTCGGCACCAAGCTCTGCAACAAGGCCTGCCCTTACGGGGTGGTGAGGTACAGCGAGAAGACCCGCACGTCTCATAAGTGTACACTCTGCAATGACCGTATCCATAACGGTATGGGGACAGCCTGCGCCAAGGCCTGTCCGACCGGGTCGATACAGTTCGGGGAGGTTTCTGAGCTCAAGACAAGGGCCGACGCCCGTCTTGCGCAGCTCAGAACGCTCGGGGAGAACAAGGCAAACATTTACGGTTACAGCGAAGCAGGCGGTCTCAAGGTATTTTACCTGCTGATGGAAAATCCCGCGGTCTACGGCCTGCCTGACAAACCGGTTATACCGCAGCGCAGAAAACTTTCGTTTATTGAAAAGGGCGGGACAGGACTCTCGGCCCTGTTGATGGGTATGGTTGCCCTGATGCGGTTCCGTGAAGGCCGAGGCAGAAAAAAAGCCGGGGATGAGGCCGGAACAGTGTCCGGAGTTGAGGAATGAACCTTGAGGGGAAGACTGGCCTGGATAATCCCGGTGATGCTGAAGATCCTGCTGAAGACCCGATAGTGCAACGCCTGCGCACTGTGGTGAAAGATAATGCTGATCTGAGAGAAGCGGCCCAGGTATACGAGGTAATTCTTCCGGCCCTGCGGGATGCCGCGATTACTATAAGGCCGGTGCTGATGACTTCAGAGCAGGCTCGCGCGAAGCTGGAGAAGGGCGTGCCGCTTCTCCAAGCCGTTTCCCTTGAAATTGACGACCAAGAGGTCTGCGGGTTGATGATGCGTCTTGCATCAGCCCTGGAAAAATCAGCCGGGCAGAACAAGATTCGTGCCGATGCGGCCGGTCGTATCCGTTTGACGCTTGAGGAAGGCAGGCTCGACGTGAGCAGCCTTTTGCCGGATATTGCTGCCGGGGCGTCAGAGGGCATTTTCTCTGCAGCTCAGAGCCTCGATCTGGACCCCGGGATGCTCAGGACCCTGTTGTCCAATGCCATGGAACCTTTTCTGCGCCAGTGGTGCCGGCAATTAGCACCCCTCGCAGAGGGGGCCCCGTGGGACCGTGGCCAGTGCCCTGTCTGCGGCGCTGCGGCCACGCTGGCTGAGCTCCAGGGGAACAATCAGGGCAAGCATCTGCGGTGCGGTTCGTGCGGTGCCGACTGGACTTTCCGGCGACTGCAGTGTCTGTACTGCGGCAATGAAGACCATAATACCCTTGGATTACTTTACACAGAAGATCAGACTGACAGAATGAGAGTGGAGGTCTGCGACAGGTGTCACGGGTACCTGAAGGTCATTACAGCCTTTGCGCCGACTCCTGCCGAGATGCTGCCGGTCGAAGATCTCGCAACGCTGCATCTGGACTATATAGCTCAGGGCCATGGTTATTCCCGGGTTGAAAAATGGTAAAATAAGACATTGAAGAAGGTCACTAAGATTATTAATTTGGGAAAGGAGCATATCGGCATGCATATTGAAAGCTCCGGTATGATATTAGGTTATGTACAGCGATAAAGTGATGGACCATTTTACGAATCCGAGGAATGTCGGTGATATGCCTGATGCCGACGGCGTTGGGCAGGAAGGCAATCCGACCTGCGGCGACGCAATGAAGATTTATATCAAAGTCAAGGACGGGGTGATAACCGATGCCAAGTTCAAGACCTTTGGATGCGGGGCCGCTATTGCGGTAAGCAGCATGGTGACCGAGATGGTCAAGGGCAAGACTCTTGATGAGGCCCTGGCATTGTCCAAGGAGGCTGTCGCTGCCGAACTCGGCGGTCTGCCGCCGCAGAAGATGCATTGCTCTAACCTTGGCGCTGATGCGCTGAAAAAGGCGATCGAGGACTACAGGAGCAGGCATAAGGAATAGTTGATCCAGAGTAATATCCCTTTATCCCCCTCTTGGCACAAGAGGGGGAATTAATCCTCCTGTCATTGCGGCATGGATTAAAACAGCCTTGACAGGAGGGCAGGCACCGCGGCTTCTATCCTCAGGATTCTCTCGCCCATGCTGACTGCCTGGAATCCGCACTCTGCGAGTCTGTCGATCTCGTACTGAATAAACCCTCCCTCCGGGCCTATTGCCAGCGTAAGATTTCCGGAAACATTTCTGGGACATTCCCGTGCTGCCTCCGGATGTGCAACCAGGGACGTAGTTCCGGTCATAATTCCGGGAAGTTCATCCTCGACAAACGGCTTGAACAAAGGCCTCAGCAAGACCTCAGGCATGATCGTATCCTTTGCCTGCTCAAGTCCCAGAATCAGCTGATCTCGAATGACTTTGCCGTCAAGAAAAGGACTTTTCCAGAAGCTCTTTTCAACGCGGTATGCATTGATCAGATAGATCTTCTTTACGCCCATTGATGTTGCAGTCTGTAATACCCTCCTGAGGACTTTTGGACGGGGCAGGGCGAGAACAAGAGTGACAGGCCGGGGGGCCGGGGGATTCTGTGTGAGGTGTACTTCCATCATGACCGATCCTTTTTCGATCGAAAGTAAAGTCCCCTTGCCGATCATTTTACCGGAAATGCCGACGGTCAGTACGTCACCAGCTTTTGCGCCATGGACCTTGAGTATATGTTCCGCACGCCTCCCGGAGAGCAGCACCCTGTTGCTGTCGATGAAGTCTTCAGAAAATAGCAGTATAAGGTTCACAGTGATCGTCCCTGCATAAATGATTAGATTGATTGTGTCTGTCACCCCCGTATGTTGGGGAGTACTTTTTCATCAAAAGGATTCCGGACAAGCCGGAATGACATAGTTGCGTTATTTGATTGTAGCAGTAATAGCCAAAGTATATAAGGATAAGCAGAGGCGGGGGCGGATGCTGAATAAACAGAATGCCGACACCTTATAAAAAAACATATATCAGGCAATAAGCCAGAACTAAGTTCACTCAAGCAGATGTTATCCGGTATACGAGTGCCATATTAATCATCCTGTCGATTCAGTCTGTTTATGAGGTGTCTGCCCTCGCCTCTGTTTCCTTAATCCCCTGCTATTTCCACTTCTCGTAAAACACAATCTCATTGAGCGGTTTTCTCGGCGGACCTTCCTTCTTAGTCTCATCAAGCGGATAACCCACCGGAAAGAGTCCGACGATCTTAATCTCACCCGGTATGCCAAGAAGATCACGCAGTTTCTTATCATCAAAAACTCCGACAAATACCGATCCGAGTCCCAGGTTGTGTGCAGTCAACATGAGCGTCTGTGAGGCTATTCCGATGTCTGTCATGTAATAGGGCTGGTCCCA
This sequence comes from Thermodesulfovibrionales bacterium, assembly GCA_049799315.1. Lineage (GTDB taxonomy): Bacteria > Nitrospirota > Thermodesulfovibrionia > Thermodesulfovibrionales > UBA6898 > PALSA-1316. The sequence goes on along the minus strand of JBARHQ010000056.1, from coordinate 56,395 downwards.
GAGGACCCCGGACTCTGCCGGGTCTGCACAGGCAACAATAACGACCGGAGCCTCGGCGAGGCCCTTTTTCGCAGGGTTCACCTTATACCCCTTCGGGGCAAAAAAAGCTTCGACATATGAGAGTTCACTGACTGCCTCCCGTGCCTGCCGGTCCCTGATGACGATAAACCGCCAGCATTGCCTGTTCGCCCACGACGGCGACATGCGGACCGCCTCAAGCAGGGCCTGAAGCTTCTCATCCTCAATGGGGCGCTCGCTGAATCTCCTGACGCTTCTTCGGGTTCTGACTGCCTCTAACAGTTCCATTCCTCATTCCTCCCTTGATGGCTTTGTAAAAAGTCCGTATACTGCGTTGTGCTTCAAAACTTGTCACTGCGACGTACCAGTAAGTACGCCTCATTCCTCATTTCTTGCGCGCCTTGCCTCCAGAGCTTTTTACTAACCCGTCTTATTTTGTCCTCATTTTCGACTTTTTACGAGTTCATCTCCCTTGAGTTCATCTCCCTTGTTCTGAGCTGACTGATTATCTCTTTCATGTCCTCCGGCATTTCGCGCCTGAATTCCATGTATGCGCCGGTTACCGGATGGACAAAGCCGAGCACTTCTGCGTGCAGCATCTGGCGGGGGAAGCAGATCTTCCTGCCCTTTACCATGAGTGCGGTTTTCTTTCCGTAAGTCGTATCACCCATCACCGGATGCCCGATCGCGGAGAAATGGACCCTGATCTGATGCGTCCTGCCGGTGCCGAGCTTTGCCTCGACCAGCGTGGCTCCGGGGTACCGCTCGACCACGACCCAGCGGGTCAGCGCTTCCTTCGTGTTCCTTGCCATAGTCGACATCTTTTTCCGGTCGGTCTCTGACCTTCCTATCTTCAGGCTGATCTCTCCGCTGTTCGTCTTCATGTCTCCATAGATGATCGTCAGATATTTCCGGAAGATGGAGCGTTCCTTGAACTGTGCAACAAGATTGTAGTAGGCGGTGTCCTCAAGCGCGATGATCAGGACGCCGGAGGTATCTTTATCGATCCGGTGTACCGTCCCCGGCCGCAGCGGCCCTCCGATTGTTGCGAGTCTTGGGGCATGATAGGCAACGGCATTCATCAGCGTCCCGCTGGCATGTCCTGTCGAGGGATAGACGACCATTCCCGGGGGCTTGTTCACGACAATGATCGAAGTATCCATAAACAGTATATCCAGGGGAATATTCTCAGGGATGAGTTCCCCTGTCTCCTCCGGTAGAGTTATTGCAATGGTATCTCCGGCCCTGGTCTTGTAATTTGGTTTTGTGGAGGACCCGTTGACCTTCAGCAGCCCTTCTCCGATCAGATTATGGACGCGTGAGCGCGTGAGCCCCGACAGCTCTGCAGCCTGGATGTCGATTCTTTGTTCGTCAGCGTCCGGGCCGACAACAAAATGTAATGACCTGCCGTCATCTGATTCCATATGCATATATTCCAATCTGGTATATAATAACGTACATATGAGGAATGCTGCATCTGGTGCGATAGAAAGATAACCGTATGGCCCCGGACACGAGCCCGAAAAAGAGATTTACCGCGCTCCTGATAACGATCTACGTGGTTTCCCTTTCGCTGATGACGGTTGTGACCTACCTTGTCGTCAGGGACAATGCCATCAAAGACGCAGCGATCGCCGGAAGGCTCTACCTCTCTGCCTTCGGTGCAGTCAAACATTATATTGCAGAAGAACTGCGTCCGGTCTTCTATAAAGAACTTCCCGGGAGATTTATTGTGCAGGGGATGTCGCGGTCCTTTGCAGCCTCACATGTGGCGATGAGGGTCCAGAGGGAACTTCCGGATTATCAGCATAAGAACGCCTCGTTAAATGCGACGAACCCGCTGAATGACGCTGATGAGTTTGAAAAAAAGATTATCATCATGTTTGCCGGCAACAGGGGCATAAAGGAATGGCAGGGGTTCAGGACGAGGGGGGGCGCCCAGTATTACAGCATGGCGGTTGCCGGCGATCCTTTTACCGGAGACTGCCTGAAGTGCCACGGGAATCCGGGTGATGCGCCTGCTGAGTTCAGGGAGCGGTATGGGACGAAAAGGGGATATAATGTTAAAACCGGAGACCTGATCGATGCAACTTTTGTCTATATCCCTATTGGCGTTCCGCTTGCTTCGGCGAGAAAGACCGTCATGGTCTTTATCGGTGTTTATCTGTTGTTCGGGACGATCATCCTGTCTATTGTCATCAGACGTTTTTCAACTCTTTACAACAGGACCGATGCGGACAAACAGCGGATCGAGGAGATCAACCTTGAGCTGATGAACCTGAACCATGACATGGAAACGATCATTACCGAAAGGACGATGAATCTCATTGCGCTTAGTGTTGCCGACCGTGTCCGTAACCCTGCTACGACGATTGCCGCCACCTTTAACCGCATATTGAAAAAAGAAGAGCTTTCAGGGCCGCTCAAGGAACGCATGACGGATATGTTGATCGAAGCGCAGAAGCTGGATGCGATCGTCAGGGACTACGAGGCTGTCCTGAAAAAGAAGCAGACAATGTTTAAACTCGAGGACCTCAATGAGATCGTTATGAGTGTCATGCCCCTCGTTGAATCAGACCGCAAGGCGAAGAGAATACGGCTGTTGATGAACCTCTCTGTAGATCCGAAGCGGTGCATGGCGAACCGGCAGCTTCTGAGGGTGGCTATTCTGCATATCCTGAAGAATGCGATCGAATCCGCGTCTGATGAGGGAGAGGTATCTATTACCACGGACGCTGATCAGGACCATGTCTGGCTGATAGTGACTGATAACGGCATCGGAATACCACAGGAGGACCTGTCAAAGATCTTCAGCCTCTTCTTCAGTTCCAAGAAGAACCGCCTCGGCATGGGCCTTCCGCTGGCCAAGCAGATTATCGGGGAGCATAAGGGAGAAATCTCGGTGAAGAGTGAGGCTGGAAAGGGGACGACCTTCACTCTGACCTTTCCGGTGCGATGGACGGAACAGGAACTTTCGAAATAAGACTGGTTCGTAAGAAGTCCGTATACTGCGTTGCGCTTCAAAACTCGTCACTGCGACGTACCAGTAAGTACGCCTCATTCCTCATTTCTTGCGCGCCTTGTCTCCGAACTTCTTACAAACCCGTCCTATTATTTTCTATTTTATTGTGCGCCCTCTGTACAACGGAGGCTGTTTTTCTTTAAAATTACAGGCTACGACAACTAACCAAAGCATGAAAGGGAATGAACGATGATCAAGCTTGTACTGCTCAGGCACGGTGAGAGCACCTGGAATAAGGAGAACAGATTTACCGGATGGACTGATGTCGATCTTTCTGAAAAAGGGATCGGTGAGGCGATGAAGGCCGGTAAGCTGCTTAAAGATGAAGGCCATGAATTTGATGTGGCCTTTACGTCGCTTCTGAAGAGGGCGATCCGGACCCTCTGGCTCGTGACGGATGCCATGGACCTGCTCTGGATCCCTGTCATACGTGCCTGGGAACTCAACGAGAGGCATTACGGGGCTCTCCAGGGGCTCAATAAGGCGGAAACCTCCGCAAAATATGGCGACGACCAGGTATTGATCTGGAGACGGAGCTTCGACATTCCGCCTCCGCCGCTCGAAAAAAGTGACGAGCGGTATCCCGGCCATGATAAGCGCTACCGGAACCTCAGCGAAAAGCAGCTTCCTATTACCGAGAGCCTTAAGGAGACGATTGCACGGTGCATACCTTACTGGAATGCGAATATCGTCCCAATGCTTAGGGCAGGCAACAGGGTCCTGATAACGGCCCACGGAAATTCTTTGAGGGCGCTTGTGAAGCATCTCGACAACGTGCCCGATGATGAGATCGTAAAGCTGAATATCCCGACAGGCGTCCCCCTTGTTTATGAGCTTGACGACAATCTCAAACCGATAAAAAGTTATTATCTTGGCGATCCCGAAGAGATCAGGAAGGCCGCGCAGAAGGTGGCGGATCAGGGTAAGTCTGGGAAGTAGAGAGACAGACCATGCCGGAGATTTAGTAATGTTCCAAGATCCGCCATCAAGCTTATCTTTAAGTATGCAGCAGTAGGCTTTGATGGCGGATCATAACATGATAAATAACTTTAAGATATAACTATTAACACATTTAAATTAAACAATATATTGTAATGTTTTCCGGTAATTCCATTTCATTAGTGATAAGCTGGTTTGCCCCGTGCGAAATTCTGCTTTCAACGTGGCCTGACTGATCCCTGCAGAATTCTCCTGACTCTTTTTCTTGACATTGAAGTCGATGGGATTATACTGAAACTATAGATATAGCTTTCCTCATAATCATAATTCTCATAATTATGCGAACAACAATTATGATCTGGATCATAGAATATTAAAGACTGACACTCTACCTTAGAGATGTTATTAAATTCATTGAGCGGGCCTTTTGTAGCCGGCTCCCATAAGGAGGAGCATGACAAGTCTGAGGCAGGGCGTTTATGGAGTGGTGAAGCATGTTATCAATGCAGCGAAAGGAGGAGTTTCGATGAGCAGGAAAATATTTGTGGTATCTGCATTCCTGATAGGCAGTCTCTTTGCGTCAGGACTTTATCTCTCGTCCGCTGATGCCAAACCAAAGGGGGATGCCGGGAAAAAAGCCGGCAATGAGGCATCGCAGCAGGAAAAAGCGGTCAAGGTGGAGGCCTGTTATGATTGCCACGGACCGGTGAAAGAACTCCATAAGATGGGCAAGCACGCAAAGGTCAATTGTGTGCAGTGCCACAAAGGTCTCGATAAGCACCTCAAGAATCCAGGGCCTGAAACCAGGCCGGTAACCGCTACCTCATGGGAGGCCTGCGGTCAGTGCCATAAAGAGCAGTTCGACAGTTTCATGAACAGTGCCTATCATCGACCGGCACGCGATGAAAAATCACAGCTGACGAACAGGGCGCCGAATCCGTTCTGGGACAAGCTGATGATGGGGCATGGCTTCACCAAGGAGCATAATCTGACCCGGAGCCATAACTGGATGATGATCGACCATTATGTAGTCGACCGTGCCTATGGAGGCAGGTTCCAGGGCAAGAACGGCTGGCAGTATATTTTTGAAAAGGGAAAGGTGTTTGACGTTCTTACCGACAAATACCCTGAGTCAAAGGAACACAAGACCTTTATCCCCCAGAGCGCTGCCGCTGCAAACCCTGTCTGCCTCCAGTGCAAGAGCCAGGACCACATCCTTGACTGGGCATATATGGGCGACCCGGATAAGGGCGCAAAATGGTCGAGGACCTCGAATGTGGTCGAGCTTGCGCGGTCGCTTCAGCATGGCCTGAACTGCTTTCAGTGCCATGATCCCCATGCAGCAAAGCCCAGAATTGTCAGGGACGCATTGATCGAGGCCCTCACGCGGTCTGAGGCAGATACCCTTTGGCATAAGGACCCGAAGCGGACCGGCTTCAAGGTGATCGATATGGGGGTCAGGGGCTTTCCACGGAAGATCGCCATTCTTGACAGGTATGATACACGCCTGCAGTGCGGCCAGTGCCATGTCGAGTACAACTGCAATCCAGGATATGACCCGAAGAACCCTGATACATCCAAATATTCCGTGACCATGACAGACAGAAGGACAAACCACTTTCCATATAAGGATGTCTTCGGCCTTTATGACCATTACGTGAATCAGGTGAGCTTCCTTGACTTCAAGCATGCACTTACCGGAGGGCTCCTCTGGAAGGCACAGCACCCGGAGTCAGAGACCTACTATAACTCAAGGCATGCAAAGGCCGGAGCCGGATGCAACGACTGCCATACGCCGAAGGTGAAGGACAAGAAGACCGGAAAGATGTACACCTCTCATTTCGCGGTGACACCCAGGGTCATGCTGAAGGAGACCTGCCTGAAATGCCATCCGAAATGGACAGAGGAAATGGCCCGCTATGCTATCGATTCCGTGAAGGCCCATATCAGGGGCAAGATGCGGAAGGCCGAATTCTGGCTCTCCGCAGTTATCGATAAGATCGTCGAAGGCAAGAAGGCCGGACTTTCGGATGAGATTATCAAGCAGGCACAGGACCATCATCTGCGTGCGCATATACTGTGGGAATACTGGACTGCCGAGAATTCAGACGGGTTCCATAATCCGGAAATGGCCCGTGAGTCACTGACGAAATCGGTTGATGAGTCTCAGAAGGGGATCAAAATTATCAATGATGCCCTTGTCGTAAAAACTGCCGGAAAATAAAAAAGTTGAGATAGAGCGGGGCGTTTAGCCCCGCTTTTTTTGTACAGTTTCAGAGAGCTGCAGGCAGGACCATCTAACGGTAATTCCACGGGAGTTGTTGTGGCATTCCCCTGTTGGTCCTGCCCCGGACTTTTCTTATGACTCTATAAGTTAAAACAATCGTTGTTTTCTTTTATTTCAGGGCAAAAATATGTTATTTTTCTTTTATAAAAAATTATTATAAGTTTCATAAAAATAATAAATTATTATGGGCTCATAAGTTATGCTATAGTCTTATGAATGTATAATAAATAATTATAAGTCACGGGCCCTGTGCTGTTATATTTTCTGAATTTAGGATAAATCTGCATAAATTATTTCTCGGAAAGGAGTACAGAAGATGCTTATTATTGGTGAGAAGTTGAGCATCATCGCCAAGCGGGTCCGTGAGGCAATGATGAAGAAGGACAAAGGTCCGATCCAGGAGATTGCGACCCGGCAGTGGAAAGAGGGGTCGGGCATAATCGATGCGAATATCGGTCCGGCAGAGGACGGAGGAGAGGACCTGATGCAATGGATGGTGACTACCATTCAGGAGGTTGTTCCGTTGCCGGTATGTCTCGATACCACTAATTTCAAGGCTATCGAGGCAGGTCTTAAGGTGCATAATAATCAGTGGGGAAAGGCCCTCATAAACTCTACGTCAAATGATCCCGAACGTTTCCCGATCCTCGACCTTGGGGCGAAATATAACTGTGACGTTATAGGACTCACCGTGGGGAAAGGCGGTCTGCCTGCTGATGCCGAAGAGAGGGCTGCTATTGCCGCAGAAATCATGGGACGAGCCATGGAGTATGGGTTACCTCTCGAAAATCTTTATCTCGACCCTCTGGTCCTCCAGATTGCAACGACGCAGGACCAGGCCCGACATGTTATTGAGGCGGTCCAATTATTCCAGCATATCAATGAACCACCCATGAAGACGGTTGTGGGGTTGAGCAACATTTCGAATGGCTGCCCCAAGGCGCTGAGACCTATCCTGAACAAGCATATGTTCGTGCTACTGATGGACGCCGGTCTGACTGCTGCAATTGCTGATGCCAAAGAAATGGCTGAGGTTATGGAGGAAAAACAACTCATTCTGGATGTGTATCACGGCAAGGAGATTGAGGACAAACAGAAGATGAGCGAGATCAGGAAGACGCTTGATGTCATACTGGGCAATACGCTTTATGCCCATTCTTATCTGGAAATGTAAATAAAATCGATGCGTAATTTGAAATGGATAAAAAGTCTGGCTGGAGCAGTTCCGTCATTTCTTATTTTCTACTTCACTTTTACCGTTAATAGGAGGATATAATGGCTTTTACCGCACCAAAAGAATCATACGCAGGAAAAGTATATTCCGTAACGATAGGGACCGGCGACAAGGCGGCGACGATCGGCGGCGAAAATGTATTGGCATTTCATTCATTCGAGGGCGAGACCCCGAACCGCCCGCTGGTGGCTTTTGAGATACAGGACGTACCGCCGGCCGACTGGCCCGAAAATGTCCGGAAGGTTTTTGCCGGTGTCTCGGATGATCCAGTCAAATGGGCGAAGTACTGTCAGGATGAGTTGAAGGCCAGGGCCATAGCCTTAAGGCTCGTCGGGACCCATCCTGATCGTGAGAACCGTTCGCCAGAGGATGCGGTCAAAACGGTAAAGGATGTTTTGGCCGCCATTTCAGTACCGCTAATCATATTGGGCAGCAACCATGCAGAAAAGGATGCCTCGGTCCTCGTCGCAGCAGCTGAAGCCGCAAAGGACAGGAATTGCATCATCGGCAAGGCGCAGGAAGCCAACTACAAGACCATTGCCGCAGCTGCCATGGCTAATAACCATAAACTTATAGCGATGTCAGAGCTTGATATCAATCTTTCGAAGCAGTTGAATATCCTGATTACCCAGATGGGATTTGACAAGGAGAAGATCATTACCGATCCGATGTGTTCGGCCCTTGGCTACGGACTTGAATACACCTATTCAGTCATGGAGCGCATCAGGCTTGCGGCCCTGACCCAGAATGATCAGACCATGCAGCAGCCGCTGCTGGCGGATGTCGGAATGTACGTCTGGAAGGTGAAGGAGACGCAGGCGCCTGAGTCAGATCTGCCGCAGTGGGGAGCCGCTGAAGAGCGGGGTGTCCTCTGGGAGGCAGAGACTGGGACCGCGCTGCTGATAGCCGGGGCAGAACTGCTGATTATGCGTCATCCGAGGGCTGCAGCAGCAGTCGAGTCCGTCATCGAAGAACTTGTATAAGGAGGAATGAATAATGGCTTTATCCGGCGTTGAAATATTTAAACTTTTACCGAAAACAAACTGTAAGAAATGTGGCCAGCCTACCTGCCTGGCTTTTGCCATGAAGCTTGCCCAGCGGCAGGCGACCCTGGACCTCTGCCCCGACGTCTCTGAGGAGTCGAAGCAGAAACTGGGTGAGGCCTCAGCCCCGCCCATCCGCCCGATCACCCTTGGTGCCGGCAATAAGGCAGTAAAGATGGGGGAGGAGACGGTTCTTTTCAGACATGACAAGAAGTTTGTTAATCCCTGCGTCCTGGCTCTGGAGGTTAAGGACACCCAGTCAGAGGCAGAGATTACAGCCTTCTGTGAGCAGGTGGTCCACTCAGAGATGGATCGGGTCGGACAGAAGCTGAGGGTCGACGCGATCATGATTTCAAACGAGTCGGGAGATGCGGCGAAGCTTGAGACAGCTGCAAAAACAGTGGCGGCAAAGGCAGCGGGTGTTCCGGTCATCATCAATACGACAAACGCTCAGGCTGCGGAGGCCGCGGTTAAGCTGTTTGCCGGCATGAAGCCGCTTGTCTTCGGCGCGAATGCATCAAATCTTGAGGCAATGGCCGCCGTTGCAAAAAACAATAAGGCAGCACTCGGCATATCTGCCTCGAGTCTGGAGGAACTTTCTGAGCTTACCGAGAAGGCCAAGGGATTTGGTGTTGAGGATCTGGTCCTCGACTCAGGGGCCCGGAAGGCAAAGGGAATCATTGAGAATAACACCCTCGTGAGGCGGGCGGCGATCAAGAAGAACTTCAAGCCCCTTGGGTTCCCGGTCATCAGCTTTGCGCAGCGCGGCGATAGCCTCCTGGAAGCGCTTGTGGCGTCTGTCTGCATTGCGAAATATTCATCCATCGTGGTTCTCAGCAGCATAGAGAAATGGAAAAATCTCGCGCTCTTCACCCTGAGGCAGAATATCTATACAGATCCTCAGGTGCCAATGCAGGTAGAGCAGAAGATTTACAACATCGGCGACCCGAAGCCGGATTCTCCTCTTTTTGTTACGACCAATTTTTCTCTCACCTATTTCATCGTCTCGGGCGAGATCGAAAACAGCAAGGTCTCATGCAGGCTTGCGGTTATGGATTCAGAGGGACTTTCTGTGCTTACCGCCTGGGCGGCCGGTAAGTTTACGGCAGGGAAAATTGCTCAGTTCATAACTGAAAGCGGTATAGAAAAGGAGATTACGACCAGGGAGTTGATTATCCCCGGGTATGTCGCTATCCTGAGCGGTGCCATTGAGGAGAAACTTCCGGGCTGGAAGATCACGGTCGGTCCTCGTGAGGCAAATGCGATTCCGACGTTTCTTAAGACTAGGGCGTAGAAGATAGTTGATATTTTATAGTAAATAATATAAAAATATAACAATGCAGCTGCGCCCGGGTATTAAATAATCCCCGGCCAGGAGAAGGAGGTCAGATGTCAAAGTTAATTGCAACAGCAGCCATTAGGGGCGCTCAGACACTTGTCAAGCAGGCGGATGAGATGCTGCAGAAGACGATCGCTGAAAAGGGTAAGGACTATGTCTTTGAATTCCCTGATACCGCTTTCTACCTTCCAATGATCTATGCGATGACGGGATTTCAGGTCAAGACGCTTGCCGACATGAATGTAGGACTCGGCTTTGCAAAGGAACTGCTCCATGATGTTCCTGACGAGCATATCTGGAAGCCATATCTCGGTGAGGCCCTGGACTCGGGGATGGCGACGCTCTTTGCTGAGGAGATCCTGCTCGCCCTGAGGTATATCCAGGGACTCGAACCCTGCAAAGACCCTGAGACCGGGTATGTCTACAATGGGTATATTTCTGACACGATCCAGAGAAACCTCGGCGTACAGCTCGTTGACGGCTCAATGCCGGGCTTTGCGGCAATTATCGGTGCTGCTCCGACTGATGAAATTGCTGTAAATATCGTGCGTGAACTGCAGGAAAAGAATATCCTTACATTCCTGTCCGGCAATGTGAATGGCAACAGCGTTACCAAGCAGCTGCTTAGAAAGGGCGTTGAACTTGGGTGGGATGCCAGAATTGTTCCTCTCGGTCCGGATACGGAACATACACTCTATGCCCTCGACTGGGCCATCAGGGCATCACTTATCTTCGGCGGTAAGAAGCCGGGTGATTTCAGGGAACATCTCAAATATCAGAAGGACAGGGTCTTTGCCTTTGCCATAGTCCTCGGGCCTCTGGACGATATCATATGGTGCACGGGCGCAGGCGCAATCAATATGGGCTTTCCTGCCATTGCCGACACGGACATCCCCGTTATTCATCCAACCGGCGTCTGTACGTATGAGGAGGTTGACAAGGAGTTCGATCATTCGAAGATAGTCCGCAGGGCTATAGAGCTTCGCGGTCTGAAGATAACGGTCGAGAAGCCCCCGATTCCTGTTGCATTTGGTCCAGCCTTTGAAGGCGAGCGTATCAGGAAGGAAGACACCTTTATCGAGTTCGGCGGACAGCGGACAACGGCCTTTGAATGGGTCCGGATGCGCGAACTGGATGAGATCGAGGACAATAAGATTATTATTGTCGGCGACAATTGGCAGGAGCGCTATGAAAAAGGCGGCCAGTTACCGCTCGGAATTCTCATCGAAGTGGCAGGACGGAAGATGCAGAAGGACTTCGAGTCTGTTATCGAAAGAAAAATACATGCCAATATCAACGAAGCCCAGGGCATCTGGCATATGGGGCAGCGTGATATTAACTGGGTCAGGATCAGCAACAACGCGAAGAAGGATGGTTTTACCCTGGAGCATCTTGGCGTGGTGAATGCCGCTATGGCGCACCACCGCTTCAAATCCATCGTCGACAAGGTCCAGGTGACGTTGTTTATTGATGATAAAGATGTCAAAGAGAAGCTTGAAGAGGCCCGTGCCGCCTACAAGGAACGCGACCATCGGCTCGGCAACATGACGGATGAGGCGGTGGATGTCTTCTACTCCTGCCTGCTTTGCCAGTCCTTTGCTCCGGCCCATGTCTGCGTTATCACCCCGGAGCGTCTTGGCCTCTGCGGTGCCTACAACTGGCTGGACGGCAAGGCTGCCTACGAGATCGATCCGACCGGCGGAAACCAGCCTATTGCGAAGGGTGAATGTCTTGATGCACGGTATGGGCGATATACCGGATCTGATGAGTATCTCAAAAAGGCGACAGGCGGAGCTGTTGAGACGATGAATCTTTATACGCTCATGGAAAACCCGATGACCTCATGCGGCTGTTTTGAATGCATTATAGCGATTGTGCCGGAGGCAAACGGTGTCATGATTGTCAACCGGGGCCATATCGGGATGACGCCGGTAGGCATGAAATTCTCGACGCTAGCGGGCACGGTCGGCGGCGGAGCCCAGACCCCCGGCTTTATGGGTGTTGGTGTGAATTTCATCACGAGCAAGAAATTTCTCTTTGGCGACGGCGGCATCAAGAGAATCGTCTGGATGCCGAAGAATCTCAAGGAGAGGATCGGTGAAGAATTCAAGAAGAGGTGTGAGGAGGCCGGAGTGCCAGACCTTCTCGATAAGATTGCTGATGAGTCGATCTGCGAGGATTCTGAAAAACTGCTGGAGTTTCTTACCGCGCAGGGACATCCCGCACTTGAGATGGATTCTATCATATAATTGAATCGTGATAATAACGTATTAACACGGAGGTAAGTTATGGAAAAGAAAGTACATAGTGCTAATCCTGCCGCGGAGAAATTGGTTATCCTGGCAGAGGAGCAGAAGATAGACACCTGTTTTGACAGGGCTGCCAAGATGAAACCGTGCCCGATCGGTGAAGTCGGCGCATGCTGCAAGGTATGCCATATGGGCCCCTGCAGACTCGTTGGTAAAAACGCAGAAGAAGACGCCCGCGGGGTTTGCGGCGCCCAGCTTCCCACGGTTGCAGCAAGGAATTTCCTGCGGATGATCGCCGCCGGTACCGCGGCCCATTCCGATCATGCAAGGGGCATGGCGTATACACTGCTTGACGTTGCCAACGGCAAGGCCAAGGACTTTAAGATTACGGATGTCCGGAAGCTCTACAGGGTAGCCGGATATCTCGAAATCGAGTTCGAAGGCAGGACGGTCAATGATGTTGCCCGGGATGTGGCGACAAAGGTGATCGAGGACTTCGGAAGGCAGATGGGCGGCGAGATCAATTTTGCAAAACGGGCGCCGAAGAAGACCCTTGAGAGATGGCGGAAGTGGGGCATCGTGCCGAGAGGCATAGACCGTGAAGTAGTCGAGACGATGCACCGCACTAACATAGGCGTTGATCATGACGCCGATCACCTGCTGACGCAGGGGCTTCGCACCGCGCTTGCTGACGGCTGGGGAGGATGCATGATATCGACCGATATCACCGATATCCTTTTCGGCACGCCGACACCGATAAGGGCCGAGGCGAGCTTCGGCATCTTCAAGGAAGACGAAGTGAATCTGGTGGTCCATGGGCATGAGCCGCTCATGGCTGAAATCCTGGTGGATGTTGTTAATGAGCCGGAGATCGTGGAGTACGCGAAGTCCAAGGGCGCAAAAGGCGTCAACCTGGGCGGCATGTGCTGCACGGCGAATGAAGTTCTGATGAGACACGGAATTCCCACAGCCGGAGGTTTCACCAACCAGGAACTCGGCATTATGACAGGCCTCGTGGATCTCATGACGGTAGATGTGCAGTGCATCATGCCGGCGATCACGGAAATTGCAAAAAAGTTCCACACCAAGGTTGTAACAACCAGCGAGAAGGCGAAAATTCCGGGGGCAGAGCATATCCAGTTTGACGAGCATCATGCCAAGGACATTGCCAGGAAGATTGCAAGGCTTGCGATTGATAATTTTACCAACAGAAAGACCCAGGGAAGTCATATCACCGACAAGTTCCCGGTCATCGGCGGATTTTCTCACGAATATATAGAGTATATGCAGGGCGGAACATGGAGGGGTTCGTTCAGGCCGCTTAATGATGCGATCATGGCGGGCAGAATTCGCGGGGTTGTCGGTCTTGCAGGCTGTGACAACCCGAGGGTCCCGTCGACCGGGTTGCATAAGTTTCTTGCGACTGAGCTGATCAAGAATGACGTTCTCATCGTTTCGACCGGTTGCGGTTCTGCTGCATGCGGGACTTCCGGATATCTGCAGCCGGAGATGGCATTGGAGAATGCTGGGCCTGGTCTCAGGGAGGTTTGTGAGGCTATCGGCATACCGCCGATTCTTCATCTCGGCTCCTGTGTGGATAACTCGAGGATCCTGACCATCGCAAGCGCGATGGCTGCTGAAGGCGGGCTCTCCGATGAGATTGGCGGCATGCCGGCGGTCGGTATCGCTCCCGAATGGATGTCCGAAAAGGCGATCGCGATCGGTTGCTATTTCGCGGCATCAGGGGTGCCGGTTATCTTTGGTGGTAACTCGCCCGTGGAGGCATCAAAAGAGGTGACCAGGATCATGACCGAGGTCTGGATGGAGAGGTTCAAGGGCGCATTTCATTTCGAGCCGGATCCCGAGAAGATGCTTGCGCTTGCACTGGATTATATTGATAAGGCCAGAGCGAACCTGAAGCTCAAGAAATACGAGCCGGGCAAGTTCGGAACAGAAAAGGTCCTTATGGATATGGCTGCCCGCCGCGAGATCGAAAAGACAAGCCGTGCACATATAGGGTTGTAACAGCAGTTTGTTGTGAATATAAAAAAGCCCCTGCTCATCTGAGCAGGGGCTTTTTTATGGCCCTGTCTAATCCTTCATACCCGACGACAGCCTTTCAGTCTTCCTCTCCTGCCCTCGGATGCAGCCTGAACAGCTCCAACCTGCTTTTGTACTTTGCCCTGATATCGTCGGGGATAGCAGCGCCGAATAGCCTGGTGACAGAGACGAGATACGGAACGGTGACTGATTGCTTCATGACGCTGCTGTCAGAGGGGAGGAAGGCAACCAGGATGACCATAATGACCGAGACGATAAGGGTCCCCTTAAGCAGTCCCAGGACTCCTCCGAAGAGCCTGTTTGCCCAGCCGAGTCCGGCAAATTTCAGCAGCTTCTCAAAAAGTCTGCCCAGGATGAAGGCCGCTATGATACAGGCGATGAATATGGCGAGAAACCCCGCGATCCTGGCGGTCCCCTGACTGAAGTCCGGCAGCAGTTTTGCAGCGCCCAGGTAGTACTTGACCGACAGTATATACCCCAGAATCAGTCCTGCAAGGCCGAAGACCTGGACCGCGAGACCTTTCCATAATCCCAGGGCCACGGTCAGACCGATGACTGACAGCGCAACAATATCGAACCCGGTCATTCTAAGCCTTCCCCATGACCGCTGCGATGGTGTCGCCGAGTTCCTTGATCCGGTAAGGCTTTGCAGCAACACCCTTGAATCCGTATTTCCGGTAATCGGACATGATCGGATCGTGGGAATAGCCACTCGAAACAATCGCCCTGACATGCGGGTCGATCTCGATCATCCTCTCGATCGTCTGATGTCCCCCGAGTCCGCCGGGGACAGTAATGTCCAGCATGACAACATCGAACGGCATTCCCGATACCCTTGCCCGGGTAAAGGCTTCAAGGGCCTCTGTGCCGTTGCAAGTCACTTCAACTTCATAGCCCATCTCTTTAAGCATTTCTGCAGCGACATCCCTGACGATCTCCTCATCATCCATAACAAGGATGTTTCCCTTACCGTATACTGGCTGTTCATCTTCGATATTTATGGGTGAAGGCTGTTTATCGGATGCCGGCAGATAGACATGAAATGTAGAGCCGGCTGCCAGTTGGGACTCGACCGTGATCAGGCCCCCGTGCTTTTTGACTATTGAATAAGCAGTAGCCAGTCCGAGGCCGCTGCCGCTTTGTCTCGTAGAAAAGAAAGGGTCGAATATTTTGGAAAGATGTTCCTTCAGAATACCTATGCCGAAATCCTGGATATCGAGACGGACATATTTCCCGGGCTCAAGCGTTGGGGTATTGGTATCGACCAAAGCAATATTTTCAGCAGTGATCTGTATTGTTCCTCCGGCAGGCGATGCCTGTACCGCATTAATGACCAGATTGTAGATAACCTGGTTTATCTGGCCCTCATCGATTTCGACCGGCAGAAGTTCATCAGGTATTGAAAAATTACATTTGACCGTAGCTCCCCGGAGCGAAAACAGTGCAAATTCTCTGATGAGGCTGTTAAGCAGTACGGTTTTTTTAATCGGCTCACCACCGACAGAGAAGGTGAGAAGCTGCTGTGCCAGGTTCTTTGCGCGCAGTGAAGCCTTCTCTGCCTCCACAAGCCGGCTGTGGGTGCTGTCGTCCCTGTCGACGTGAAGCAGAGCAATTGATATATTCCCCAGGATGCCGGTCAGAAGATTATTGAAATCATGGGCAATACCACCCGCCAGTATGCCAAGCGATTCCAGCTTCTGGGATTTCAGGATCTCTTCCTCCATCTTTACCCTCTCGGTAATATCACGCATGATGTCCCGTGATCCAATAAGGGAGCCTTTTTCAACAATGGCTGAGGAACTGACCTCGACATCCAGCAGCGTGCCATCCTTCCGTATCACTTTTTTTATGAATTTCTCGTAGCGTCCCCCGTCAGTAAGTTTGTTGAATTCATATTGAGACCGGGAAAGCTGTTCAGACGGTATCAGGTCGGGCACCCTCATCGCAAGCAGTTCATGTTTTGGATAACCCAGCAGTTCAACTCCCTTTTTATTTACGTCCTGGTAACGAAGGTCAGCGTCGAGGATAAATATGGCATCATTGGCATTTTCAAAAAGATCGCGGTATTTTTCTTCAGACTGACGCAATGCCTGTTCAGACTTTGCTATTGTCCGGATCGGCAGTGTGTGGAGGACCATGAAGGCCAAAACCCCAAGCGGCAGCATGAACAGTTCTATCAGCCCGGTTCGCACAATAAGTGGCCGCAGAGACCGTGCTATTTCAATCCTGCCGACGACGGTACCTGCATCATAGAGATCAGCGGATCGCACCATCACCGGTGCTTCGGGCCTGGCTGAACTTTCTGCAATGAGTTCGTTTTTTCGATTGATTACCCGTCGTGCCTCAGAGAAGCCCTTCCGGGGACGGACTTCAAGCAGTGTCTTGATCCTGACCTTCTCAAGCTCCCATAACTCAGGATTTTCAATGATAGTCTGCGTTATGATCTTTGCCGTGATATCAACCTCTGTCTCGAGACTGCCGGCAAAATACTGCGAAGAATTCAGAAAATACCCGACGGGAATGATAATGACGATCAGGGCGAGAAATATCCCGGCAAGGATGCTGATAATTCTGGTAAGGTTCTTTCTCGGGGGCATGGCGTCCTTGATTACCGGCTGCTATATCTCAAAAATGATCGGCAGGATCATCGGCATTCTGTCCATGGTATTGCGCAGGTATTTCTTCAGTATGGACCTGATCTTTGCCTGAAGCAGTTCACGGTCGGCTATGATCTCATTGTCGAGTTTCTTGATGCTTACATAGACCAACTCCCTGACGTCGTTAATCACATCCTGGGATGCGTCCTCAAAGACAAAGCCCCGGGAGACAATGTCCGGACCCGAGACAATGTCTCCGGTGATCTTCTCGATCCCGATAATGATCAGGACAATGCCGTCATGGGCAAGCCGCCTTCGGTCGCGCAGCACCATATCCTCCACATCCCCCACACCCTTGCCGTCGACATAGATCCTGCCGGACGAAACCTTCCCGTTCTTCGCAGCGATACCCCCGGAGATCTCGAGGACCTCGCCGTTTTCGAGCAGAAAGATATCGGGCTTCTCAATGCCTGTCTTTTCAGCCAGCCGTGCGTGGTATACCTTATGCCGGTATTCGCCATGGATCGGCATGAAATATTTCGGCCGCACCAGGTTCAGCATCAGTTTCAATTCTTCTTTCGAGGCATGCCCCGAGACGTGGATCTCTGAGACCTTGTCATAGATAACGTCTGCACCTCGCCGGAACAGGTGGTTGATAATTCTGCCGATCGCCCGTTCATTGCCCGGGATCATCTTTGCCGACAGGATGACGACATCGCCTTCCTTGACCTTTATCTGCTTATGCTCGCCGACGGCAATGCGGGAGAGGGCGCTCATCGGCTCTCCCTGGCTCCCGGTGGTGATGATTACCGCCTCATTGTCGTTCAGCTTCTTAAGATCCTCAAGCCGCAGCCACGTATTTTCAGGGATCCTGAGATACCCGAGGTCCAGGGCAATCTGCGTGTTCGAAATGAGGCTCCGGCCTGAAAGGATGATCTTCCGGTTGAACATGGTTGCAACATCGATCGCCTGCTGGATCCGGTGGATGTTCGAAGCGAACGTTGCAATGATAATTCTCCCCTTTGCCTGTGAGAATATCCGCTCGAAGGCTCGCCTGACCTCTTTTTCCGAAAAAGTGAAGCCGCCTTTTTCAGCATTGGTACTATCGGACATGAGGAGGATCGTACCCTTCTCACCGTATTCTGTAAATTTGTGGAAGTCCATCAGTTGGCCGTCGACAGGGGTCGGGTCAATCTTGAAATCGCCGGTGTGGACAATGCGGCCCTCGGGGGTCGTAATCCCGAACCCGACGCCGTCCACAATGCTGTGGGTAACGCGCAGAAACTCGACAGCAAAGACGCCGCGGGTCACAATTTCCCGCGGCCGAACAGAAATGAGCTCCACGTTCTGGAGGTTATGCTCGACGAGCTTCTCCCTGACGAGACCGATAGTAAGCGGCGTGCCGTAGATCGGTACGTTCAGCTCCTTCAGGAGAAAGGGAAGGGCGCCGGTGTGGTCTTCATGACCGTGTGTCAGAAAAATGCCTCTCACTTTATCCCTGTTTTCGAGTATATACGTGAAGTCCGGAATCACGTAGTCGATGCCGAGCATACCCTCTTCCGGGAACATGAGGCCGGCATCGATGACGATCATATCGTCGCCGTATTCGAGGACGGTCATATTAAGCCCGATCTCTTCAAGCCCGCCGAGCGGAATGACGGAGAGGCAATTATCCATTGTTCCCTGAGGGATTATCATAGAGGCACGGTTAGGTGACGATCATTTCCAGCAGGGCCTTTTGTGCATGAAGCCGGTTTTCCGCCTGGTCAAAGACCGAGCTGTTCGGGCCGTCTATTACGTCATCCGTGATCTCTTCACCGCGGTGGGCAGGAAGGCAATGCAGGACGGTCACATCGCTTTTTGCACCTGCCAGCAGGCTGCTGTTGATCTGGTAGTCTCTGAATTTCGTCTTTTTCTCTTCCGCACTCTGCTCCTGTCCCATGCTCACCCATACATCCGTGTAAATGACGTCAGCCATAGCTACGGCTTCATGCGGGCTTCTCACGACCTCAATCCTGCTCTGAGCAATAGCCCGGGCCCTGGTGATCGTTTCGGTGTCAGGTTCAAAGCCTTCAGGACACGAGATTGCCAGGTTGAACTGCATGCGGGAGGCAGCTTCCACAAGCGAGTTGCATACGTTATTTCCATCACCGACAAAGGCTACCTTCAGTCCCTTGAGGTGCCCCTTTTTTTCCCGGATCGTCATCAGGTCTGCGAGCGCCTGACAGGGGTGATGTTTATCGCTCAGACCATTGATCACCGGGATGGAGGCATGCTGAGCAAAGGCCTCAAGCCGGTCATGTGCTGACGTCCTGATCACGACAGCACTCAGGAAACGTGAAAGCGTCCGTGCTGTATCAGCCATTGTTTCTCCCCGGCCGAGTTGCAGTTCGGCCGGGCTCATACAGACGGTCTGGCCGCCAAGCTGGTATATTCCTACCTCGAACGATACGCGGGTACGGGTCGAGGGCTTTTCAAAGAGGAGGCCGATGCTTTTGCCGGTCATCGGAAAGGCAGCCCGGTCACTGCCGGATTTCATCCCGAGCGCCCGCTCCATAAGCCGGTCTATCTCATCAGGTGCCATATCCCATAAGGTAAGAAAATCTTTATTCATCTGGTCTCCTATGCGAGGTTGTCGAATATCTGTTCGAGTATGTCCGCGAGATGGTCGATCTCCTTCTCGGTTACGATAAGAGGAGGCGTAAACCGCAGCACATTCCCCGCGGTGCAGTTGATGAGAACACCACGGTCCATGCACGTCTTCACAATGGACGCACCCTCTCTGGTCAGTTCCATGCCGACGAGAAGTCCCATGTTCCTCACATCACTGATGATGCTGGGAAATTCTTTTTTTAACTCCTCAAGTTTCAGCCTGAAATGCCTTCCCATCCTTCTGCACTGGTCGAGTATGAAGCCGTCCTCGAGAATGACATCGAGCGTTGTCGATGCTGCAGCGCAGACGAGAGGATTCCCGCCGAAGGTAGAGGCATGAGACCCTGGTTCAAAACCCGCAGCGACCTTGTCGGTCGCAAGCATGGCCCCGATCGGCAAGCCGCCGCCAAGGCCCTTGGCGAGGGTCATAATATCGGGAATCGCGCCGAAATGTTCATAGGCGAAAAGTGTGCCGGTCCTGCCGATTCCGGTCTGGACCTCATCGAAAATCATGAGGATACCGTGTTTATCGCAAAGATTTCTGACGTCCCGCAGATAGTCAGGGTCAGGGATCTTAACGCCGCCTTCTCCCTGGATCGGTTCCAGCAATATGGCGCAGGTATTCTTAGTGACAGCCGTCGTCAGGGCATCGATATCGTTGAACGCAACGTACTTGAATCCGGGGACGAGTGGCTCAAAGCCCTTATGGAACTTTTCCTGGCCGGTTGCCGTTAAAGCGGCAAAAGTCCTGCCATGGAACGAGTTCACGGCGGTGATGATCTCAAAACGGTTCTGCCCCATCACCTCTCTGCAATATCTCCGCGCAAGCTTGATAGCAGCCTCATTGGCCTCGGCGCCTGAGTTGCAGAAAAACACCTTGTCTGCAAACGAGTTCTCAACCAGTATTTTTGCGAGCTTGATCTGCGGCTCGATATGATAATAGTTTGAGACATGGATCAGTCTCTGTACCTGCTTCTGGACTGCGATAACTACCTTGGGATGGCAGTGGCCGAGGCAGTTGACTGCTATGCCGCCGACAAAATCAAGGTATTCCTTCCCGTCCGAACTCCAGACCTTCATGCCGCGCCCTTTCCTCAGAATAATCGGGTACCGGTTGTAGGTATGCATCAGGTAGTGAGCGGATTCCTCAAGTATTTTTCGACTTTCCATAAGATTTGAAGTATAACCCTAAAATCATATAAAAATCAACTAGATAGACTTTGACTTATGGTGTAATCCAATGCTAGAATGAAAGCATGAAGATTGCGGTCACCGGAAAAGGCGGCGTTGGAAAAACAACGCTTTCGTCAGTACTCAGTCATCTTTATGCGGCTGAAGGCAGGACAGTCATCGCGGTCGATGCTGATCCTGATGCGAACCTTGCCTCTGCGCTTGGCGTGCCACGCAGCGAGGCTGAAAAAATAAGGCCCATTGCTGAGATGGGGGAACTCGTCGAGGAACGGATGGGTACAAAGCCCGGAACCATGGGAGGGGTCTTTAAACTGAACCCGAAGGTGGACGATCTGCCTGAAGGCATTGGCTATAAATTTAACGGCATAACGCTTATGATTATGGGCAAGTCAAAGGCCGCCTCGTCAGGGTGCTACTGCCCTGAAAATGTGCTGCTCAGGCGGTTGCTGCGTCATCTCGTCGTTGAGCGTGATGAGGTGGTGATCGTGGATATGGAGGCAGGTATCGAGCATTTTACCCGGGGCACTGCTGATTCCGTCGATGCATTTATTGTTGTGGTGGAGCCGGGTCAGCGGAGCATGCAGACCGCGGGCGTGGTAAAAGAGATGGCCAAGGGCCTCGGGGTAAAAAACGTTTTTGTCGTTGCCAATAAGGTAAGGGGAGAAGAAGACCTCGCTTTTATAAAAAAAGGCATCGGTGATATGGAGCTGGCCGGCTTTATTTCATTCAACAACGACGTGATGGAGGCTGATATCAACGGAGCAGCGCCGTATGGCCATTCTCCAAAGACGGTTGAAGAGATTCTCAAGATCAAGGCAGTGCTCGAAAAAAGGCTGAATGTCTGATGCCGGGGCAGGATAAGGCTGCTCTTCGTAAGGAACTGCTCCAGAGACGCAACAGCATTCCCCCTGAAGTCCGAAAAGTCAAAAGCGGTGCAATCCTGACTAACCTTGAAGCGCTTGACGAAATAAGAAATGCCGGGACAGTTCTGCTCTTTGCCTCGTTCAGGTCTGAAGTGGATATGACCGGCATGATCAGCAGCGCCCTTGCCGCTGCTAAGCGGGTCATTCTCCCGAAAGTCGATACTGGAACCCGGACGCTTCATCTCTTCGAAATCCACAGTCCTGATGAACTCGTACCTGGCTATATGGGGATTCCTGAACCACCGGGGACCGCTGATACGCAGCTCCGTGATATTAACGAAATTGACGCCGTGATCATCCCTGGCGCCTGTTATGATGAAAAAGGAAACAGGGTAGGCTACGGAGGTGGGTATTACGACCGCCTTCTTTCCGGGCTTCAGAATACTGTCCCGATTATTGCCCCGGCTTATGAAGAACAGGTTGAAGAGACAATCCCGGCAGAGCCCCATGATATCAGGGTCGGAATTATCGTCACGGACCGAAGGGTGATACGGTGCGGGGCGATGAGATGAAATCAAGGTGCGATCTTTGATTGGAATATGAAAATGCAGAGAATCCTGATAATTGTGACGATTTCGGTCCTTCTTGCCTCATGTAGTCTGAATCGGTTTCTCGGGCTGGAGCGACCGGAACCGGCTCCGAACATCTATATGAACCCTCACCAGGTCTGCTCCAGCTGTCACGAAGAGAACGACTTGAAATCAGGCCGTACGGATTTCGCATCAGTCGATTTTTCATCAGCGTGTCCCGGCTGTCACGATTACAAGGAAAACCATCATCCTGTTGATTTCCGTCCTGCCGATCTGTCCGCCTTTCCCTTCCCGCTGCGTAACGGTAAGGTCACGTGTTTGACCTGCCATGAGATCCACGGAGGCGAATCGAATGAGGGGACCTTCAGGCTCTTAAGAGGCGGTCCCTATTCCGACCGGAGGACTATATGCTTTAAATGTCATTCCAGAGACCAGTATTCAGCAGTCGATCCACACAAGATGCTGGATGAGCAGGGCAAGATCAGAATGATAAATGGCAGCTCCGTCTGTCTCATATGTCACGCCAGGGAACCGAACCCAGCGGTGGACTGGACCTCTGATGTACGTTTCAAGGCTGACGTCGGGTTCCTCTGCTGGCGTTGTCATCCCCCAATGCCGGGCATTTTTTTTACGCAGCATTTCCTTGTGAAGCCGACTGCCTCTACCCTTCAGATCATGAATGAAGCAGAGGAGAGACTTCTTCTGGTGCTGCCGATAGTACCGAGGGGCCGCATCACCTGCTCCACCTGTCACAACCCGCACCAGGAAGGGGTCATTCTCCATGATGGCGCGGCAAAAGGCGCTGACGCCACGAGCAAGCTGCGCAGTCCTTCTCTGTGTTTTGCGTGTCATCGGATGTAGTTACCCTGTTTGATAATTATTCTTTTTTTCCTTTTTCCCTCATGGTTTTCGCCATTTCCTTTATTTCGGTAAGATCCCTCTGCATCTCGCTCCAGCCATACCATAACGCATAATCGGGATTGCTGTGGAATGTCCCCTGAAATGTCCTCATCCTGTGCTCGAGAAACATGACAAAGAGTTTTTGTTCAATAACGGTCGGAGCGTCGTGAAACGTGAGCAGATCGGGAAAAGGGTGTGCGTAAGGCTTCGGCTGCTTCAGAAAACCGTCCCGATAGAGCCCCGCAACAGCGGAAATAGCTTCTGCCATCAACCGGTCCGCATTCCTGATCATCTGGTCGCCCTTTTCGAGCTCAACCCTGGCAAAATTGACGGAATGGCATTGATGGCATATGGCGGTCATCTTGTTCCGCTCCTCCTGCCAATCTTCCTGTGTGAGCCTGGCAATACCGGCTGATTTCACAACATCGAGCCTTGGAGTCGCTTTTCCATCAGGGGAGAGCACGCCGAGGGCCTGAAGGATCGTCTGGCGGTCGGAGGCCCATTGCGCGTCATCAGGCATGGGGAGTCGGACCCCGAGAAAGCCCCAGGCGGTCCTCACAGAATGATTGCCCTCAGCCATGTGGCAGGTCTGGCAGGTCGGGGCGGCAACATCTTCAGTTAACGTCCCGCTCTGTTTCAGCAGGAATCTTACCCCATGTTTCGAGCCCGAATACATTTCCCACTGAGGGTGGTCGAATCCCATATGGCAGGTCTGGCAGGCCTGTGGCTGCCTGGCCTCGCGGACCGAAAAGACGTGGCGCGTGTGGCAGGAATCGCATGCCGCATTTCCGAAAATCTGGCCTTCCTTCTTCAATTTCTGAATCTCGCCTGCGCTCTTTATCCCAATCTTGTGGCAGGCACCGCATCCCTTCATGCCTTCCGTCATCATAAGGGGTTGCCAGTGAATCGTGGGCATAGCTTCCATTGCCGCCCATGCAAGGGCATGCTTGCCGCTCTTGTACTGTTTCACCCTGTCCTCGTGGCATTTCGCACATGTTTCAGGTGTGGGTATCGCGGCGTTTCCGACATCGCTGTCCGAAGTGTGTCTGTTGCCGTGGCAGGCGTCACACTCAACGGCATTTTTGCTGTGTTTGCTCGCCTGCCAATCGGTCACCACTCGAGGAGTGACGTTCTTGTGGCAGTCTATACAAGGCCCGGCCTGAACACTCGATGACCAGAATAATATTGCGGCGACCACCGCAACAATCTTAGAAATTGCGCCCTTCATTCTGACTCCTTTCTATCCGGTCATTACCTCATCGGACAGTTCGTTGGTATCGTCAGACCTGACCGGAAAATGCTCGGCGAGGATATGCCCGGCCTCGGTGATTGCCTGACAGAGGGCATCGCACGCACGCTCTTCTTTTATCCCCTGCGTCACGGTTGACGCAAAGCGGTTCAGTGTCTCCTGATGGATCTTTGAGTTAATTCCCTTATCGGCGAGGACCCAGACCTTGTGCTCCAGGATTGATATAAAAAATAATACACCGGTATTATCTCTTGTCCTGTACAAACCCTTTTCGTAGAAGCCTTTAAGCGCCCGCTGAGCGACTGCCTCATTTTTCCTCCTTGCACTGATGAAGATCGACTTAAGCGCCGGAATGAGCCCTGTCAACCGCTTAAAAGGAAAGAAAAAGAGGATGCTCAGTGGGATATAGTACCAGACAAGGGCATCGAAGAAGATCTCTGTAAGGGCAAAGGCCGTTAAACTTCCGAAAACAATCCCGGCGGTTAGCTCAGCGTCAGGGTATGTATCGCTGCTGCCAACTATCATGACCGCTACTTCACCCGAGGTTCGCAACTCGACCTGCCGCGTGGCCTCGGAGATCCTCTTTTTTTCCTCTTCAGTGAAGAATATGGCTGCTGATTTATTCATTTACCAGTCTCCTGAAGCCCCGCCGCCGCCAAAATCTCCGCCCCCGCCGCCCCCGAAGTCACTTCCCCCGGAACTGCCGCCACTTGAAAAACCGCCACCGCCATAGTAACCGCCCCCAGGAAAGAATCCACCGCCGCCACCTTTGCCACCGCCAAACAGCATCGGAAGGACCAGGCCAAGAATTAGCCCAACGACTCCCAGGATGGCCAGCCACATGACACCGACGGATATGGAGGAGAGAAGGATGCTCAGGGGCAGGCCCACTGCTCCGCCGACCGCGCCGAGCGGACGGCTTATGCTTCCGAGTACAACAATAGCGACAGCAGCAAAAATGAGAAACGTGACGAGTGATGATGATCCGCGCTTCTGCTGGCGACGGGAAGAAGGCTCTGCCTTAAATTCTCCTCTGGTAGCGTCGATGATGGCAGCTATCCCGGCATGAAAGCCGCCGTCGTAGTCTCCGCGTTTGAAACGCGGCTTGATGACAAGGTCTATGATCCTGCCAGCCATAAGGTCGGTCAGTTTTCCTTCAAGGCCACGTCCGACCTCGATCCTTATCTTTTTGTCGGCTTTAGAAACAACAATTATGACGCCGTTGTCCTTCCCCTTTTGTCCTATCTTCCATGCCTCGCCTGCCTTGATGGCGAACTCTTCGAGCACCGCTCCATCGAGAGAGGGTATGGTGAGAACGACCACCTGTGTAGAGTCCGTCTTCTCAAAGGCGTTCAGCTCACTCTCGATCTGAGACTTTATCGGCGGGGATATCATGCCCCCGTAATCGTTAACATATCCCGTCAAAGGCGGTACATCAAGCGCAACAGCAGCGTGAGCAAAAATAAATATGCAAACGGTGAGGGTCAAACTGCAAGCATAGAAAAACCGTTGGGTGTGGGTTCCTCCGATTGCAGATTCCGGACAAGCCGGAATGACAGACTCCCTGTTTTCGATCATAAACAATGATTCCTTTTATACCCCGCTGTCTTTGCGGCGGTTCCCTATGATTCCCCACTTTGGAAAAGGGGGGTTGAGGGGGATTTTATAATGAATCCCTTACCTGTGATACCCCGTCTGCTTGTGGCGGGGACTCCTTATTTGCTGAAATCAACCTTGGGTGCCTTTTCAGAACCGGCCTCTGCTTTGAAAGGTTCCTTCAGCTTCAGGTGAAGCACGAGACTGTTTGTCATGCTGTTCGGAAAGGTCCTGATCGAGACGTTAAAGGTTTCAACGGTCTTGTTGAATCTCGTCCTCGCAACATTGATCCTGTTTTCTGTCCCTTCAAGCTGGTGCTGGAGGTCCTGGAAGTTCTGGTTTGCCTTGAGGTCAGGATATTTTTCTACGACAACCATCAGTCGTGAAAGTGCACTGCTTAAGCCGCCCTGGGCCTGCTGAAACTGTGACAGAGCCTTGGGGTCGTCCAGGAGCGTCTTGTCCATCTTGATCGAGCCAACCTTGGCCCGTGCCTCGGTAACTGCAGTCAGAGTCTCCTTTTCGTGCTTGGCATATCCCTTGACCACCTCGACCAGATTCGGGATAAGGTCATTTCTTCTCTGATAGGCCGCCTCGACATCTCCCCATGCGGCCTTGACCGCCTCTTCATTCGCCTGCATCTGGTTATAGCCGCAGCCTGATACACTGAAAAGCAGCATAAGCATGAAACTATACAGAATAAACTTCTTCATGTCTTCCTCCTGAATTGAAATATCACTTCTGTCTATTATCAGATAAAGCGGTTTATAAGTAAAGGTCAGCGACTACAAAGCAACTGCAACATTAATGCAGCAGGGAGAAAACGGCTGGTAAGCGGATTCATTCCGACGGGTTATGTGTCGGGACGGTGCCTCGGAGGCCCATTTGTATTGGGCCGAGAATGAGCGCACCTGCTGTTCTCTTTCTGCTCAGAATAAATTTGATGGCAGCTTCCGGGTTATGCGATAATGACTTCCGTATCGGCAAGCTCAATCAGCCCCTTACTGACCAACTGCCTGATCTCGGGAAGGATGGCAGTGATCCTGGCTTCAGTATCGACAACCTCGATCTTGACCGGAAGACTGGTCGACAGTTCAAGTATTTTTGCCGTATGGAAAACACGGTCGCCGCCATAGCCCGCGACCCCCCGGAAGACGCTGGCCCCGGCAATCTTGTTCCGGTATAGGAGTTCGAGCAGCATCTCGTAGAGAGGCTTCCCTCCATGCCGGTCTGTCTCGTCCAGGTAGATCGTCAGTTTTTTTGAAGGGTTCTTGATCATGGAGTTTCTCCTATATGCTTTTTGCGATTACATCGCCCAGTTTCAATGCCATAAAGCCAACCAGCACACTCAACACTACATTCAGTGTAGCGAGGATCCATTCACCATCCCTGATGAGCCCTCCGGTCTCGAATTCGAATGTTGAAAACGTTGTGTATGCCCCAAGGAACCCCACAGCAAAAAAGAGTCGCCACTGGGGGTTGACCATGAACCGTTCGGTAAAAAGCGGCATGATCAGGCCGATCAGAAAACTTCCGCTGATATTGATGACGAACGTTCCCAGAGGGAATATCCGGCCCCATTTCTGACCTATCCATAGGGAAACGGCATAGCGTGCTATGGCGCCAAAAAAACCGCCGATACCGACTATGAGAACGTTCTGCATGATGAAAGAATAATGTATTTCACTGGTTAAATCAATCCACCATTAAATCAACCAGGACGTACAAAGGACAGCGTGAGAACGGCATGTAAGCGGATTCAGCGGCGATTTGCGCCGGTGCCTCGCAGGTCCGGCTTCCGGCAGTATCGGACCGAGAATGAGAGCACATGCCGTTGTCTCGCTGCTCAGGATAAATTTGATGGTGAATTCCGGAGAGACTTCTCAGCCTTTGGGGTCTGTTTCCTGATCAGCTTCCGTGAGGAGGCGCTTTCCCCCGATGAAACGTTTGAAGTAATAGGGCGTTTCGAGACTGTCGATCGTCACCTTTTTGCCTTTTGATGACGCGTGGATAAAAAGGTTATTGCCGAGGTAGATCCCGACATGAGACGGGAACGCTGCATAAGTCCTGAAAAATACGAGGTCGCCGATCGACAACTCGTCGCGGTCAATTGCCTCGCCTTCCTTGAACTGTTCCCGGGCTGTTCGGGGAAGGTTCATGCCGAGCAGCCCATAGACCTTTTTGACGTAAGCTGAACAATCGATACCAAGAATGCTGTTGCCGCCGAACTTGTAAGGGATATTCAGCATCTTTTTGGCAAAAATGGTCACCTTATCCTGGGTAGTCTGCTCTGTGAATTCCTCAGACTGGGCGACTTTCTTCAGTTCCTCCTCGACATTTCTGCCAAGAACCTGCTGGTAGCTTTCTGCCGCTGTCACATCGATCTTTTCTTCAAGGTAAAGCTTTTGACCGACTTGCACCTCGCGGGAATCAAGCTCATTCATCGTTATGAGGTCTTCTGCGTCCATATCAAACATGCGGGATATCATCCAGATGGTATCACCTTTTTTGACTACATAGGTCTTCGGCCCGATCCGCTTGACAAGCAGCTTCTGACCGCTTTTCAGCTTTTTGGATTTGAGGTGATTCAGTTCCTTAAGTTCCGCAGCAGTAAGCGCATATTTTTTCGAGACCGTGGCGATCGTTTCGCCCTTTTTTACCGTGTGATAGGTATCGTCCTGTCCTACTGCCGGGGTTGAAGCGACCGCGGGGGCGGGGCCCGTCTCCTGCTTTTTTCTTCCGATTTTGCGTTCCTTGCTTTTCACTGACGCAATGTTCCGGTTCGACTCAGGTTTTTTGCGACCCTTGGCCGATGCTTCTTTTGTCGGTATAACGATCTTTGTTCCGACCTTCATATTGGTGGGAGATACCTTGTTTGCGCTTAACAGTGATTCGAGCCGTATTTTGTGTTTTTTGGCAATTGAAGAAGGGTTATCACCCTTTCTGATAACGTATTCTGTTGCCGCCGATGACCACGATGCGGTTAAGGCGATAGTGAAGACGATCAAGGCAATAAGCTTTGCGGTCGTGTGGTTATTGATCTTCATATTATTACGCAGCCTCATCCCTTGTCAGTTCTTTAAGCGTCGGAAGTTCTGTCAGATCTTTCAGTCCAAAGTACTCCAGGAACTCTTTTGTTGTTCCATAAAGCAGTGGCTTGCCGGGAACTTCTTTGCGCCCCATGATCTTAATCAATCTTTTGTCAAGAAGGCTTTTGACCATCCCATCGGCATTGACTCCCCTGATCTGTTCCAGTTCGGCCTTTATAATGGGCTGATTGTAGGCAATAATCGCTAGTGTTTCCAATGCCGGCAGTGAAAGCTTGTTCGGCGTGCTGGTATTCAACATCTTTCGTATCCACGATACATACTGCGGGTTGGCAACCATCTGATACCCGGCTGCAACCTCAATAATGCTTATGCCCCCGTTTTTATCCCGATAGTCCGCAATGAGCTCATCGAGGAGTTGCTTAAGCTCGGTCTCCGGCATCTCAGCGATATTCTTTAATGTCAGCAGCGTCACCGGGTCACCTGATACAAACAGCAGCGACTCGACAAGGGCTTTTTTCTTGTTTGTCTCCATAAGTAAACTCAGTAACTATACCAAAAAAAGGAACATAATTCAATACAGCACCTTTGGTCAGCGCCATCGGCGTTTCATAAGATTGGCGCGTTGTGACGTTGCCCTTGACACTTTCTTCTTTTTTTATTATAGTTGAGGGTCGTCTGCTTCCCAAAAAAGCAAGAGTTTGACAATATCGGGAACGGATGCGCGACGGAAGTGCCTGATATTGCTGAATTATGATTGGCATAATACTTGATACCTGTTTATCAGGATAAATAAATCTGTAAGACGAAAGGGGGTGAAGAAATGAAGAAGACAGTATTACTGGTAACATTGATTCTCGCAATAGCATTTGTCGGCAGTGCATTTGCATCCAAGAACGTGCTCGAGTTTGCTGGTGGCAAGGAGGGCAAGGTAACCTTTGATGGCAAGGCACACAGTGAAAAGATCAAGGACTGCGGCAAGTGCCATAAGGGTGAAGGTGCATTCCCTATGAAGAAGCCTGGAGCAGAGGGCGCAGCTAAAATTACTGCTCCGCATAAAGCGGGTGAGTTCTGCGGCAAGTGCCATAATGGCAAGGAGGCTTTTGCTACAGAGGGTAATTGCGCTAAGTGTCATAAGAAGTAATTTCCCGGCAACTTAGTTTTGTTGAGGAATCAATAAAAAAAGCCCCGGCTGATTCGGGGCTTTTTTTATTGCCTCAGCTATTTAGAGCCTGTCAGACGCGTGTCAGCCAGTGGTCGTATTTTTTATTCTTCCCTTTGACAATGTCAAAAAAGAGCGTCTGGAGCTTTTCGGTGATCTTACCGCGTTCCCCGCAGCCGATTGTCCTGCCGTCAACTTCTCTGATTGGTGTTACCTCAGCAGCGGTACCGCTGAAGAAGGCCTCGTCGGCAATGTATAATTCATCACGGGTGAACCGCTCTTCAGAGACCCTGAGTTTGTTGTCATGTGCAAGCTGCATGATGCTGTCCCGGGTAATGCCCTCAAGGATGGAGGTGAGCGGTGTCGTTTTGATGGTGCTACCCCTGACAATAAAGATATTTTCGCCGCTTGCTTCAGAAACATATCCTTCGGTATCGAGCAGCAGGGCCTCATCGTAGCCACAGTGTATCGCCTCTTTTTTTGCAATCTGTGAGTTGACATAATAACCGCAGACCTTGCCCTTTGTCATCGCGGCGTTGACATGGTGCCGGGTAAAGGAGGAGACCTTGACTTTGATGCCCCTGGCAAGGCCTTCATCTCCCAGATATGCTCCCCAAGGCCAGACGGCAATGGCAACGCTGATCGGATTGTCTTTTGGATAGAGACCCATTGCTCCATAGCCAATATAGACCAGAGGCCTGATATAGCACTCCTTGACCTTATTCACCTTGACCGTCCGGATAATCGCATCCCTTATTTCTTTTCGCGAAAAGGGAATCTCGACCATGAATATATGCGCCGAGTTGAACAGCCGGTCAACATGTTCGTCCAGTCTGAAGATTGCAGGACCCTGAGCAGTCTTGTAGCAGCGGATGCCCTCAAAGACGCCGAGCCCGTAATGAAGCGTATGCGTCAGAACGTGCACCTTCGCATCGTCCCATGAAATAAATTTCCCATCCATCCATATCTTTTCAGTTTTAGTAAGCATTTTGTTATTTAACCAGTATGGGTTAATACATGTCAACCGTTTTGAACCGCATATTTATTTAAATTATAATAATTCCTTGACAATAATAATTCTAATGTGATACTATAATGGTATGAACGGGTTGATAAACAAGTATAGAGGTTCAGGATTTAAGATGACCCCTCAACGGATGGCGATACTTGAATTTCTGGAAGGAAACAGGGAGCACCCCTCGGCTGAGGCGATTTACCGGTCGGTCTGCAGCAGGTTCCCGACAATGTCGTTTGCAACTGTTTACAATACTCTCGCACTGCTCGTCAGCAAAGGGAAGGTGACAGAGCTTTCCATTGATACGGGGAAAAAAAGGTTTGATCCCGATACCGTGGCGCACCATCATCTCATCTGCAGAAGCTGCCGCTGCATTGAGGATATCTTCGATGATTTCAGTATTGCGGTATCGAAGGCCAACAAAACAGATTTCGAGGTTACGGGGCATCATATAGAGTTTTACGGCATCTGCCCGGCCTGCAAGAAAAATCCGGGACTGCAGCGCAAGGGCTGAGATGCAGAAAGGGAGACATTCCATGAAGAACGGTGGTATAGATGGCGAACGTAGTGATCTTTTTATTGCCACATGCGGGCCGGTACCTGAATATGTGACGTGTCCTAACTGCGGCCTGGATATAGAATTCTGGACTGCGGCCGATATAACAAGATGTTTTTTCTGCGGCCACAGGGTGTTTTATGGTGAGTCGACGGTGCATTGATCAGAATGCACCGTCAAATATATTCTGTACGGCGCGACAACAGCATGTATGCTCATTCTCGGTCTGATACTGCCGGAAGCCAGACCTCCGAGGCCCCGGCGCAACACGCCGCTGAATCCGCTTATATGCCGTTCCCACGCTGTCCCTTGGATATAGTGGATTTAGGATTGACTTTGTGGGTTTACAGTGGCCTTATTTCATAGTAAGATTCTAAATAAAAAAGAGGAGGCATTTCAAATGAGTGAAGAGTGTATGAGTGAGCATTGTTGTTGTCTGGGGGTAGGGCAGACTGTTCCGGACTTCAGGATTGAGACGTATGAGCCGTCCAAGGGCGATTTCGGAGAGTTCAACATCGGTTCCCTGAAGAAAAAGAAGAAATGGGCGGTACTTTTCTTTTATCCTGCTGATTTTACCTTTGTCTGCGCAACCGAGTTTGCGGCTCTGGCAGAACTGCACGGCGATTTCAAGAAAGCTGGTGCTGAGGTCGTAACGATCAGCAACGATACCAAGTTCGTCCACCTTGCCTGGCAGCGGGAAGAGAAGATGCTTGAGAAGGTCAGGTATTCGATGGGGGCGGACCCCACGGGAAATATAGCACGGATGTTCGGGGTCCAGGACGAGGCAACGGGTCTTGCCTTGCGGGGAACCTTTGTCATCAGCCCGGACGGGAAGCTTTTCAATTCAGAGGTGAACTTCTATAACCTTGGCAGGAATATCGATGAGATCCTGCGCAAGGTCAAGGCCAATGTCTATCTTTTGGAGCATGGTGATGAGGCATGCCCGGTCAACTGGCAGCAGAAGGGTGATACGACACTGAAGCCCTCGGCGAAGCTTGTCGGCAAGGTATACGACGCAGTCCAGTAAGAATAATTGCTGCAATAAAATTACGTTACAGGAGGTTTTGAATCAGGATGTCAAAAACAGAAAAGAACCTGCAGGAGGCGTTTGCCGGAGAATCGCAGGCAAACAGGAAGTATCTGGCATTTGCCAAAAAGGCAGAGGAAGAGGGATTTAAACAGATAGCGAAACTCTTCAGGGCGGCAGCAGAGGCTGAAACAGTGCATGCGCACAGTCACCTGCGTGAGCTCGGAGGGATAAAAGCCACAAAGGAAAATCTTGCAGCGGCCATTAGTGGGGAAACTCATGAGTTCCAGAACATGTATCCCCAGATGATTGCGGATGCAGAGGCCGAGGCCAACAAGGGTGCTCTCAGAAGCTTTACCTATGCCAATGAGGTCGAAAAAATCCATGCTGGTCTCTATCAGAAGGCGCTTGATGCCATCGGGAAGAATCAGGAAACTGATTACTACGTTTGTCAGGTCTGCGGCAATACGGTGGAGAATGAGGCGCCGGACGAGTGCCCGATCTGCAAGGCCAGAAAGATGTTCAGGAAGGTCGATTGATGCTGAGCGCCCCGCTGTAAAGCGGGGCGTTTCTCTCCTCGTGCTACGGGAGATAGATCGAGAAGCAGCCACCCCCTAATTCGCAGCCGTTCCTGATTTCAATATAGCCGCTTTTGCCCCTGTTCTTATGCAGGCCGGCCACAATGGATGCAAAATAGAGACCCAGCCCGGTGCTGCCGGTACTGAAGCTCGTCCCTTTGATGTCATGTTCCGGGGAACTCAGCATCGCCCCGGGATATCCGCTGCCGTTGTCCTGGACCGTTATGACAAGATATCCCTCTTTTTCCTGTGCAACAAGCCTGAGCCGGTCCTGAGTGTAACGGTAGGCATTGTTCAGCACATTGTTGATAACGCCCGAGATCAGGTTGCTGTCGAAGAACCAGAAGAGGTCGTCAGGACATTCAGTGACCACGTCAATCCCCCGGTAATCAAGAAGCGGTCTGTTCTGCAGGATGGTTTCATCAATGAAGTCACGGACTGCATTGTCGGTAATGTTCACGGTGTACTGGGCCTGGTCCATTTTGTAGAGGGTCAGCAGCTGCACCAGGTTGTTGTTGAGCCTCTTGGTTTCATACTGCATCTGAGAGAGACGCTTCGAGGACGGACAGCCCAGAGAACTGCAGGCATCGACTGTTTCCTCAGCTGACGTCATGATCATCCCCAGCGAATTTTTCATGTCGTGGACGATAGAGGCGAGAAATTCCGGAAAATCTATCCTGTCGCCTGGAGTGGTCATCCGGTGAATCCGCTATTCTTCACTATGTGTTCACCCCTTCTGTTGCCCGGTATAACTCAAGGAGCTTCGGGAGTTTCTGATACGCCGGGTCTATTCTCCTGATCTGGGCGAGGTAATGCCCGGCCAGCATCAGATAGTGGTCGTCCCTGCCGTTTTTCTGCATATAAAGGAGCAAGGTCTGTGCGGCGTTGCCGATGATGATCTTGTTGTCGGGCAGACCATCGGCCGCCTTTTCAAAGTAGTCGATCGCCTCCTTCAGACGGCCTTCCTCAACCAGGCGAACGCCCTGGTTGTTGATCCTGACAATCTCCTGACGGGTAGCGTTGATAATGCTGGTACCCTCCTCGGAGAGCTTCATGTCAGTAAAGATCCCCTGGATTTTACTAATCAACTTTTCGTCATCGTGATGATTTCTGACAAGTTCCTTCATCAGCTGTGACCCCCTGCCGGTATCCCCTATCCTGAAACAGGCGGTGGCAAACTCCATGACTACCTCAGCAGGCACCAGTGCCGGGAGGGACTCAAACAGGTGCGTCGCCTCAGCAACTGCCTTTCTGCTCTCCTCCTCACGCCCCATCATCTGATAGACGATACCCTGACCAATGGCGGCCTGAAGGGCGGCGCTGTCGTCATCCTGGAATTCGGTCTTAATACTGTGCAGGACATTCAGGGCCTCATCTCCAGACTGTTTTTCGACGAGGGCCTTTGCCAGACCAGTGTATTCAGCCGGGCTCCTGAGATAAGAGTTCTTTCCGAGGGTGACTGCAATTTTGAATGACTTCTCGGAAGTGTCATAGTCCTGGTTGCGGTATGAAATATCGCCTAGTGCCTTTTGCCGGAGGATGGATTTTGGCGATATCTGTGCTGCTGCCATAAGGACCTCCTGCGCCTCCTTCAGTTCGTGGAGCTCCTCGAGAGTGCGGGCGAGCCAGTCATAGGCCTCCATATAGGTGACGTTTTCATCGACGACCGACTGAAAGATCTCTCTGGCATCCTCGAAGTTGCCCGAAAGGAAATAAGCCTTGCCCAGTCCGGCCCTTGCCCAGGGGAGGTCCCGTATCGCGATGACATCCGCGTAAAGAGAGACCGCCTTGTCGTAGACCCCGATATTCAGGAGCAGGTCGCCTTTCAGCCGGAGGTATTCGAACCTGTTGCGGATATTTTCAGCCAGCCGCCGGTCACAGAGCGAGATGGCCCGGAGATAATCCTTTCGCTGCATGGCCTGCTCTATGTCCCCGAAATCCATCTTTTTTTTCACTACTTTTTCGAGTCGGTTCAGGAGCATTTCTTTTGAGAAAGGCTTGACGAGATACTCATCGGGCTGGTATTCAATAGCGCCCATGACCATATTCATGGTATTTTCTGCAGTGCACATTATGAAGATGCTGCTGTATTTTATAAGTCCGCGGTACTTTGCATCTTCGAGCACCTGCTGACCGTCTTTCCTGCCTTCCCCGAGGTTGTAGTCGCAGAGGATTATATCGTATGATGTGGCCGCAATTTTTTCTATGGCAACCTCACCCGTTGCCGCTTCCTCAATACCCGTTGCACCCAGTGATTCCATCATATTTTTCATGGCCTTGCGAAAGTCCCGGAAATCATCAATGATCAGTATCTTTTTGCGATTCAGATCAATATACATATTGTCTGTAAGTATAGCCGATTTTATCAGAAAGTGAATATGCGGGTTTAGGGACGGAAGGTACTGCACTTTTATAAACCGCGCAAAATGTTATACAATAGCAAAATTTATGTGCGAGGTAGGTACCATGCTTGCTGAAAGAGCAAAGAAGATTAAACCGTCTCCAACACTGGCGATAGACTCAAAGGCAAAATCGATGAAGGCGTCCGGCATCGATGTCATCAGCTTTGGTGTCGGCGAGCCGGATTTTGATACGCCTGAACATATCAAAGAGGCGGCCATTAAAGCGATGAAGGACGGTTTTACGAAGTATACTGCTGTAGGCGGTATTGACCCGCTGAAAGATGCGATCATCGAAAAATTGAAAGAGGACAATGGTCTTGCATACAAACGGGAGGAAATTCTAGTTTCATGTGGTGCAAAGCACAGTCTCTACAATATCGCTCAGGCCCTTTATGGTCCGGGAGACGAGGTGATCATTCCTTCCCCTTACTGGGTTTCATATCCTGACCAGGTCCTGCTGAATGACGCAACGCCGGTCTTTGTGAAGACGTTTGAGGCCGATTCCTTCGTGGTAAGGCCGGAGGCCCTTGAGGCCGTTATTACCAGGAAGACAAAGGCCCTGATTCTGAACTCTCCGTCGAACCCGACCGGTATGCTCTATGATCGCGCATCTCTGGGGAAGATTGCCGAGCTTGCGGTGAAACATAATTTTTATGTGATTTCCGATGAAATCTATGAGAAACTTGTCTATGACGGTTCAGAGCATGTCAGCATTGCCTCCTTCAACGACGGGATCAAGTCCCGGTCGATTGTAGTGAACGGTCTTTCAAAATCACATGCCATGACCGGCTGGCGTATCGGCTATGCGGCCGGGCCTGCCGAAATCCTCAAGGCGATGACGAATATTCAGAGCCAGTCGACGTCCAACCCGAACTCGATTGCCCAGAAGGCCGCGGTAGCCGCCCTGACGGGACCTCAGGACTTCGTTGCCATGATGCGCGGTGAGTTCGACAAGCGGAGAAAATTTCTGGTTGAACAGTTGAACACGATCGAGGGCATGACCTGCCGGATGCCTGCCGGTGCCTTCTATGCATTTCCGAATACTGGCGCGATCTACGGGAGGATATTCAGGGACAAGATTATCGCCAACTCCAATGACCTTGCCCTGTATCTCCTGGATGAGGCGAAGGTGGCGGTTGTTCATGGTGCGGCCTTCGGGGATGACAACTACCTGAGGCTTTCATATGCCACCTCGCTCGAGGACCTCAAACGGGGCGTTGAGCGGATTCGGGAAGCTCTCGGCAACCTGGAGGCCGGCAGTTAATGGGCGAATCGTTCCGTTCGGGGTATGTCTCGATCATCGGCAGACCTAATGTCGGCAAGTCAACGCTGTTAAATAATATTCTCGGGCAGAAGATTGCGATTGTGACCGAGCGGCCCCAGACGACGAGAAACAGATTGATCGGTATCCGGACGCTTCCTGACGCGCAGATCATCTTTATCGACACGCCCGGCATCCATGACCCGAAACATCTCCTGGGCAGGCGGATGGTAAAGGCGGCACAGGAGGTCCTGAAGGAGATTGACCTTGTAATTTTCATGATAGACTCCGAACAGGCTGTTGCGAAGGACAAGGAGATCCTTGCGCTGCTCAAAGATTCCGGCAGCCCGGTCTTTCTTCTCATCAACAAGATAGACCGTATAAAGAAGAATGAGTTGCTGCCGCTCATTGAGACATACAGCAGACTGTTTGCGTTCCGGGAAATCCTGCCGGTATCAGCGCAGAGCGGTGAGGGGATTGACACCGTAATGGAAAAAATAAAAGAGACCCTTCCGCCCGGACCGAAATATTATCCGGATGATATGCTGACCGACCAGATCGAGCGGTTCATGGCGACGGAGATCATCAGAGAAAAGATCATGCTGAAGACCTCCGAGGAAATACCTCATTCGGTTGCGGTCGAGGTGCTTCAGTGGAAGGAGCGGGAAGACGGGCTTGTTGCGATCAGCGCGAACATTTATGTTGAAAGAGAAGGGCAAAAAGGTATTATAATAGGAAAAAACGGGGCATTACTCAAGATGATCGGAACGAACGCACGACATGATATCGAACGGTTGCTCGGCACAAAGGTCTTCCTCCAGTTATGGGTCAAGGTCCGAAGCGGGTGGCGTGATGATAACCGTGCCTTGCAGGAACTGGGGTATCCCTGATGCTGGTTGAGATGAAGGTCGAGGGACTGCTTTTTGATCCCCGGTCGAACATGTATATCCTGCTGCTGAAGGCAGTTGATGTCTCGGGTACCCTGCCGATATGGATCGGCAAGCCCGAGGCGGATTCTATCGCCCTTGCACTCGGCAAGGTTGCGACGCCACGCCCCCTGACGCATGACCTTGTCAAGAATATCGTTGACGGACTCGGCATGCGGATCTCGAGGATCGTTATCACTGAAATCATTGACAACACTTATTACGCGCTTATCCACCTCAGTGACGGCAAGAAGGAGACGCTGATTGATTCGCGGCCGAGCGATGCGGTTGCGGTGGCCCTTCGAAGCCAGGTCCCGATCTATGTTGAGGAGAGTGTTATGGGCGCACGCACCGCCGACGAGCTCGATGAGTGGCTGAAGAACCTCAAGCCGGAGGACTTCGGCAACATCATGTAATGCTCCAGCGCACAGAGGGCATTGTTCTCAGGACAAGCACGTTTGGTGAAGCTGATCTTATTGTCACGTTTCTGACCTCTGACCACGGCATTGTCAAGGCCTTTGCAAAAAGCCCCCGAAAGATCAAAAGCAGGTTTGGAAGCAGTCTTGAACCCCTGACCTGTTCCAGGATCGCATTCTGGGGCAAAGAGGATGCAGCACTCCCCCGGCTGACCCAGTCGGACATTATTCATTCATTTGATGCGATCAGGTCCAGTCTGCACTGTTTTCTTCGCGCATCCGAGGTGATTGAACTTATCCTTCACCTCCTTCCCGAACGGGATACCAGCCGTAATGCGTACAGGCTCCTGATGGCGCTGCTGCGGACGCTCGAAAACGAATGCGGAAACCAGTTGCTCATCCTCTATTATAAAATCAGGCTTTTGAAGATCGCAGGGTATTTGCCGAAGATCGATGGATGCGGCCGCTGCGGAAGCTCGGGGGCATCATTTTATCTGTCACACGGGACCGTTCTCTGTGAGCGCTGTTCCGCCGGCAGTGGCGGAGCCTTCCTTCTTTCTTATGGTGCCATCAGCCTGTTTACAAACCTGCTGGAATGGACCAGTTCAAAAATCGACCGGATCAGGCCTTCTGACCGGCAGCTGAATGAACTGTCACGGCTGATCGATGAGCATGTCCGGCAGGTGACGGAACGGGACCTGAGGACAAAGGCGTTCAGGCTTCCCTGACCTTTATAACTCAGTTTTCCCTGAGCTTCTCTTCCTCTTCCTGAAGGGTCTTGCATTCAATGCACATTGTCGTGACCGGCCGGACTTCAAGCCTCTTGACATCGATCTCGTTACCGCAGTCATCACAGATGCCGAAGATCCCGCTGTCGATACGGTCGATCGCTTCGTTGATCTTGTTCAGCAGACGCTGTTCTCTGCCCCGCAGTCTCAGCATGAAATTTCTGTCGGTCTCGGCAGTGGCCTGGTCGCCAAGGTCAGGGAATATAGTCTGGCCGGGCAGCTGTTCATTCAGTGCTTGTTCCGCCCCATCAAGAAGGGCCGTCCGCTGTCTTATCAGATGCAATTTGATTTTATGCAGCCGCTCTTCGCGCTCGGAAAGCTTCTTTTTCGGCTTGGACGGATTTATTGGCGCTGTTGCCGGTTTTGCTGTGACGGATCTGATGCTCGCGGGTTTCACAGAGGCAGGTTTTGTTGCGGTCTTCTTTTTCGGTTTAGCCACTGTACGCTTTTCCGCCTTGACGGATATGGTCTTTTTTGGTGTTTCTATTTTTTTTGCAGCCGGCTTCTTCACGGTCTTCTTTGAGGCCGCCGCAGGTTTTGATATCTTGTTTTTAGAGGTCTTTACTGTTCGTTTTAGCGTTGCCATAAGATCTCCTTTTTTGAATTCTTTTAACATATCAGACAAACGGAAATTAGTCAAGAACCGACCCGCCACCAGTCGAGCCGCCGGAGGTGATTCAAATTTTCTTCATAACTATTGTTTAAAGTAATCATATAAACGTGATAAGATGACCGGAGGTGATAGTAAAGACCGGAAATGCCGGAAATGAATGTTGGGTTATGGGTTCCTGTCTGTTTCAGCAGGATAAAAAAAGAATTATAGAGGAGAAAAGAGATGAAAAAACTGTTTTTAATCGGGATGGCTCTGCTGGTCATTGCAGGAATCAGCGCAGGACCATGGGCGGGTATAGCCGCTGCAAAGGATTACGAAGTGAAGAAGAAGGCGGGTGAGTATGATGTCGCGGTGACCATCGACAAGAACCCTCCGGTGGTTGGCGATAATAATGTCGGCATTGACATCAAGGATGCTGCAGGCAAGAATGTGACTGATGCGAAGGTTACGGTAGCTTATGGCATGTCTGCCATGCCGGGAATGCCGGCCATGGACTATAAAAGCGATGCTGATCTGAAGGGGAACGGGTATAAGGCCAGGATGAACCTGTCGATGTCCGGCCCCTGGAACATCGTTGTAAAAATCTCCCGGGCGGGAAAGACGACGTCGATGAAATTCACGGTTGATGCCAAGTAGGCTTTTCTTTACCGGAAACGGCGAACGTGCATGGCATTGCGCCATGCCGTTCGCTGTTTTTGTCCTGCTGGCTTCTGTGCTGGCGTTATTGTTTGCGGTGCCTGTGAGAGCCTCCGGGGAGTTACACTCTGAATTATTCCTCAATCAGTTGCTTAATGAAGCGTTGAAAAACAATCATGAAATTATTGCTGCTGAAGCGAGGCTTGCTGCAGCTGGATATAAGATACCACAGGCCACGAGCCTGCCTGATCCGATGTTCATGTTCGGATATCAGAACGAGGGTTGGAAACGATATACGTATGGAGAGATGCAGGGAGCCCAGTGGATGTTCTCTGCTTCGCAGATGTTTCCCTATCCGGGAAAGCTTCCATTAAAAGGGCAGATGGCCTCTAAGGAGTCGGAGGGGCTTGAGGCAGCGTATCAGGGACTGAAACGCAAGACGGTCGAGAGGGTAAAGGAAATCTATTTCGATCTCTTTTTGTACTATAAAAATATAGATCTCATCCAGGACCGGAAGCTGCTTTTTTCACGCATCGAGGATGCGGCGCTTGCCAGGTATTCTTCGGGAATGGGGCTGCAGCAGGAAGTTCTGATGGCCCAGACCGAGAAATATATGCTCCTTGAGAAGGAGGAGATGTTCAGGCAGAAAATTCAATCATCAGAGGCGATGCTCAACCTCGCGCTTGGCAGGGATGTTACCGTGGTCATGGGCAGGCCGGCTGATCAGGAGGGGACCGACATGCATGAGCCCATGGAGGATCTCCTCAATATTCATGTTAATCGGGCGCCCTTTGTGCAGGAGAAAGAAAAAATGGTTGCTGCCGCTGCGTTGAAGATCAGGATGGCCGAAAAGGAATACTATCCTGATTTTACGATAAATGCCGGCTACTTTAAACGTGCCCGTGAATTTGAGGATATGTGGAGTCTGACAACGACGATCAATCTTCCCATTTTTTACAGGACAAAGCAACGGCAGGCGGTTTTAGAGGCAAAGGCCCTGTTGGCAGAGGCAGAGCATGAAGTCCTCGCGATGAGGTCGATGCTGTCTTCCACTATACGGGACAACTATTCGATGATGAAATCAGCCGAAAGACTGATGGCCCTATATAAAGACGGCCTGATACCAAAGACCCGGCAGGACTTTGATGCGGCCCTTGCCGGCTATACGTCCGGAAAGACTGAAGCGATAACCATTATCAGCAGACTGAAGGCCCTTATTGATGTTGAGTCACTTTACTGGGGTCAGTTTGTCGAACGTGAAAAGGCGATTGCACGGCTCGCGACAGTGACAGGAGCCAAAGGGATGATACCGTGAACAAAAAAGTTCTGATTGTTGCTGCCGTGATCGCCGTGATCATTGTGTTCGGGGTCTTTTTTTACCTTGTGAAGACTGGTGTTGGAAAGAAGGGCTCTGCGGGTTCCGTGACGGCAGTTCAGCAGGAGCAGCCTGCTGCTGGACATCAGGGCCATACCGTTGAGAATGGAGGCCCGGCAACGAAGGTTGCAGTCCCGGAACAGCCGCAGGCTGAGGCCCCAACTGTCGAGATTTCGACTGACAGTCAGAAGCTGATTGGTGTCAAGACTATTGAAGCAGTGATGAAGCCTGTCACAAAAGTCATACGGACCGTAGGCCGTATTGAATACGACGAAAGAAGAATTGCGACGGTCAACACAAAATATGAAGGCTGGATAGAAAAGCTGTATGTCAATTTCACCGGCAGACCGGTAAAGAAGGGTGAACCCCTTGCTGCTATCTACAGCCCTGAACTCTTCGCGACCCAGCAGGAGCTTATCAATGCCGTGAGATGGAAGAAGGAAGGCACATCCCGGAATAGCCAGACTCCCTCAAAAAGTGGTGGAAGTCTGGGGAACGATATAAGCGGGATGCTCACCAAAGACGCAGAATCTGTTATTGAGGCCGCGAGGCAGAGACTGAGATTGTGGGACCTTACCGAAGCCCAGATAAAGACGATTGAGGATACGGGAAAGCCTGTTCGGACCTTTGTTATTTTCAGTCCGGCAAGCGGATATATTCTTCAAAAAGCTGCCCTTCAAGGCATGAAGGTCATGCCCGGCGAGAAGCTTTTTGACATAGCAGACCTTTCTTCTGTCTGGGTTATCGCGGATGTTTACGAGTATGACCTGCCGTTTGTAAAGGAAGGCCAGAGCGCCAGTTTGAGCCTCAGTTATTTCCCCGGAAAGGAGTTTTCGGCCAAGATTGATTATGTATACCCTGCTCTGTCCGCCGAGACCAAAACCGCAAAGGTCAGATTAACACTTCCCAATCATGGCGGATTGCTCAAACCACAGATGTTTGCCAATGTTGCACTCAGGATGAGTCTTGGCAAAAGACTTGTTGTTCCTGAAGAGGCAGTCATTGATACCGGGATCCGGCAGGTGATTTATGTCGATAAGGGAGAGGATAATTTTGAGCCTCGCGAAGTCATGACGGGCATTAAAGCCGATGGCATGGTAGAGATTACGCGCGGTCTGAAGGCCGGTGAAAAAGTGGCGGCTGCTGCAAACTTTCTCATCGATTCCGAGGCGCAACTCAAAGGCATAAAGCCCCTCAAATTAAAAGACGTGAAAGGTGAAAAGTAAAACGTGTCTGTGCATAGCTTACTGGAATCACAAAAAAGACTGTCATCCCCGCAAGTGAAGCGCGTCGGGAATCCTTCTTTAAAGCTATCTGAAAGATTCCGGACAAGCCGGAATGACAGAGTTTACTATTCACCATTCACCATTCACGCCTTACGGTAGTATGATCGCAAAAATAATTGAATACAGCGCCAGAAACAGGTTCATCGTCTTCCTGTTTGTTGCTTCGCTTTCAATCTGGGGCTATTGGTCTTTAATAAATACGCCCCTTGATGCCATACCCGACCTCAGCGATACGCAGGTCATCATCTATACAGAATGGGCCGGCAAAAGCCCCGATCTTGTTGAGGACCAGATCACGTACCCGATAACTTCCACCTTGCTTGCCGCACCAAAGGTCCAGGCGGTGAGGGGCTTTTCATTTCTCGGGAGTTCATTTATCTATGTTATTTTTGAAGAGGGTACCGATATATACTGGGCGCGGTCCAGGGTGCTTGAATACCTGCAGTCGGTCAGGAACAAGATACCCGCAGATGTTAATCCGACACTCGGCCCTGATGCGACAAGCGTCGGATGGGGCTTTTCATATGCCCTGATCGACCAGACCGGAAAGCAGAACCTTGCCGAACTCCGTTCTTTGCAGGACTTCAATCTGAAACTGGCACTGGAGAGCGTGCCGGGTGTTTCACAGGTCGCCAGCATCGGCGGCTTTGTCAAACAGTATCAGATAACCATTGATCCCAATAAACTCCTTGCCTATAACATCCCGCTGCCGACCGTCATGGATGCAATACGAAAGAGCAATAAGGATGTGGAGGGCAGGGTGCTCGAATTCTCGGGTATAGAGTATATGGTCAGGGGACGCGGCTATATAAAAAGCATAGACGATATCAAGAACATCTCTGTCGGCACCAATGGGGCAGGAACGCCGGTCCTTTTGAAAGACATTGGAGTTGTCAGGATAGGCCCTGAGATACGCAGGGGTCTGGCTGACCTTGACGGCAAGGGCGAGGTAGCGGGCGGGATCGTTGTTGTCAGGTTCGGCGAAAACGTCCTGAATGTCATAGACAGGGTCAAGGAGAAGATCCGGGCCATAGAGCCGAGCCTGCCGGAGGGGGTGAAAGTTGTTGTCACCTATGACCGCTCTGACCTGATACATAACGCGATCAATACCTTGAAGGAGGAGATCATAAAGCTTGTCGTTGCGGTGAGCGCCGTCTGTATCGTCTTCCTTTTCCACCTGCCTTCAGCCCTGGTTGTCATCCTGACGCTTCCGATCGCGATCATTATTTCCTTCATCTGCATGTACTATCTCGGCGTTACCTCAAACGTTATGAGCCTCAGCGGCATAGCTATTGCGATCGGCGCCATGGTGGATGCCTCGATCATCATGGTCGAAAATGCGCATAAGAAGCTCGAGGAATGGGAGCATACCCCTCCTCAATCCTCCCCTCCTCAAAGGGGAGAAATAAGGGGGGGTAAAAGCAGGACTGACGTAATCATCGAGGCCGCCAAAGAGGTCGGCCCCTCTCTCTTCTTTTCGCTGCTCGTTATTTCGGTCGCCTTTCTTCCTGTTTTTACGCTGCAGGCACAGGCAGGGCGGTTGTTCAAGCCTCTTGCCTACACCAAGACCTTCGCCATGCTTTTTGCTTCATTTCTTGCCATTACCCTGACACCGGTCCTGATGACGATGTTTATTCGGGGGAAGATCCGTCCGGAAGAGAAAAATCCGATTATTGTCTTTCTCGGCAAGCTCTACAGGCC
Organism: Thermodesulfovibrionales bacterium; assembly: GCA_049799315.1. Taxonomy (GTDB): domain Bacteria; phylum Nitrospirota; class Thermodesulfovibrionia; order Thermodesulfovibrionales; family UBA6898; genus PALSA-1316. Next base: position 11,779 of record JBARHQ010000056.1, on the reverse strand, counting down.
GCGTGTGGCCTTTTCGCTGAAACACAGTTGGACCGTGGTGCTCCTTGCGGTGATTATCATGGTCTGTACGGTCTACCCCATAACAAAGCTCGGCAATGAATTCATGCCGCCTCTTTATGAAGGTACTCTTTTCTATATGCCGGTCACGGTACCCGGGGCTTCGGTAACCGAGGCGTCCAGGCTCCTCCAGATGCAGGACAGACTCCTGAAGAGCATCCCTGAGGTTGCCCAGGTCTTCGGCAAGGCTGGCCGCGCCGAGACCGCCACAGACCCCGCGCCGATGGAGATGTTCGAGACGGTCATCAATCTCAAACCTGAGTCTGAATGGCGGCCCGGCATGGACCCTGAAAAACTGAAGAACGAGATGAACGACATCCTGAGCATCCCCGGTGTTGCAAATTCCTTTACCATGCCTATCAAGGCCAGGACAGATATGCTTTCGACCGGTATCAGGACGCCGGTCGGGGTCAAGATCATGGGACCGAAGCTCGATGAGATTGATCGGATCGGCATGGAGATCGAACAGGCGATCAAGGACATCAAAGGGACCCGGAGCGTCTATGCCGAGAGGGTCACGACCGGATATTTTCTTGATATTGCGGTGAACCGTGAGGCCGCAGCGCGTTACGGACTTGCTGTCGGTGACGTCCAGGAGATCATAGAGGTGGCTGTGGGCGGCATGAACCTGACGACAACGATCGAGGGCAGGGAGCGTTATCCGGTGAACCTGCGATATGCGCGTGAGCTCAGGAGCAGTCCCGAGATGCTGAAGAGGATACTGGTGCCCGTGATGATGAATGCCAATGCCGCGGGCTCTTCGGCTTCAGACGCTGGAATGACCAAGGGCACATCCTCACAGTCTTCCACGTTCCCTGCTGTTCTGCAGGTGCCTCTTGGTCAGCTTGCGGAGATCAAAACCGTACGGGGTCCTGCCATGATCAAGAGCGAAGAGGGGCTTCTGGCAGCGTACGTCTACATAGATTTTTCGGGGAGAGATATTGGCGGCTATGTCGACGAGGCAAAAAAGAAGGTCGCCTCCCTGAAGATTCCGGATGGCTACCGACTTCAGTGGAGCGGTGAGTATGAATACATGGTCAAGACGGAGGAACGGCTCAGACTGGTCATTCCCCTCACGCTGCTGATCATCTTTGTGCTGATATACATGAACACCAGGTCATCGGTCAAAACCATGATCGTTCTGCTGGCAGTGCCCTTCTCGCTGGTCGGTTCGTTCTGGTTCCTTTATTTCATGAATTACAACTTAAGCATTGCTGTCTGGGTCGGCATGATTGCGCTTGCCGGGCTTGATGCCGAGACCGGCGTCATCATGCTGCTCTACCTTGATCTTGCCTACGAACAATGGAAGAAAGAGGGGAGGATGAATAGCGTCGAAGATCTGAAGGATTCGATTATGCACGGCGCGGTCAAGAGGATACGCCCGAAGCTGATGACTGTCGGAGTGATTCTTGCCGGTCTTATCCCCATCATGTTCAGTCACGGCGCCGGCTCTGATGTCATGAAGCGGATCGCGGCTCCGATGATCGGCGGTGTCATAACGTCCGAGATCCTTGAACTGACGATCTATCCCGCGATTTATCTGATCTGGAAGGGGAGAAAGTTCAGGCAGAAAACAGCGGAAGTGGAACAGGAGAATTCGGCGTAACGTTGCTTCGTCTATTTGTGTCGTAACTTCAGGGCGAGGATAATCGAGGCGAGTATAAAAGTTATGCTGTTCGTGGCAATGACCGGGATCGAATCTATCAGAAATCCGTAGACAGTCCATAAGGCGATGCCTGCGCAAAATGCGACAAACATCCCGAGGGAGATGTCTCTGGTCGACCGTGTCCTCCAGGTCCTGATCACCTGGGGTATAAAAGCAGCAGTAGTCAGGGTCCCTGCAGCAAGACCTGTCAACGTTATATAGTCCAGCACCATATCAGTCGTTATTTTAGCATTTCATAATCAATTCAGTTACAATCAAACATGTCAGATTCATTGATCATTGTTGGCGGGGGACTTGCGGGTTCGGAGGCTGCCTGGCAGGCGGCATCGCGTGGTGTCAGGGTCGCTCTTTATGAAATGAGACCTCATAAGCTTACGGAGACCCATCAAACGGGCCTGCTGGGAGAGCTTGTCTGCTCTAACTCTCTGCGGTCAAACGACCCTCAGAGCGCCCCGGGACTGCTGAAGAAAGAACTCTCTATGGCAGGATCCCTGATTATGGAAGCGGCAGAAACAGCAACGGTTCCCGCCGGTTCTGCACTGGCGGTTGACCGCACGGTCTTTGCCGAATTCATAACGCAGAGGCTGGACAATCACCCGTATATCGAGGTGATCAGGGAAGAGATGACAGAGATCCCGGACCGGCTCACCATTCTTGCGACCGGGCCGCTGACTTCAGAGGCGATGACCAAAAAACTCTCAGGGATCGTCGGCAGTGATTATCTCTACTTCTATGATGCCATTGCACCGATCATTGATTCGGAGTCTATCGACTATGAAAAAGTATACCGGATGTCCCGTTACGGGAAGGGTGGCGACGATTATATCAATTGCCCGATGACGAAGGAAGATTATGAACAGTTCTACGCTGCGTTGACCGAGGCAGACAGGGTGACGCCCCGCAATTTTGAGGAAAACAGGGTTTTTGAGGGTTGCATGCCGATAGAGGTGATGGCTGTCCGTGGGGTCGATACGCCGAGGTTTGGGCCGATGAAGCCGGTCGGGCTCCCTGATCCGCGGACCGGTAGGGACCCCTATGCGGTGGTGCAACTGAGGGCAGAAAACAGGGAGCTGACTGCATATAATCTTGTCGGCTTCCAGACCAGGCTGAAATGGCCGGAACAGAAAAAAGTCTTCAGCATGATCCCGGGCCTTGAGAAGGCCGAATTTCTCCGCTATGGCAGTCTCCATAGAAATACCTTTATCAATGCGCCGCTGGCTCTGAACAAAGATCTTTCGTTGAGGGCCAGACCAGACCTTTTTGTGGCCGGGCAGGTTACAGGGGTTGAGGGTTATATAGAATCCACGGCCATGGGGCTGATCGCGGGGATTAATGCCGCATCAAGAATAACGGGGCGACGGGCAGAAGATGTTCCCCCCTCTTCGGCGCATGGCGCGCTGATCAGGCATCTTATCGAGACCGAGAGCAAAAACTTTCAGCCGAGCAACATTAACTTCGGATTGTTCCCGGTTCCGGAGAATGCCTTGAAGATCCGCGACAAGAAAGCGCGGCGTGCCCTCATTGTCGAAAAGGCATTAACAGGCTGGGAACAATACCTCAAAGGGATTTGAAAGAACATATCGACAAGTTTATACGGTATCTTGAGGTCCAGCGGGCGGCTTCTGTGCATACGGTCAGGGCCTACCGAAAAGACCTCGAAGAGTTCAGTGCTCATGTGAAGAAGGCCCCTGCAGATATCGAACTTATCGACATACGGGGGTTTATCGCTCTGCAGATCAGGGCCGGGCTAAGCAAGACGACGGCCGGAAGGAGGCTCGGGGCGGTCCGGTCGTTCCTCAAATATCTGTATCGTGAAGGACAGATCAAGTCGAATCCAGCAAAACTGGTATCCAGCCCCAAGACGCCGAAGCTTCTTCCAAAATTTTTGACGGTTGACGATGTCTTTTCCCTTGTCGAGAAGCCCGGGGCGATCGGGTTCATGCAGGCGCGGGACCGTGCCATCCTTGAGCTCCTCTATTCAAGCGGTCTGCGCGTGAGCGAGGTGGCAGGGCTGAAGGTTGAGGATGTGAACACGCGAGAGGGGCTGGTGAAGGTCCGCGGCAAGGGAAAAAAGGAGCGCATCGTCCCGGTCGGATCAAAGGCGGTTGATGCCATCAAGACCTATCTGGTCGAAAAAATATTGCTGAAGCGGAAGCATAATGCCCTGTTTCTGAACAGGAGAGGGACTCCTTTTTCTGACCGCGGCATCAGGAGAATTGTGGTGAAATACGCGCGGCTCATCGGAATCAGTGGCCCGATCGGACCGCATACACTGAGGCATTCGTTCGCTTCACATCTGCTTCAGGGCGGCGCTGATCTTCGGGTCATCCAGGAGTTGCTCGGTCATTCCTCTCTTTCGACTACCCAGAAATATACCCATCTCGATCTCACGCACCTCATTGATATATATGACAGGGCACACCCACTGTCAGATTCGGACAAGGATAAAAAATAAAGCTTGATTAATAAAAATATAGGCTGTATATAATATATATAACCGACATCATGAAGACTGCGCTTGTCTATACAACCGACGATTCGTTGAAAAAAGAACTGGCTGCTGCCCTGCCGAAAGACTCCGTGCTCTTGTCAAACTCGAAGAAGCCGGGGGATGCTGTTGTCTTTATTGATCTTGATACCACGAAGACCAGCCTGATTAGTGAACTCAGCGAGAAGGGCGTTGTGGTGGCGGTTACCCGGCTGAAGAATACTGAATTGGCCATGAAGGCGGTAACTGCCGGCGCATATGAGACCATGCAGAGACCGCTTCGGCGCGATGACCTACGTTTGTTTTTCGATGAAGTGCATACGCTGCGCAGTGAACTAAAGCATGTCATCGAGATCAGGCATGTTCCTCCGGTGCCGACCTGCGCCATCGTTGGGCACTCGACATCGATCATGCAGACCTGTAAGAAGCTGGCCCGGCTGGCACAGGTCGAGGCTCCTGTTCTGATTACCGGAGAGACAGGGACCGGGAAAGAGCTTATTGCCGAGTCGATAGCGCAGCTTTCGTCACGCTTCGGTAAGCCTTTTGTTGTTGTCAATTGCGCTGCTGTCCCGGATAATCTTCTTGAGTCTGAGTTGTTCGGGTTTGAGAAGGGTTCGTTTACCGGTGCCTCAGCCGCGAAAGAGGGTATGCTCAAAATCGCAGACGAAGGGTCTGTCTTCTTCGACGAAATAGGCGAAATGCCTCTTGCCCTCCAGGGGAAACTGCTCCGGTTTTTGCAGACCCAGGCCTTCTATCCTCTGGGCAGCATACGGGAGGTCCAGGTGAACGTCCGTGTCATTTCAGCCACCAACAGAGACCTGGCACAGATGGTCAGGGAAGGTACCTTCAGGGAGGACCTCTACCACCGCCTGAGGGTTACGACGATACAGGTGCCCCCCTTGCGCGAGCGGCAGGAGGACATCGTTCCCCTTGTCCAGTTTTTTGTGAACCGCTACCGGCATACTGCACCGCGTCTGATCAGGGGTGTCACGAAGGCCTTTCTGAAAAAAATGGAGTCTTACGAATGGCCCGGGAATATCCGGGAACTGGAAAACATCATCCGGTCCGGGATTGCGCTGAGCAAAACGCCGTATCTTACAACCTTTGAACTCAGGGAACTTGGCGAGCAGTCTGCTGCCGGGAGGGGTGGTGCAGCAGAGACCATAGAAACCATATCCGCGGCAGTGATACCCCTTGTCCGTGAAGCCCTGAGCAGGAAGGAGAAGAACATCTACGAAAAAATCCATGCTGAGGTTGACAAGCCACTGCTGGACTATATCCTGTCGTATACAAAAGAAAACCAGTCTGAAGCCGCCCGAATCCTGGGTATTAACCGTTTGACCCTCAGGAAAAAGCTCAAACAATAACGCCCCCGCCTTCGGCACCCCCTCTTATCTTAAGAGGGGGAAGGGGGAGTTAATCTTCACTCTACCGTCTGATGACAGCGACCCATCTTATCGTGTAAACTAACAGATCAAAACGTATGAAGAGGTGAGGATGTTTCACGCTACCACAATACTCTGTGTCCGAAGAAACGGAAAGGTCGCCATCGGTGGTGACGGACAGGTGACGCTCGGCAATACCGTTCTGAAACATAATGCCAAAAAAATAAGGAAGATGTATGGCGATAAGGTGATTGCCGGGTTTGCCGGAGCGACTGCCGACGCCTTTACTTTGTTCGAAAAGTTCGAGGGAAAGCTTGAGGCGTACCGGGGAAATCTGACCCGTGCTGCGGTTGAGCTTGCCAAGGACTGGCGCACGGACAAGATGCTGCGCAGGCTTGAGGCACTGCTGATCATAGCAGACAAGGAACATGTCTTTATCATATCGGGCACCGGCGACGTTATCGAGCCGGATGAGGGGTCTGCGGCGATTGGCTCTGGAGGGGCGTTTGCGCAGGCAGCTGCCAAGGCATTGTATGAGAATACGGAACTCAGCGCAAGGGAGATTATCGAAAAGGCCATGAAAATCGCGTCCGGCATTTGCATTTATACGAACGAAAATATCAGCATTGAGGAGCTGTCATAGCATGGAGACACTGACACCGCGGAAGATCGTCGAGGAGCTGGACAGATTCATTATCGGACAGAATAAGGCCAAGAAAGCAGTGTCGATCGCACTGAGAAACCGTTGGCGCCGGCAGCAGCTGCCCCCGGATCTTAAGGACGAGGTGCTTCCGAAGAACATAATCATGATCGGCCCGACCGGTGTCGGCAAGACCGAGATCGCGCGCCGTCTCTCGAAGCTCGCCAACGCACCGTTCTTGAAAATAGAGGCATCGAAGTTCACCGAGGTTGGCTATGTGGGCCGCGATGTCGAATCCATGATCAGGGACCTGACCGAGATCTCGGTGAATATGGTAAAGAGCGAGCATCTCGACAGGATCAGGGAGAAGGCAAAGCTTTTTGCGGAAGAGCGGGTTCTGGACCTGCTTCTCCCGCTTCCGCGCCATTTGAAGGCAGCTGAACTCGATGAGCAGGACCGCGAAACGAACCGCGAAACGAGGGAAAGGCTGAGAGAGCAGCTGCGGGACGGCAAGCTCTCCTCGAGGTATGTGGATATCGAGGTCCGTGAGAAGTCGATGCCCTTTGGGGTCATATCGAATATCGGTCTTGAGGATATGGAGATGAACCTCAAGTCCATGCTGGGGAGCCTTCTGCCTGAGAAGTCGAAGCGGAAGAAGGTGAAGATCCCTGAGGCGATGGTTATCCTTGAGCAGGAAGAGTCGAACAAACTGATCGATATGGACAAGATAATCCAGGAGGCGGTCGAGCGTGTTGAGCAGACCGGTATTGTCTTTATCGATGAAATAGACAAGATCGCGAGTAAGGGCAGCGGTCATGGACCGGATGTTTCGAGAGAAGGTGTCCAGCGGGACCTGCTGCCTATTGTCGAAGGTTCGACTGTTACGACCAAATACGGGCCGATCAAAACCGAACATATACTCTTCATCGCCTCCGGGGCCTTTCACATGGCAAAACCGTCGGACCTTATCCCAGAACTTCAGGGCAGGTTTCCGATCCGCGTGGAGCTCGACGCGCTCGGCAAGGCTGATTTCATAAGGATCCTGACCGAACCGCACAATGCCCTTGTAAAACAATACACAGCATTGCTTGCGACCGAGAATGTGACGATCACCTTTGACGATGATGCCGTGGACGAGATCTCGGACATCGCCGCGCACGTTAATGACAAGACGGAAAATATAGGAGCCCGGAGATTGCACACCATTCTGGAGAAGCTGCTTGAGGACATCTCGTTCGAGGCGCCTGAAAAACAGGGGTCGAGCCTTGGGATCGACCGCGCCTATGTGCGGGAAAAACTGAGTGATATAGTAAAGGATGAAGATCTCAGCCGTTATATTCTGTAAAGGATAAATCTTAATGTTGCATGCAACAAACAGAAACACCTCAAAAACTCTGCAATGACAACAGGAAATGATCATGGATCACGTAAACGAAGGCATAACAGTGAGGGAGTTCCGGAGTAAGGCTGGCAGGCTGTATGAAATGACTGGAAGGTGTTGCAGGCAGCATTTATTCGGCATTCCTGTCTATTGCGAATTGACCGTTTCCCTCGCCCCTTGAGGGAGAGGGGTGGGGTGAGGGGGATTTTGTTATAGATCTCATGATTACATCGTCTGAAATACGATTTTATCAAGCCATGAGTCGTCTGATTATATTGCTATTCATGGTGTCCCTTTATTCCTGTTCTACCACCCGCAGTGAACTCAGTTCCAACGACACTTATGATAAGTCCTATGCCGTGGCCTCATGGTACGGTGCTGATTTCCACGGAAGGCCGACCTCCTCGGGCGAAATATTCAATATGCATGCGAATACCTGTGCGCATAAGGAATATCCTTTCGGCACGAGATTGAAGGTCACTCATCTATCCAACAATAAGGCTGCAGAATGCACGGTAAATGACCGGGGGCCTTTTATCGCCGGCCGGGACATAGATCTTTCATACGCGGTAGCAAAAGAGATCGGAGTTATCGGTCCGGGTACGTCGCGGGTGCTTCTTGAAGTGACCGGCAGGGATACGACGTATATCAGAACGGTGAAGGTCCAGGCAGTGGAGAGAAAAGGTCTGTTTGCGATCCAGGCCGGAGCCTTTACCGAAGGGGCCAATGCGGTCAGGCTCAAAGAGGCGCTCAGCCTCAAATACGACAATGTCTCTATCGAACAGGCTGAAATCAGAGGCACTGTCTTCCATCGCGTAAGGATTGGCAATTTCAGGAGTTTCAGCAGGGCTTATTCGGTGGCGGAACAATTGGGTCAGGAAGGCTATCAGCCGATCATCGTAAAGGCTGATGTGAAATTGTAAGCAGACCGTGTTTTGGTGTAAAATTCCTGTATGAAAACATATGACGAAGCAGTGGAGTTTCACGGACATTCATGCCCCGGTCTTGCCATAGGATATCGTGTCGCACTCCGTGCCCTGAAGGAGTTCGGAGACCGCGCAGAGGATGAAGAACTGGTTGCGATCGTCGAGAACAGCTCCTGTGCCGTAGACGCCGTCCAGGTGATGACCGGCTGCACCTTTGGCAAGGGTAACCTGATTTTTAATGACTACGGCAAACAGGTATACACCTTTATCAAGCGGCCGTCCGGCAGAAGCATCAGGATTTCGGTCAATCTCAGGAAGCAGCCTGAATCAGCTGAAGATAAAAAGGCCTGGGAAAAATATATGAAGGGTGTCCGGACAAAAAATGTCCAGAAGGTTGTCCATGACAGGAAGGCGGCAAAGCTGACCTATATACTGGAGGCCGCTGATAAAGATATCCTGGCCGTGACCCGTTGCAAGGCGGTAATGCCTTCCGAGGCCCATATTTACAGGAGTCTAACCTGTGACTGCTGCGGGGAGCAGATGATGGAGCCCCGGGCCCGCATAATAAACGGAAAGACGGTATGCCTGCCGTGTTTTGAGAGGAAGGACTGATGAAGGAAATTATAAAGAAGGCTGAAATTCTTCTTGATGCACTTCCCTACATCAAGAATTTTGCCGGTAAGACTTTCGTTATAAAATACGGCGGCGCTGCACAGACAAAAGAAGAACTGAAAGAGTCGTTTGCCCGTGATGTCGTCATGCTGAGTTATATCGGCATCAGGACCGTGATCGTTCACGGCGGCGGACCGAGGATCTCCGCAACCATGGAGAAGATGGGCAAAAAACCGGAGTTTGTGAACGGGCAGCGGGTGACTGATCAGGAGACGATGGATATTGTCGAGATGGTATTGGGCGGCCTGATCAATAAGGAGATCGTTTCGCTGATCAACCGGCACGGAGGAAAGGCAGCGGGCCTGAGTGGCAAAGACGGTAACCTTATCCATGCGCGGAAGAAGCTGATAAAAAAGATTACCCCGGAGACCGGCGTCAGCGAGATCATCGACCTCGGTCTTGTCGGCGAGGTCACCTCGATTAATCCCGGCATTATCGAGAGCCTCGACCGGGAGGGTTTTATCCCGGTCATTGCGCCGATCGGCGTCGGGCCTGCAGGTGAGACCCTGAATATCAATGCAGATTTTGTTGCTGCTGCCATTGCCTCGGCACTGAAGGCCGAAAAACTGATTCTGCTTACGGACGTTGCCGGACTTCTCGATAAAGAGGGAGATATCCTTTCAACCCTTAAAAAGAGTCAGATATCAAAGCTGATTAAAGACGGTACCATCAGCGGCGGGATGCTGCCGAAGGTCCAGTCCTGTCTCAGCGTGCTTGAAAGCGGTGTAAGCAAGACCCACATCGTCGACGGCAGGATCCCCCACTGTCTCCTGCTTGAGATCTTCACCAAAGAGGGAATCGGAACCGAGATAATTCTTTAAATAGTGCTTTTCCGTGAATTATCCGGAAATATTTTGTTCCCCTCCCTTCAGGGGATGGGGATTAAGGGGAGGGTGTTCGATACAATGTTTCTTTAGAGTTTCATCCCGCTGTCGTCAATAGGCGTGAACGCTTTCCGCTCATGGTTTATGAATTCGTTGTATTGCGTCAGGAACTCAATGAGCCGGTCCAGGTCGACCTCACCATCAATGACCACAGGATTATGCCGGTGGGCTGCAATGTGTTCCATGTCTTTTTTCAATGAATGGTTCCCGGCCAATCTCAGCAGCTCTATCTTTTCACTTTCACTGAGCGTAGCCATATTTTCTCCTTAACTCCACGATCAATTCATCAAGTCCGAACAAGCCAAAATATTCTTCGATCAGGCCCCAGTCCATTCCGGTCCTGTTTACCGACATGAGTGCTTCTATATCTGCCATGTCCACGGTTGACCTATCCTTATTGTTCGCAATCGCCTGCACCTTGAGGCCAATCAGATCCTCAATTTTCAGCACCTTCACAGAAACGGCCCCATTGAATAACGGCCTTTCTTCTGCTCGTTCAAGCATGCCCAGAGAATGCATTCTGAATGCATGGAGGAAGTCCACTTCACCAAAAACCTGCAGAGGTGATACGAATTGAGTGACATTCTCCGTCCTGTATCTACATTCATAACCCAGACCATGCATCAGCTCATCAACCTTTTCCATGTCCTCACGATTGACAAGAAAATCTATATCGACCGTGCCGCGCGCCACGCCCCATATACCCAGTGCAAATCCGCCGATGAGAGCATAACGAATATTATTTTCCGAAAAAGAGGTCAGGAGTTTTGAGAGGACCAGTTTGAAATCCATAATAAGATATAGTGTACCATGCCCCTGGGTAAAGGGAAAAAAAATTATGATGGGGTGCGTCTACGCTTCGATTAATCCCGTTGCTAAAACAATACCGTCTTATGCTGTAGCTTTGTTCTCTAATCGATAACCGGTCTTTCAGCCGGTGGCTCCTTGTCTTCCAGGGTATAGGTGACGTTGACCTCCATATCCTTTCTGAGCGAATTATAGACCGAGCAGTATTTTTCCTGCGAAAGGGAGACTGCACGGTCGACCTTTCTCTTGTCGATGTTCTTGCCGGCTATATGAAGGACACAATCTATCTTTTTGAAGTACTGGGGCGGTGTCGGGTTTCTTTCGGCTACCAGGTTGATCCTGAAGTCTGCAAGTTCGACCTTCATCTTCTGCAGGAACATCACGACATCGATCCCCATGCAACCGGCCAGGCTCAGCAGCAACGAATCCGTCGGCTTGCACCCCCATTGGACATGCGCATCGTACTCGATTTCATAACCTTCCTGTGTCCTGCCGGTGAAGATCAGCTCCCTTTCCCATTTCAGCGTTGCCTTGACATGTGGGCTGATCTTCTCCTTATATCCCTTTAAAGAGCCTTCGAGCGGTTCGTTGTTCTGTTCATTCATAGCAAAAAACCTCCAGAAAAATAGTTATACGCATTGAACGTTGACAGCTTCGTGAAAGGTCTTTTATAAGGCTGTCATTCCCGAAGTCCCTAATCGGGAATCCATTCTTTTCAAGAAGTTGATAGCCCATGGATACCCGCCTTCGCGGGTATGACGACTTATTACGACTTTATCAACGTTGATGTAGATTATAACCGAATCAGGCCTGTTTTTTGTCAGGATGCTTAGGGTAGAATACAATCCGTAAGGAGAATCGTGCCATGACCAT
>JBARHQ010000055.1:0-43406 GCA_049799315.1 Thermodesulfovibrionales bacterium | reverse complement strand
GCTTGGGACTCATATTGTATTAGAGAATCGTTGAATAAGTCTGGCTTAGTTTGAGTCTCTAATGAACTTCCCTGAGGGTCAGATCTCCACATTGCACAAAGCACATTGAGCAATTACAAAAGCTGTCAAGTGTGTAGAACTGATCCTTCAGCTTCATTTTTTTTGCGGTTGACAAACTGCGGGCGCATGGTAAACTTATGTTTAGGAATAAAATGATTCAGAATGAATATTCTGAAAAATGTACAAATGCTGTAAAGAAAGGGGTGTTCAGATCATGAGAAAATATTTGGTGTTGGTTCTTTCCCTCGCGTTAGCTTTTTCCCTGGCCGTGACCATGGGGTGCGAGAAGGCAAAGGAAAAGGCAGGGGAAGTGAAAGAAAAGGCCACAGAGAAAGCCGGAGAACTAAAGGAGAAGGCCGCCGAAAAAGCGGGTGAACTAAAGGAGACAGCTGCTGAAAAAGCTGGAGAACTAAAGGAAAAGGCTGCTGAGAAAGCGGGTGAACTAAAGGAGAAGGCCGCTGAAAAAGCAGGCGAAGTGAAAGAGAAGGCTTCAGGATGGGATAAGTGTAAGGGTTGTCACACTGATGCAGGCAAGCCTGCTCCTTCGAAGGCCGATCTCTTAAAGAAGTTCAAAACGGAGAAGGAATTAATCGCGGCCGCGAAAGCGTCAAAAAACCCAATGATGAGCAATTTCAAGAAAGACGATTTACTCAAAGCGGCAGCAAAGGACCTCGGTCTCAAATAAGCAATTGAAAAAGGGAGGGATATCTCGGTCTCCCTCCCTTTTCGTCTGGCTCAATAAATGTGTCTGTATTTGTCCAGATAGGAGAGCGCCGTCCGCTTGAAGTTTCCGCTGTGACCGGTGTTGGCCGGTTGACAAGCGCACCCGATAGTGCTATGTTTTTTTTCAGCTAAACAGGTAAGGTCTAATTAGCAGCGCTGGTTTTCTGAAGGAGGAGCTATGGAATTAAAGGGCGGCATGGACACCGAAGGACCTCTTGACTGTATTGTCATCGGGGCGGGCCCGGGAGGTTTGCAGGCCTGCATTCACCTCGGACGCTACAACTTCCGCGTCATGCTGTTCCACACCCCCGGGGGGCGGACCGCCTACGCGAAACACATCGAGAATTATCTCGGCCTTAGTGTTGTCTCAGGTCCGGAGCTCCTGAAAACCGGCCTCGCCCAGGTGGAGAGCTTTGGCGTCGCTATCGAGCGCGCCAAGGTGGAGCGCGTCACGGCCCCGACAGGGCACTCCGAGGGGCACTTCGAGGTGCAGGCCGGGGGGAAGACCTACCGTTCCCGTTTCGTCATCGCCGCCTCAGGGGCCAACGAGACCCTCGCTCCCTTCAAGAACCTCCATCGCTTCTTCGGCATCTCCTACTACACCTGTATGATCTGCGACGGCTACCGTGCCACCGGCAAAAAGCTGCTTGTCATCGACCGTACTATCAACGGTGTGCGCCTCAGCATAGGCATGAAGCAGATGTATACCAGCGACGTGACCTTCCTTGCCCACGGCTTCTCTCCGGCTCAGGTGTACAAGACGCTTTTAGAGGATGAGGGAATCGGCCTGGTCGAGGGACGGCCGGAAGAGCTACTCGGCGAGGCGACCCTCGAGGGGGTGCGTCTCAGCGACGGGCGCGTCATCCCGTGCGAGGTCATCCTGGGGTGGGGCGGGATCTCCCTGAACGACGAGTACCTCGAGGGCCTCGACCCGGAGCGCGACGCCGAGGGGTTCAAGATCGTGACGCGGGGCGCGGGTGAGTCGAGCATCCCCGGCCTCTTTGTCCTCGGTGCTCTTCGCCAGGGCCACTCCCAGGCGATCATCTCTGCCGGCCAGGGTGCCGAGGCGGCGATCGAGATCAGCACGAGGATCGTCGAACTCTGACGGTAAGTTTGCGAGTTTAAGCCTGGTGACCGGATATCCTCTGGCATGCCGCTTCCGTCATAAGCGCTGCTTCTGCAGGTGAATGCAAACCTTTTTGCTATTTTGGAAGTGAAAATTTAAAGTTAGGGTGTCCCCCCGCAGTATGTTCATACCATAATTTCCCGCCATGTTTTTCGATGAGGTCCCGACTGATTGGCAGACCCAGACCAGTGCTTCCGATGCTTTCAAATTTTTCAAATATCTTGTCCCTTTTTTCTGCAGACACCCCCGGCCCGCTGTCCCAGACATTGAAGACATATTCGGATCCATGGTCTTCTCGTCCAAATGAAATCTCGCATCCTTCGCCGCCAAACTTTATTGCATTGCTGATGAGCGTGCGATAAACAATCATGATCCAAACACGGTTGGCTTTGATCAGCACTGAATGACCCGGTATCGACTTGAGCCGGTTATCAATCGTAATGTGTTTCTTTGCAATCAGGTCCGCACACTCATCAAGGACCGGATCAATCACATCTTCGCGTAAGTCGATGGTGTCCTTGCCGGGCATATGAACATTGTGAAGTGATGCTTTGCATAAATAGTCGGAGACGATATGCTCCAGGCGCAGATTTCGGGAAGACAGGTCCTCGAGCGTCGCTTTGACACTGTCATCAATGGGGCCGAACGATCCACGTCTGAGGAGCTTCAGGGTCATGCCCATCGAGGCCAATGGGTTTCGGATATCATGCGTTGCGATGGTGAGCATATCAAGTATATGCTGCTCATATTTTTTCCTCATGGTGATATCTCTTGTGATGCCGAACATGCCAATAATCTCTCCCTCCTTATTTCTCCAGGGAGCTTTTTTGACTGAATTCCACACGGAGCTGCCATCCGGACGGGTAAGCTCTTCTTCCAGTTCTAACGGTTGCCCTGTCGTAATAACCCTCACATCATTTTCAAATGCCTGCTGCGCCTCGTCCTGAGGGAAAAAATCATGGTCTGTCTTTCCAATAATCTGATCAACGGGAAGACCGAGGTGCTGTGCTTTCGTGCGGCTCACCATAACGAAACGGCAGCGATGATCTTTGAAATAGATAGAGTCGGTCGAGTCATTCAACAATGCAGACAGCATTGACGAATGGCTTTGTAACGCATCCAGCTCTTCTGTTGGTATATCACGCATAGCAATTTTCAGGTCTCAGACATGAACATCTTCAAAAACCTATTCCCTCTCCTTTGACGATAAACTGGATCTACTTTAGGTATTATATAGCAAATTAGATGCCAGCATGAACGTACTGTTTATTAAAGATATATATCACTCTCTACTGTATAAAATGCGAATAAGGTCGCAAGTTTGCAAAAAAACAGTAATATAAACTTCATCGACAGAGACACAAAAAAAGTATAACGGCATTTTCATCGCTGCATATCATTGCCTTAGCTTTTTTTATGCGATAAGATATCTGCATATTGTTGATGGGAGGGCCCAATGGCAGAGAAGAAGGAAAAAAAGCAGGAACTGCTCGATAAGTTGAGCAATCTGAACAAACGGGTTCCGCCGCTTGCCCAGACCGCGGAGGCACATTGAGGGACAGCGAGAAGAGATTCAAAAAGTTGCTGGATAATGCCCCGATAGCCATCTCGATGGTCAATAAGGATGGCACGGTGGAGTATGTGAACAGAAAACATCCTGAACTCATGGGTTACGATCTCGCGGATATACCAACTTTGGAGCAGTGGTGGTCCCAGGCATATCCGGACGAAACAGACAGGACGGGCATCAGGGCTGCTTGGAATATGCTTGTCCAGAGTGTCTTTCAGGGAGAAAAGGTTGAAAATGTGGAGCGGAGAGTTGTCTGCAAAGATGGCTCGGTCAAGGACCTCGAACTGAGAATCACGGCTGCCGCAGGCAAGATCATCGTTGCTTTTGACGATATCACCGAACGCAAGAAGACGGAAGAAGTAGTCAGAAAAAGCAGAGAATTGCTGAATGAATCACAACGTCTTACTCACATCGGAAGCTGGGAGTTGGAACTCAAGACACAGCAACTGATCGGGACTGATGAATTTTTCCGTATTTTCGGCTTACGCCCCGGGGAGTCCCAACTCACGTTCGAGCAGTTTATTTTCTTGCTTCATCCGGATGACCGGCCTCTGATTCCGATGCATCACCGTGAGACCTTGAAGACAAAGATGTTCAAAGACCTGGAATACCGGGCAAGGATGTCTGATGGGTCGGTGCGGCACATCCATGCACGAGGAAAAGTCCACTGCGATGGGGCGGGGGCACCGGTCAGGGTGGTTGGTACGGTTCGGGACATAACCGATGATCTTGAAAAAGTGAAGGCTTTGCGGATCAAAAGCGCGGCTATCGAATCGGCGTGCAGCGGAATTGTCATGGCTGACGACACCGGCCTCCTGCTGTACGCGAACCGTGCCTTTCTCGATCTCTGGGGGTACGGCGACCCCTCTGAGGTCCTTGGCATGCCTGCGGCGGCGTTCACGCAAACTGAAGAGCAGGCTGAAGGAGCTGTCAGAAGCCTGATGAAAAATGGCAGATATATTGGCGAAATAAAAGGCCGGAAAAAGGATGGGTCTTTTTTCG
Source organism: Thermodesulfovibrionales bacterium (assembly GCA_049799315.1). Classification (GTDB taxonomy): domain Bacteria; phylum Nitrospirota; class Thermodesulfovibrionia; order Thermodesulfovibrionales; family UBA6898; genus PALSA-1316. Next base: position 38,925 of record JBARHQ010000055.1, on the reverse strand, counting down.
ACGTTCATTTCGCCGGCAGCGTGGTACGTGACTCCGAAGGGAACTTCCTTTGTCTGGTTGGGTCCTGTGTCGACGTTACCGAACGAAAGAGCCTTGAACGTGAGATGCTCGAAATAGATGAGCGCGAACGGATCCGGATTGGGCAGGACACGCACGATGGCCTGGGACAGGTTCTTGCAGCGATCTCGTACAAAAGTGGCGTACTGGAGCGGCTGCTTGCAACGCATTTCCCCTCTGCTGCCGGTAACGCTGCAGAACTCAAGGAATTGATCACTATGGCAAAAGAACAGACACAGCACATCGTAAGGGGGCTCATCCCCGTCGAGAAAGGAGACAAGAGTTTAATGATTGCATTGGAGCATCTCACCACGGGGTGCGCCCGCCTTTTCGATGTGTCTTGCGAGTTCATCTGCAAAGAAGACGTGTCGATCAAAGATCACGATGCGTCACTTCATCTCTACCGGATAGCTCAGGAGGCGATTACTAACGCCGTCAAACACGGAAAGCCAAGGCGGATCATTGTGTCGCTTGATAAAATGATGAACAGGATAACTCTGACAATCACCGACGACGGCTCCGGACTAGGTCCGCTCTCGGAAGGCAGCATGGGCACGCGCATTATGCGCTACCGATCACAGCTGATCAACGCCGATCTTTCGGTCGAAAGTCGATTGGGCGGTGGAGCGGTGGTAACCTGCATTTATAATGAATCGCAGAGAAAATTGTTAGGAACAGGAAAACCACATGCTTAGCTCTCCCAATAGCCGACAGCACCGTATCTTCCTCGTCGACGATCATCCTCTCGTCAGACATGCGCTCTCGCAACTCATTAATATGGAAGAGGACCTCATGACCTGCGGTGAGGCGGGAACCATTGAGGCGGCTCTGGCGGGGCTCGCTCAAACAGAAGCAGACGTCGTGATTGTTGACCTGTCACTCGATGGCGGCAGCGGGATACGACTGATCGAGGAGATCCAGCTCCGCTGGCCACACATGTCCATACTCGTCGTTTCGATGCTGGACGAGGCAACCTACGCAGAACGTTGCCTTCGGGCCGGGGCAAAGGGCTATGTCATGAAAAAGGAGTCCCCAGAGCAGGTAATTCTGGCGCTATGGAAGGTCATTAGAGGCGATGTCGCTGTCAGCGACAGGATTTCTACCCGGCTCCTCTCCCCTGTCGCATTGAAGAAAAAGGAGTCGGAAACCCCGATGGCGATCCTCAGTAACCGCGAGGTTGAGGTCTTTCAGCTGCTCGGGCAGGGTATACGTCCTCCGCAGATAGCGGAGAAGATGTGTCTGAGCGTGAAGACCGTTCATACCCATATAGAGCATATTAAGAAGAAACTTTGTCTTCCGGGCTTGCATGAGCTGCTGGTCTACGCCAGCAGATGGGTGACGGAGGAACAGCTCAATCTCCCCCCCTCATAGTCATTCTACAGTCTGAGATCAGTGCTACATGAGCCGATGAGCTGACGTCCTCCAAAAACCTTTCTCTCTCGAAAAAAGGACTTCCGTAACATTGCCATAGGATGGCATCCTATCCTCTATTCATAATTTGTCCGATTGAAGAAACGGACTCATATCTATATAGGATGAGGCTGTTCTGACCGATAAGAGATATGCCTGGTTATAGAGGTCTTATGCTATGTCCCAAGACAATCCAAGGAGGAAAGAAGCATGACTCTGGCAAAAAGTATCTATTTGGCAATCGGCACACTGGCTGCTGTCCTAATCGGACTCGCAGCCTTCTCCCTAATCTCGGGCAACAGTATTATTAATGCAATGACCGAATCGAACAATCTCCGGGAGACACAAGGGCAGATCGCTCCGCGGATCATCGATCACTACAAGTGGAACGAAGCGCTCGCCGTGGATACAATCCTCTTCGGGAAGGACTTCACCGGTAAGATCGACCACACGCAATGCAAACTCGGCAAATGGTACTACGGCTTTATTCCCCCGATAGGACTGGAAGAAATATACAAAAAAATCGAGGACCCACACAAGAAGTTCCACGCTACCGCACCTAAGATAGTTGCGGCGATCAAAGAGGGTAATCGGGATCTCGCAAGGAAGATTTATGCTGATGAAACCAAACCACTCCTCATTGAAACTGAGGATGCTCTCAGCCAATTCAGAAGTGAAGTCAAAAATATCGTTGATGCCAAGTCGGCATCGGTTATGGCATCGCAGCAAAGATCAAAATATGTCATTTTAAGTGTCTATCTGAGCGTGCTGGTAGTGTTTATTGTCGCAGCGGGCTTATTTATAAGGAGGCTACTACAGCAACTTGGCGGCGAACCAGCTTATATCGCCGGCATTGCGAAGCGGATCGAAGAAGGCGATTTGACCATGCAGCTTGAGACAACAGGCAACGATACAGGCATCTTTCTGGCTATGAAGAATATGGTTAGTACTCTCAAGAGGATGATTGCTGATGTGAAGTCATCAGCGGAATCGATGGCCTCGGCTAGCGAACAGTTAAGTACGAGCGCGGAGGAGATGTCGCGAGGGATAATAGACCAATCAGGCAGGGCTGCTCAGATTGCGACGTCGTCGGAAGAGATGTCTCAGACGGTAGTTGATGTTGCCAGGAACGCCGCCAATATCGCTTCGTCAGCTACCGTTGCAACAGATACAGCAAATGAAGGGGGAAAGGTTGTCGGACGGTCGGTAGAGGCCGTGAAAAGCATTGCTGTTGCAGTGGCAGAGTCCGCTGACACGGTAAAGAATCTCGGGGAGAAGTCAACGCAGATCGGAGAGATCGTCAATGTGATCAACGACATAGCCGACCAGACGAACCTGCTTGCATTGAACGCAGCTATTGAAGCGGCACGGGCGGGAGAACAGGGCCGCGGCTTTGCGGTCGTTGCCGATGAGGTAAGAAAGCTTGCAGAGAGGACGGCCAAAGCCACCTCCGAGATCCGCGGCATGATCGGCGGCATTCAGGCTGAAGTGGACGGAGCGGTTTTGAAGATGGAGACGTCGACACAACAAGTCCAGGTGGGAGTGGCGTGTTCAATCCAGGCGGGGAATTCTCTGAAAAGCATCGTAGAGAGTGTGGGTGGACTCCAGTCAATGGTGCAGCAGGTAGCCTCGGCCACGGAGGAGATGTCGACCGCATCCGAGCAGGTGAGCGGGGATATCCAGGCGATAGCCGACTCGTCAAGCCAGATCTCAACAGGCTCGAACCAGATTTCTCAATCGGCATTCGATTTGGCAAGGCTTGCCACGACCCTGCACGGTGTTGTGGCACAGTTCAAGGTCTAGGAGGCCCCAGCAAGAAAAGGGAACGTGATGCCGCCAGTCGAGGTCGCGGGAAACTGAGGGAGAACAAATGGGGACCAAGGACACGGAAGATGTAAAGCGACAAAGGGAGATCATGGCTACACTGGTCCGAAAGATCGGTGTGCTTGCGCGCATCATCGACCAACTGGATGCCATGGGACTCACGGCCCGCGAGATCGAGTCCATACTCATGATCTGCGGGTTGAACGAGGATTGCGCCGTGCGGGAGGGATCGATCGTCAGGGATCACAAAGCAGCCCACATAAAAAACCCGCACACCCACACCCTATAAAATATAACGCCGATTGAACGAGCCAGATTATGATGATTGTGAAACAATGTCGCTGTCTTCAAACAAGCTCCCAGAGGAATGCCTGTTCGAACAAGAAGATTCCTCCAATTTCAATTGTGTGACAACCCCTGTCCCTATTCTTGCTGAGGTATTTTATTCAATGAACGTGATAATTTCCAATGAGTCTTTCGTGAGACAAAAGGAATAAAGGTTTTGTTTGAATGAGCTTTCTTCGGGTCACTCATTAGCTTCATATTAGGCATCGGGAGTGACCTGAGCTCAAGATAAATAAATAACCGGTTCCATCACCAATCTGTTATCTTAAGTGCATATATACAAATATACTCAGAAATGAAAAGGAGGATTTTCAATGGCAATGAAATCATTCGGAAGAATCCTGGCAGTTCTCATGGTTGCAGGATGTATGCTCCCCGTGCTCACATATTCCGCTGATATTGAGATCGATGGCGATCTTCAGCTTAACACTCTGGGCAACGGGCTTGTATTTCCCGATGCTTCAAAACAAACAACTGCATTTTCGGCTTTGAGGTGCACAACTGTCTATGGCCTTTTAGCTCAAATGAACAGTGCGTTTACATCTTCTATTGCAACGTGTCCTGCAGGGACGTATCCATTATCTGGTGGATTTACTATTTTTAATTGGGTTGCAACCAACACGGCATGTTTTCCGATAGAGAACTGGAAAAATGGAGTTAATACATGGAAGGTTGCGTTCCAGGCACCTAATGCTACTGACTGTGCTTTCAACAGCTATTATGCTCATGCGATATGCTGTCCCTAGCAGTTGGCGATGCGCCGGCAAAATTGTGGCAAAGTGAACTTGTGACAGAAGTGGCAACGGTCAGAAGGTGATTGTGATGCTTGCAGTGTAGTGGCTGGTTGTCTGGTTTCGAAAAAAGCTCCCTGAGGGTTAGGCCTACACATTGCACAATGAGCATTGAGCAATTACAAAAGCTGTCAAGTGTGTACATCATCTACATTGATTCGTTTGTCGGCATAGTATAAAATAGGACAGTTTAAGAGTTGGGGGGATAGTCAGTGCAGAAAAAGATCGTGCTTGCAGATGACAATAAGACATTTCTGATGTATATCGGCCTTCTTCTGAAGAGATTGGGATTCCAGATTTTGACAGCCAGGAACGGCCTCGACGCCCTGAGGGTAATTAAATTAGATGCAGTAGATCTGGTGATGCTCGACGTCCATATGGATACACTTGACGGCATAGCAGCACTTCGGCTTATCAAATCAGATGACCGCATCTCGCACTTACCTGTCATTATGATATCGACCGATGCATCTCCGGAAACTATAAAGGCGTGCAGGGATCTCGGGTGCATCGATTATCTGCAAAAACCGATCAAGGTTGATCTTTTGCATGACACAATACAGGGAGCTTTTTTCGCGGACGGCCATGGCCGGAAACATATCAGGACGGCATGCAACAAGAAGGTATCTGTACAGTTTGGTGGTAAACAGCATCGTCTCTATGCCGAAGTGTTCGGTGAGGGTGGGATATATGTTCGGACAGAAAACCCTTTTCCTCCGGGTTCCGATGTTGTTGTGTCGCTGCATCTGGAAGATGCAAAGGAGCGGCATTATAAGGGAACGATTATTTATACGAAAAATGACTTCGGTGATTTTTCCAGAATGTCCCCCGGGATGGCGATTCAGTTCGTGGATCTTTCCCATAGGGACATTCATGAACTGAGCGACTTCACAAAGATCCTCCTGGCCGAAGATATCTTCGAAGGGAACGGAGGAAGGACGATTTTGGAAGTGTAGGATGCTCGGAAGATCCAGCCCTGCGGATCTCCGGCTTCTCTAACAGAAGTTGCTCAGGCTGCTCTTCCCTGAGACTGTTTTATCAGGCTTCAGGCTTGGGAATCAATGAGGTCACGAAGTTCAGGTAATTGGCGTCTTTTTCAATCAGTTGAATTCCCATCCCGTCTTTTGAAGGTAATCCTGCCCTTTCCAGGATCGCGCTGTGACGATCCTTCATAGCTCTTGTGACCCTGCCGGTCAATTTTGATGTAGAGCCATCGGGCAGATGGACTGTCATTTCAATTATTTTATTCAGGTCGAAAGGCTTTCTTGTCTTTATGAAGAGCCCATCAAAGGACAAATTTTTACATAGTCCTGAATGAGTCTGACCATCCGACGTAAATTCAGCCGTGCAACGCTTTGCAAATCTTTTTTGCCTTCTCTTTTCCTGTTTCGAATCCCTCATTATGCTGATTCCCGGGCCCCTCACTAATCTCTTTCTAATGGTCTATTATTTCTGATCCTATCTAACCCCATTATAGCAGACCTTAAAGGTGCGGACAACAGGAAGGAAGGTTGCGCGTAGCTCCATCCTTTTTTTGTCTTAACAAATACCGGTAATCATTCCCCTGGAAGTGTTATATAGGTCGTAGCATCGTTTCTGTATATGAGCAGGAGTATGGTCTGCCCTGACATAATGTTTGAAACTGCCATGTCAAAATCTTTCGTATTATTTATTATTTTCTTGTCTATTTCCATAATGACATCCCCTTTCATCAAAATCCCGTCAGCAGGAGTTCCATCTGCAATATCGATGATGGCCACTCCCGTAATGCGTCTAGGTATATCAAGGCTTTTTTTCAATTCGGGAGCAAGATTCTGGACATGGACTCCATTGATATAATTATCAACCTTAACGAATGATTTCAGCATCTCTATGGGCAATTGCTCAACAATACCCTCTATGATTTCCGCGTTTCCATTCCGTATGATTTTCATAGTTACCTTTGTGTTTGGCACGGTATTAGCCACCATATTTCTGAGGTGCAGTGGTTCGTCAATTTCTTTGCCGTTGAATTCGATGATAACGTCGCCTCTTTTTAGCCCAGCTTTTTCAGCAGGACTACCTTCAAATACATCACCGATCAGTGCTCCTCTCTTATCATTCAGGTTAAATATTTTGGCCGATTCTGTCGTTAACGATTGCGCCGATGCGCCAAACCACCCTCTGATGACCTTCCCATTTTGAATGAGACTTTCCATTACCACTTTTGCCATATTGCTTGGTATGGAGAAACCAATACCCTGATGACCGCCTGTGGTACTGAATATGGCCGTATTGATTCCAATAAGCTCTCCTCTAACATTCACCAGAGCGCCACCTGAGTTTCCCGGGTTAATCGGAGCGTCAGTTTGGATAAAATCCTCGTATTCAGCAATACCTACATTAGCCCTTCCGGTTGCGCTGACAATCCCTGATGTAACCGTTTGGCTTAACCCGAAAGGATTCCCTATTGCGATAACTGTTTCACCAACTCTCAGCTTGTCGGAATCACCTATTTTCAACGCTGTCAACTGTTTCGCTTCTATCTTAATAACCGCGAGGTCTGTTTTCGGGTCAGTGCCGATTACTCTACCCTTGAATTCTCTTTTGTCAGAAAGCCTCACCTTTATATTATCCGGGTTCTGAATGACATGGTTATTGGTAAGTATGTATCCGTCCTCGGACACGATAACTCCTGAAGCAAGGCTCGCCTGTCTGCGTTCTCTTGGTTTCTCATATTGCCCATACTCATTTCTGGAGGAGGGATCTCTAATCTCTTGTGTTTTTACCGTGTCAGTCGATGCGATATTCACTATTGCAGGTCTTACCGCAGCGGCAATCTCTGCCATTGCCTGGCCTGTTTTTGAGAGTGCGGCAATCGCTTCCTGCGATATCTTGACCTCTTCAGCATATGCTTGGGCAGGAATGATGAGGTTAGGCCAAATGCAGAAACCGAAGAATAAAACAATAAAAGTCCTAACTATGACAAGAAAAAATGATTTTATAATCTCCAAGTGTTTTCTCCTTTTATGGTGTGCTCATCATCGGCGATCTCCTGCGGATGCATGGGCGCTGATTCATGAGCAAAAGTATAGTCCTGTGTAGTATTGAAGTCAAGACTTCATCATGCTTGGAAGACAATCAGCATCCCCGGTGCCCGATCATGCTTAATTGATCTTTTTGGGGACCGTAAAATAAAAAGTTGCTCCTTTCCCCAGTTCGGATTCGACCCATATGTGTCCTGCGTGTCCATCAATAATTTTTTTGCAGATAGCTAATCCGATACCGCTGCCCGAATACTCTGAACCTCCGTGAAATCGTTTGAAAATCTCAAAAATGCGGACAGTATTTTCGGGGGCAATGCCGATGCCATTGTCACGGACAGAGAAGAGCCATGCATTGTCCTTATCTTCAGCAGAAACATGAATGCGAGGATTACCCTCCCTGCAAAATTTTATGCTGTTACTTATCAAATTTTGAAAAAGCTGAACTATCTGGGTATCAATCGCGATAACTAAGGGAAGCTTGTCACCGGTGATACTCGCATTGCGTTCTTCAATCTCAACTTCCAGGTTAGCAAGTGCATGTTGAAGTGCTTTATTGCAATCAATGAGTTCCCTATCATTTGTCTGAGCACCTGCTTTTGCATATGATAACAAATCCGTGATGAGTAACTTCATTCTATCAATTCCATCAATTGCCTCCCCCACATATCTCTTCGCATCCTGATCAAAAATGTTTTGGTACCGATTTTGTAATTTAAAAATATAGCTTTCAACAACGAGCAAAGGCCCTTTTAAATCATGTGCTGCAATATACGCAAACTGTTCAAGCTCTTTGTTGGAACGAATGAGCTCCTGGGCCTTTTGTTCTACTTCTGCGCTCAACTGCTTGACCTCACCCAGTGCATTCTGGAGCTCCTCTATCAATATTCTGCGTTTATCCAGATCGGCTTTTACGATGCAAATCACAACTGCATATACGGTGAAGAAACCAAGATGCATTAACAGATTCCATATCTCGATAAAATAATGAGGAAAGTCTTTTCCTGCCATAATATCAGTCACTGCGATAGTAAGAACACTGAGGGATGAAATAATAATACTGGGAGTTCTGCCACCGAACCATGCAGCAAAACTTATAGGTATCAAATAAAAAAGCGATATTCCTATTTCGTAGCCAGTTACATAATCGATAAGCCCTATGGCCAGAAGTAATACGATATTGAATGCAATGAGGAATATCTTTGACTTATGGTGAAAATATTCGGTGAGTGACTCAAAGGGTCGCATACCTTAGAGTAAGAACTCCGTGCCATGTTTTTCAATCAAAAAAATAAGCCCGGGGCCGCTTTCTATAATTATCTCCGAAGATTTTCTGAAATTATTTCACCTCACCAGCTTCTATTCTCGTCAGTATTTTCAAGATAAGTTCATTCTGATGCTCAAGATGAAGAAGTATTGCTTCTATCTCCCTTTCTGCTTTGACATTGACCTCAAAATCAGATTCAGAAGAATTAAACAGAAGTACTGATTGACCGCGCTCTACTTGGGTTGAGGCACTATGGCGGCGGTCATTTTCTCAAGGAACGCGGTCGTAAAGTCACCCTTGACAAAGTCCGGGTCGAGGAGGACCTTTTTGTGGAACGGGATCGTCGTCTTTATCCCTTCGATGATGAATTCATCGAGCGCCCTTCGCATCTTCGCTATTGCCTCGGTCCGGTCTTTGCCGTAGACGATCAGCTTGGCGACGAGCGAATCATAATTGGGCGGGATGACGCAGCCGTTATAGACCGCAGTGTCGACCCTCACGCCCGGGCCGCCCGGAAGCGACAGGAAGGTGATCTTGCCGGGGCTCGGGATAAAGCGTTCAGGGTCTTCTGCGTTGATCCTGCATTCCATCGCGTGGCCCGAGAGTTTTACCCTCGGCTGTTTCAGCTCCAGGGGAATGCCCGCAGCAATCTTTATCTGCTCCTTCACAATGTCGATGCCGCTGACGTATTCAGTGACCGGGTGTTCGACCTGGAGCCGGGTATTCATCTCCATGAAATAGATATTTCCGTCGGTATCCACAATGAATTCAACGGTGCCGGCATTCTTGTATTTAATCGCCTTTGCCGCCTTGACCGCGTATTCCCCGATCTTCTTTCTGAACTTCTCAGTGGCAACCGGGGAGGGCGACTCCTCGATCAGTTTCTGATGTCTTCTCTGTACTGAGCAGTCACGCTCGCCGAGATGGATAGTATTGCCTTTTCCGTCAGAGAGGATCTGGATCTCGATATGCCGCATCTCAGGGATGAACTTCTCGACGTAAAGCTCGCCGTTGCCGAAGGCGGTCAGCGCCTCACGCTGTGCCATGAAATAGAGCTTTTCGAGCTCATCTTCACTCCTGGCGACCCGCATACCCTTTCCGCCGCCGCCTGCCGATGCCTTCAGGATGACTGGGAAGCCTATTTTTTTTGCGATCTTGAGTGCTGTTTCCTCAGAGGCCACAGGGCCGTCGCTGCCCGGCACGACCGGCACGCCCCTGCGTTTCATTACCTGGCGGGCCTTGGCCTTGTCACCGCCGAGCCTGATGCTCTCAGGGGAGGGGCCGATAAAGGCGATGCCCGACGTGACGCACGCCTCGGCAAAGTGAGGGTTTTCCGAGAGGAACCCATAGCCGGGATGGATCGCCTCAGAGTCGGTGATCTCGGCCGCTGTCAGGATACTGGGGATGTTGTTATAGCTTTGAGCCGAACTGGCAGGACCGATACAGACAGACTCATCCGCCATCTTCGCATGCATGGATTCTCGGTCAATGTCCGAGTAGATGGCGACCGTCCTGATGCCGAGCTCCTTGCAGGCCCTGATCACCCTGACCGCAATCTCTCCACGGTTCGCTATCAAGATCTTCTTGAAAAGTTTCATACCGGATCGATCAGAAAGAGCGGTTCGCCGTATTCGACCGGCTGGCCGTTCTCGATGAGCGCCTTGACCAGGACGCCGTCAGTATCGCTTTCTATCTCGTTCATCAGCTTCATCGCCTCGATGATGCAGAGGACCTGTCCTTTTTTGACCCGTACGCCGGTCTCGACAAAGGCAGGTGTCTCGGGGGTGGCAGATTTATAGAACGTCCCGACGATCGGCGACGTTATGGTGATCAGCCTCTGGGTCTCCTCGTCGACAAGCTCTTTTATCGCGGCATCCTGGGCAGAAACAGAGACAGAAGGCCGGTGTGCCGGAATCTCAATGCTGCCAAAGAGCTTCTCTCTCTTGATCTTGACCTTTGTGCCTTCTTTTTCTACCTGCAGCTCGGTAATATCGGTCTCCTTGAGCAACTCTATCAGGCTTTTCAGATCCTCAAGTTCCATTATTTTACCCTTTCTATATATTCCGACGTCCGCGTATCGACCTTGATAATGTCCCCCTCATTGAGATGGAAAGGCACCCTGACGACAGCCCCGGTTTCGAGGGTGGCGGGTTTGCCGCCGCCCGAAGCCGTATCTCCCTTAAAGCCCGCAGGATCGGTCTTGACGATGGCCATCTCGACAAACGTCGGCGGCTCAACATTCAGCGGGGTCCCCTTATAATATAAAGCCTTCACCTCTGCGTTGTCCTTGAGCCAGCGGGTCGTATCGCCCAACTGCTCGGCAGAGAGCGGCACCTGTTCAAAGGTCTCCTGGTCCATGAAGTAGTAGAAGTTGTCCTGGACATAGAGGTACTGCATCTTTTTTTCTTCAAGGCCTGCCGGAGGAAATTTTTCTCCTGACCTGATCGTCTCCTCGATGACAGAGCCGGTCCGCATATTCTTCATCTTGGTCTTGACGACCGCGCCGCCTCTGCCCATCTTGACGTGCTGAAATTCGACTATTTCATATGGGTCATTCTTGTATTCGAGTTTAAGTCCTTTTCTGAAGTCTGATGTTGCTATCACGTAAGCGTCCTCCTGAAACTGATTTTGTTATCGTATAACGTCGGGGGCCTTGCTCAGGGATGTCATGACGGCGGCACCGTTTGCCTTTACCATGACCATATCCTCTATTCTCACTCCGCCGACACCGGGGACGTAGATTCCCGGTTCTATGGTAAAGACCATGCCAGGTCTGATTGTTTCCCTTCCTACCCGTGAAACGCGTGGCAGTTCATGGACGTCGAGACCGACCCCGTGCCCGGTGCCGTGGCCAAAGAACTCTCCGTAGCCAGCCTTTTTTATAACATCCCTCGCTGTCTTGTCAACTGCTCTGGCCTGGACACCACTGGTGGCCGATTGTATGGCCTCACTGTTGGCCGCGAGCACGGTCATGTACAAGTCCAGCTTCTTTGACAGATTGCGGCCGTTCATCAACAGGGTCCGCGTCATGTCAGAGTAATAGCCTTCAGCCTCGCCGCCCCAGTCGACGACAACCAGGTCGCCGGGCCTGATCCTGTTGTCCGTGGGTTGGGCATGAGGCATCGACGAGTTTTTCCCGGCTGCCACTATTATATCAAAGGGGAGCGTCCGGCAGCCGTTTTTTTTCAGACCTTCCTCCAGCATCAGTGCAACTTGCCTTTCGGTGGCTCCCGGCCTGATAAACGGCTTTATATCCCTAAAGGCATTTTCGGCCCGATCGATTGCTATGCTGATCAGTCTGAGTTCCGTCTTGTCCTTGATCCTTCTGGCCTCCTCGGCAATCCCCGTCAGGGCCTTCAGTCTGACCCCTTTCCTGAGCAGGCTTTGGTAAAAGCCATACGAAACTGTTGACTCGAAGCCGAGCACACTGATATCCATCGACCGGGCCTTCCCGATAATAAAGCCCTCGGGGTTATCGGTGACAATAGAAATCCTGAAATCCTTCGAAACTTCACGGCCTGCCTGCTCCTGATACCTGAAGTCGGTGATGAAGAACCGCGCCTTTGCGCTGATCAGCAGGAACGCCGAGGACCCGGTGAACCCGGAGAGATACCGAACGTTTTTTTGGTTTGAGATGAGGACACCGTCAACACCCTTCTGCCTGAGTGCTGCGGTGATGGTCTGCAGACGGGTCATTCTGAGAGGATCTTTTTTGCAGCCCGTATCGCCAGGAGATAGCTGTCAACCCCGAATCCGCTTATCTGGCCGACAGCAACACCCGCTATATAGGAAAGCCTTCGGAAGTCTTCTCTTGAATGGATGTTGGAGATATGGACTTCAATGGCCGGCTTGCCTGTGGCTGCGATGGCGTCCCTGATCGCCACACTCGTATGGGTATACGCGGCAGGGTTTATGATCAGCAGGTCAAAGGGGCCGGTCTGTATCGCATCGACGATCGCCCCCTCGCTGTTTGACTGGATGGTCGCAACATCAAGGCCGAGTTCGGCACAGAGGGCCGTGATCCGGAGGTCAATATCCCCGAGTGTCGCAGCACCATAGATGCCTGGCTCACGCGTGCCGAGGAGATTGAGATTTGGGCCGTGAATGATAAGAATTTTCATATATATCTGGTGTCGTTGTCAGGTGAAACGCAAAAATGAGTGCTAGAATTCGTTCTCGATCTTTGGCACGACGGTCTTGAGGACAAACCTGCCCTTGCCGTAATTTCCATCCGGCCTGACTATCAGTGCTATATAATAGTCATCGTTGATCTTTCTCATGATAATGCCGCACAAATCCGAGATGATCGAGAACTCACGGGCCTCGCCGAGTCCGAGATTTTCAGCCGCAAGGGCAACGTCACGGATCATGGCCGATGCCTCTGCCCCCAGGCCTGTCAGGTCGATCAGCCTTTCAGCTACATATTCCTGCACCGGGATGCCGTCTGCCGCGATAATCATCGCCGATACTGCGCCGTCGACCTTGCCGACAATTTCCTCAAGTATTTCTATGAAATTCATCCCGCCTCTTCTCTATCCCTTCCATAAAACTGTTTAACTGGTCGATCAGGGCTTCCTTATCCTTGCCGATCATCTTCAGAAACTGCCTGAGTTCCTCAACGCGCTGAAGAATCTGGCGGTCGCCGGGGTTCGCCGTAAGGAGTGCGCGGTATATTTTCAGCGCGCCGCCATAGTTGTCCTCAGAGACCTGACGGTCAGCGTCCGCCAGGGTAGCGACTGAAGCAGCAGCTGTCATTGGCGTCGGCCCCTGTTTCGTCTCTTCATGGGTTGGCTGCTGAAGGATTGTCTGCGCAAGGGTTGTCTCATGGGTGAAGACATCCGTGGATGGCCCTTTTGAAGTGAGGGATTGCACGACGGCGTCCTTCTGGAGAGCATCCAGATCATCCAGTTCATCCAGTTCAAAGACATCGACAGCTTCCTCGTCGGTTTCTGTCTCTGCAGCGGTCATCCCCGCGGCTGTCTCATAGGATCCGGTCTTGGATGCAAGGAGGTCGGCAGGCGAACCGGCCGGTTGCTCCGATGCCGCTCCAAAGATGGCGCTCTGAAAGGCGGCCAGGTCCTCTTCCCTGATAGGCTCGGCACTGACGCCGGACTCTGTGACAAAGTCGACAACCGGGGCTGGTTTTTCTTCAGCGACTTTCTCCGGCTCAGGTGAATAGACAACGGCTTGAGCTGGCTGCTGATCGGCAGCAGGCTTCTCCACGATCGCCTCCTGAAACTCCATCCCTTCAAGCTCACTGAGATTACTCAGGGCCTCTTCATCCATGGAGTTCAGCTTGAGGACAGTCTTGTATGATCTGATCGCCTGGCGAGTATCACCGGTTGCACGGTAAATATCTGCAAGCTTTTTATGGGCGTACAGATTATCAGGTATGGCCCTGATCACCTGCTCAAATTCGGCCTGGGCTTCTTTCAGCATCTCTTTCTCTAGATAGATCTTGCCGAGAGACACCCGCGCACTCATGTACCCGGGCTGCTTCTCAATGCCGCTTAACAGGACGCCGATCGCCTCCTCGAGCATGCCTTCTTTTCTGTATTCCTCGGCAAGGGGCACGAAGAGCTTCGAGTTGGGGTCCTTATCGACCTTTTCTTTCAGTTTATCAATATCTTTGAGTGACATAGTCTTGTCAATTTTTTATCAAATAAGACCGATAAAGTCAAGCCTTGATTTGCAGGAGCCTGTTAAATATGGCGTCCGCAACATCGTTCTTGCTCATGAGTTCCAGTTCTTGCTTCCCCGAGGGGTCCAGAATCACGACCCTGTTTGTGTCGGTGTCGAACCCCGAGCCGTCAGCGCTGATATCATTAAAAACGACCATGTCCATGCCTTTGTCCTTCATTTTGCGTTCTGCACGGTCCAGGTTCTGTCCGGTTTCAGCCGCAAACCCCACAATAAAAGGTTTTCTGTCTTCAGAGGAGACGGCGGTGACTATATCTTCAGTCCTGTGAAGGGCAAGGGTTACAAGGTCTTTTTTATCTATCTTTGTATTGCTTCTCCCGGCAGGGCTGAAGTCGGCGACGGCAGCTGCCATGACCAGTATTGTTGCCCCGGCACCTATCTGGCCTTTAACGGCCTGGAGCATCTCTCCGGAGGTTTCAACCTCTATGCAGGTAATTCCTGAAGGCGGCGTCAGGGATGTCGGACCGGTGACAAGCGTGACGGCGGCCCCGCGGTTTCTTGCGGCGCGTGCGAGGGCAAATCCCATTTTTCCCGAGGAGCGGTTTGAGATAAACCGCACCGGATCGATATATTCCCTCGTCGGTCCGGCAGTCACGACCACCTTTTCGCCGGTAAGGTCTTTTGCGCTGAGGGCTGCTATGGCGGTGTCTATGATCTCCGGAATCTCGGCCATCCTGCCGATCCCTTCCTCCCCGCAGGCAAGGCTCCCTTGTTCAGGGCCTATCTGCAGGACGCCGACTGACCGCAGGAGGTCCAGGTTCCGGCGGCATGCCGGGTTCTCGTACATCCGCCAGTTCATGGCCGGGGCAATGATGATTTTTTTGCCGGTGGCTGAAAGGAGACAGGTACTCAGGAGGTCGTCGGCAATACCGTGCGCAAACTTCGCGATGCTGTTTGCCGTAGCCGGAGCGATGATGATAAGGTCTGCCTCTGCCGCAAGCCTGATATGCGCCATCGGCTCGTCGAACAGGGAGGAGTAAACCCTGTTCTGCGAAGCGACTTCGAGCGACAGGGGTGTGATAAAACGTTGCGAGGCCTCTGTCATCATGACCGTGACAGAGGCCTCTGCGTCCCGCAACCTTCTTGCAAGGTCTACTGATTTATAAGCGGCCACACCCCCGGTGACACCGAGGAGGACTGACTTATTCTTCAGTATCTTCAGGCAGGTCTTCCTTTTTCTCGGTGAAAAGTTCTTCGAAGGCCTTCTTGTCTATAGTCTCCTTCTCATGGAGATAGACCTGGAGGTCTTTTTCCAGCTCAGAGAGGTCTGCGGTTGCTGTCGCCCTCCGGGAATCTTCAAGCATCTTCCGGTAATCGAACTTGCCCGCCTCTTCCCGTGCAACGATCGCCTCTTCCCCGGTCACGTATTCGAGCAGATTACTTGCCGCTTCTTCGATGGCGATCGAGGTGACCTTCCTGTTTTTGGTAGTGATCTTGGACCGTGCCCCGAGCGAAAGCTCCTTTGCCCGCTGGGCAGCTATGGCGACAAGCCTGAATTTGCCGTCTATCTTCTGGTGGTCAAACTCCACCGGCAGTGAAATGACATCCATGATATATTCCTCCTACGCAAATAATGTATTTTTTATCCAGCGAACGTCCAGACGTCCACTTCTGAGACGTTCGGCGGTTACGATCGCCTCAAACTGCCGCAGGGCAGACTTCAGATCGTCGTTAACTATAACATAATCATACCGGTTATAGTGCTTCATTTCGTCCCGTGCCCTGGCAAGCCGCCGCTCGATGTCCTCCTGCCTTTCTTTTGTTCCGCTCATCCTTTTTTCAAGCCGGCTGCGCAGCACGGACAAAGACGGCGGCATGATAAAGATGTAGACCCCACTGTCAAGCGATTTTCTGATCTGGTCCGCCCCCTGCACATCGATGTCGAGCAGCACGTCCGCACCGGCCCCGACAAGGGACTTCAGCCGCCTGCCGGATGTGCCATAGAGATTGCCATGCACCTTGGCCCATTCCACAAAGGCCCCCCGGCTAGCCATGCCCCTGAATTTTTTTTCGCTGACAAAGGTGTAGTGTGCGTCGTTTATCTCACCCTGGCGCGGTGGCCTGGTCGTGTAGGAGACCGACGGCAGGATATTTTCCATTGATTCCATCAGGCGGCTGCAGAGGGTGGATTTCCCGGCGCCGGACGGGGCCGATATTATGAAAATGCCGCCCCTGGTTTTTTTCTGCTGCACCAGCGCTGCAAGACCTTTCATTGAATATTCTGGACCTGTTCCCTGAGCTGCTCGATGACGGTCTTCATGTCCACGGTTATGCTGGATATCTCGTAATCGACGGATTTTGAGGCGATGGTGTTCACCTCCCGGTTGCATTCCTGCAGGATAAAATCGAGCTTCCTGCCGATGCTGCCGCCGCGGGAGAGGGTCTCGCTGAACTGGCTGATATGGCTGCCAAGTCTTGTAAGTTCTTCGGCGATGTCGATCTTTGCTGCCATGATGGCAGCCTCCTGAAGCATCCTCGTGCTGTCTATGTCTTTTCCTTCAAGAAGAGTCCGTATGCGTTCGCTGAACTTTTCATGTGCGGCAAGCGTGACCCTGCCGCAGAGGCCGCTGATTTTCCCCCTCATATCGAGCACCGTGCCGGTCAGCTGGTGCAAGGCTGCAGCCAGGCATGCGCCTTCCTGTATCCGCATGCTGTGCAGGTTTTCGAGGGCCTGGCGGAAGACAGCGGTGATCATCCCGCTGTCGACATGCTGTTCGGTCTCAATAAACATCTCATGCAGACTGATCAGGGTGTTGATATCGATCGTACCGGGGACCGAAAAGTCGTCCTGAAGCTGCCGGAACGTCCCCATCATCTGGCCGACAAGCCCTGTGTTCATGATCAGACCAGCCGATGACTCTCCGGAGAGGACGATACTGACATCGAACTTGCCCCGTGAGAAAAGCTCCTTGATGCTGTTCCGGAAGGTGATGTCGAGCTGGTTGAGTGATGCCGGGGCCTTGATCGTTATATCGAGGAACTTTTGGTTAAGGGAGCGGATCTCCACCCTGCAGCCGTCCTGCTCCGCGCTCCCGAAACCTGTCATGCTCTGCACCATGGAGATAACTATAGAATGCCTGCTTCTTTTTAGTCAAATCCATTAATGACGACTTCGTAAAAAGTCCGTATGCTGCGTTGCACTTCAAAACTCGTCACTGCGACGTACCGGTAAGTACGCCTCATTCCTCATTTCTTGCGCGCCTTGCCTCCGAACTTTTTACAAACCCGTCGGGCTTGTATTTTTTGCGAGTTTATCATTAATAATTTAAATAAATATATATCGTCCTTGAAAAAATCTAATTTTATGGTCTAAAATGTTATTTCAATTACGAATCCGGAGGATACTATGGCTGAAATGACCGAAATAAGATGGCATGGCAGGGGCGGACAGGGCACTGTCACTGCGGCCAAAGTGCTGGCAGATGCCTGTTTAAGCGGCGGAAGACATGTTCAGGCATTCCCTGAATATGGCCCTGAAAGAGCCGGAGCGCCTCTGCGCGCGTATAATCGGGTCAGCTCAAAGGAGCTGAGGATGCACTGTCCTGTGCTGAATCCGGATGTTGTGACCGTTGTCGATGCGACCCTGTTGGACAGCATCAACATCGCTGAAGGAGCCAAGGAGAACACGATATATATCATTAACACGACGAGGGACCCGCAGGAGCTACGGCAGAAACTGGGGGCCTCTGCGGCGCAGAAGGTTATTACGGTTGATGCGACCAAGATAGCGATAGACTGCTTCGGCAGGGCCATGCCGAACTCGCCGATGCTCGGCGCTCTCTGCAAGGCGACGGGGCTGATCACCCTTGAGCATCTGCTTGAGGATGTCAAAAAGAGCTTTGGCAAGAAGTTCTCCCAGAAGGTGATCGACGGAAACCTGGAAGCGACCAGGAGAGGATACGAGGAGGTTAAAGAAGGATGAAACAGAAGGGATGGAAAGATCTGGTTCCCGGCTCTGTGATTCTTGAGGGCGGCAGCGCCGTCAAGTTCAAGACCGGTTCGTGGAGGGCCTTCAGGCCTGTATGGAAAGAAGAAAACTGCATCCAGTGCCTGTTCTGCTGGATTTACTGCCCTGACATGTCGATCAAGGTGAAGGACGGCAAGCGGGGAGAGTTTGATTATGACTACTGCAAGGGGTGCGGGATCTGCGCACTTGAATGCCCCGGCAAAAAAGGCAATAAGGCGATCGTCATGATTGAGGAGGGCACATAGATGGCAAAAGTAGTAGCAGTTACCGGAAATGAAGCATGTGCCAATGCACTTCGCCAGGTGAACCCCGATGTCTGCGGCATCTATCCGATTACGCCCCAGACCGACATGATGCAGCGGTATGCCTCGTACATCTCTGACGGCAAGGTCAAGACCGAGCCTATCCTGGTCGAGAGCGAACACAGCTCGATGAGCGCCTGTATCGGTGCATCTGCAGCAGGCGGCAGGGTAATCACCGCGACCTCGTCACAGGGGCTTGCGCTGATGTGGGAGATGCTCCATATCGCCTCAGGCGACAGGCTGCCGATCATTATGCCGGTGGTCAACCGTGCACTCTCCGCCCCGCTGAATATCCATGGCGACCACTCAGATGCCATGGGCGCCCGTGATACCGGATGGATACAGATCTGGTCTGAGAATGCACAGGAGGCCTACGATAATACGATTCAGGCGTTCAGGGTCGGCGAGCATATGGATATCAGGCTCCCGGTGATGGTCTGCATGGACGGGTTCATCATCAGCCATTCGATCGAGAGGATGGAATATCTCGAAGACGCCGAAGTGCAGAACTTCGTCGGTGAATTCAAGAACCTCTATCCGCTGCTGGAGCTTGATAAACCGAAAAGCTACGGGCCCCTGATCCTTACCGACCTCTATCATGAATACAAGCGGGCCCAGCATGAAGTGATGCTGAAGGTCAAAGATGTGGTCCTTGATGTTGCGAAGGACTTTGAAAAAATGAGCGGCAGAAAGTACGGACTATTTGAGACCTACCGTCTTGACGATGCAGATATCGCATTGGTCATCCTGAACTCTGCTGCCGGAACATCCAAGGATGTTGTCGATGATTTCCGGAACAGGGGGATCAAGGCCGGGCTTCTGAAGCCCCGGCTCTTCAGGCCATTCCCGTATGAAGAGATTGCGGAGGCACTGAAAAATACCAAGGCTGTCTGTGTTATGGACCGGGCTGATTCGTTCGGCGGCTATGGTCCCCTGTTTATGGAGATCAGCTCGGCGCTGTATCAGCTGCAGCAGAAACCGGCCCTGATCAACAAGATCTACGGTCTGGGCGGCAGAGACTATATGCCGTCGCATGCCGAACTCGTGCTCAATGAACTCAACGAGATAGCAAAAAGCGGCAAGATCAACATCATCAAAGAATATATAGGAGTGAGGGAATAGATATGGCGACGCCACTGACCTTGAAAGAGCTTTCGAAGAAAGAGGACCTGTTAACTCATGGCCATCGGATGTGTTCCGGCTGCGGTGCGCCGGTCGTTGTCAAGATGGTCCTTATGGCTACGGAATATCCGGTGATTGCGGCGAATGCAACCGGATGCCTTGAGGTATCTACCTGCATTTCGGAATATACGGCGTGGAAGATCCCCTGGATCCATACGGCCTTTGAGAACGCTGCGGCAACACTGTCCGGCGTCGAGACCATGTACCGCTCGCTGAAAAAGCAGGGCAAGATCGACAAGGATGTCAAGTTCATTGCCTTTGGCGGCGATGGGGGTACCTATGACATCGGGTTCCAGAGCCTTTCGGGAGCAATGGAACGGGGCCACGACATGATCTATGTCTGTTACGACAACGGCGCGTATATGAATACCGGTATCCAGCGGTCGAGCGCGACGCCTCTTGGAGCCGACACGACGACCTGCCCGGCAGGCTCGGTGATCCCGGGCAAGCTCCGTACCCGCAAGAACCTGACCAGGATCATGGCAGCACACAACATCCCGTATACGGCGCAGGCATCGCCGTCTCACTGGATGGACCTCATGAAGAAGGTGCAGAAGGCCCATTCCTATGAGGGCCCGAAGTTCCTGAATATCATTGCCCCGTGCAACCGCGGGTGGCGCTCAAAGACAAACGATGCAATAGCCCTCAGCAGGATGGCGGTCAGCACCTGCTACTGGCCGCTCTACGAAATCGAAAACGGTGTCACCAAAATTACGAGCACGCCGAAGGAGAAAATCCCGGTCGCCGAGTTCATGAAACCCCAGGGCAGGTTTAAGCATCTTTTCGAGCCAGGCAATGAAGCGCTCCTCCAGAGAGTCCAGGAAGAAGTGGATGCAGAATGGGAGAGACTGAAGAACGCGGAAAAATGCGGTTGCTAAAGTACCCCTGTTTGTGATATTTTGAAGGGGCTATGAGTGGTTCTGACCTGATAATGTATGAGGAGGAGTTCAGTCGCATTGATGAAGAACTCCAGCGGCTTTATGTGCAGACGAATGCAATGGTCGTGTTCCTCGTGGACAAGAACGGCCAGCTGATCGCATCCGCCGGAGAGACCCGTGATATCGATACCACGTCACTGGCCTCGCTGACTGCCGGGAATATTGCGGCGACCGGAGGCATCGCCCGGCTGCTTGGTGAAAAAGAGTTCACGATCCTCTTCCATGAGGGCGAGAAGGACAACATCCATATATCGCTTATCGGCCAGCGGGTCATCCTGGTCGTTATTTTTGACAAGCGGTCATCCCTCGGACTGGTGCGGCTTCGGGTCAAAAAGTCATCGGAGGCTCTCGTCAAAATATTCAGTGACATCACGAGCAAGTCTGAGAAGGAAAAGAGTGTTGACAGCTTCGATGAATCACCGTTTGCCGAGATCAGCGACGAAGATATTGATAACCTCTTCAGGTAAGGAAGCGCTTCAATGTCCTTCATAAATTACTCCTCCCGAGAGATCAATTGCAAGATCGTTTATTACGGCCCGGGGCTCTGCGGAAAGACGACCAATCTGCAATATATTTACAAAAAAACGAACCCTGACCAGAAGGGAAAACTCATTTCACTGGCGACCGAGACCGAGCGGACGCTCTTTTTCGATTTCCTGCCTCTGTCCCTTGGCGACATCAAGGGGTTCAAGGTGAGATTCCATCTCTATACCGTCCCTGGCCAGGTCTTCTATGCGGCCAGCAGAAAGCTTATTCTGAAGGGCGTCGACGGCGTCGTCTTTGTGGCCGACAGCCAGATCGAAAGGATGGAGGCCAATATCGAGAGCCTCGATGACCTGAGGATCAACCTTGCCGAGCAGGGCTATGACCTTAACAAGCTGCCGCATACCGTCCAATATAACAAACGTGACCTTCCGACTATTGCTCCGGTCGATAGCATGAACAAGCTTCTGAACCCGCGGAATGTCCCTTATTTCGACGGCATAGCGGTCACCGGCCCCGGTGTCTTCGAGACCCTGAAGAACGTCGCCAAACAGGTCCTAATCGAGCTGAAGAAGCACTACTGAAGGCTCTGTAGAAAGTCTGTATGCTGCGTTGCGCTTCAAAGCTCCCTTCGACTCCTCGCTAGGGCAGGCTCTTTGTAATGTCATGGTGAGTCCTTCGGTGAACTCAGGACAGGCTTTTGTCGAACGTGCGCGCCTTGCCTCCAGACCCGTCTCATTCGTCATGTTCCCCGCGCCCCAGAGAATAAGAATTTGCATCTTGCCTGATAACCAGGTGTCCTATTAGAATCAGATTGTATCCAAAAGCTACATGCGGGCAGCGATGACTTCTCCATATACGACAAATTTCTTCAATATAACAGGAAGTTATAGATTGTCCTATTCGTCCGACGGATAAACTTCATCTTGCCTGATAACCAGGTGTTTCTATTAGGATCAGATTGTATCCAAGAGCTACACGCGGGGCAGTGATTACTTCTCCACATACAACAAATTTCTTCGATATAACAGGAGGTTATAGATTGTCCTATTCGTCCGACGGACAGGCGCCTGGCTGGTACGTTATTTGCGGTACTTTCTGTATAGATACCTATATAAAACTACACAGATTCTCAGTGTCCTAAGGTCGATGCCAGAAAGGAGAGCGGTCATGACAGGAGTGCTACAGAAACCGGATGACCCGGCACACGGGGGCATGCTGCAGGAGACCTGTCGCCCCAGGAAAGTGACCTCCCTGCTTCAGAGAGATCTGAGGGACGGATGTGTGCTGCATAACCAGGAAACGGGCATTGTCTACACCCTCAATAGCAGTGCATCCTTTATCCTGACCTTCTGCACGGGAGACTATTCGCTCGCGCAGATAGCAGTTGAGACGGCAACGGCCTTCGGACTGCAGGCGGAGGATGCATTGCGGGATGTCATCTCCACCGTGCGGACACTGCTCAACGCAGGACTGCTGGATCCCGGAATTTGCAGAGACGGGACAAGAAGTATCGGTGACGGAAATGGATAGAACCTGTTATAAGCTTTCCGATTTCCGGTTCTCATTATCAACGGACGACCCATCCCTTCGTGAGCCTCTGGCGCTACTGTATCCAACGCTCCGCTGTGCGCCAGGTCCCTGCTCTTCGGAATGGGAGATCAGACAGCAGACAAGCCCGGACAATTCTCTTCTTTTTTATACACTCTATGACCATGACCAGGCCATTTATTCATCACCGGACCGCTCCGGGCTGTTCGAATATCTGGAGTGGACGGTCCTTCGGAAGCTTCTGTACCACCACGATCATTTTCTGCAGCTGCACGCTGCGAGCGCAACCAGAGATGGCCATGCGCTTCTGTTAAGCGGCCCCCCCGGGTCCGGCAAGAGCACCCTTGCCCTCGCACTGCTGCTTGACGGATGGCAATGCCTCTCGGATGAAATTACGCTGATTGAGCCCGAATGCCGCCGGGCACGGTCTTTTCCCCGCAGCTTTCATCTTACGGAACAAACGATGAGATTGTTCCCCCGTTTGACCAGGTTTGCTGACGGAGAAGGCTTTGTAGATAAATCCGGAAAGAGGAGATTTGACCCCTCGGGGATCAGACCGGATTGGGTGTCTGCCCCGGCATCACCGGCATGGCTGGTTTTTCCAACATACCGGCCGGATGGCCAGGAGGGCCTGACTCCCCTTGGAGAAACCGAGTCCCTGTCCCTGCTGATAGATCAGACGATCAACCTTGCCTCGCACGGTACCGAGGGGCTTGACATCCTTCTGCGGCTTATTAGCAGGTGCTCGTGTTGCCGCCTGCAGATGCGCGATCTTCGTTCGGGTCGGGATCTCATCAACGAATTGACACAAAAAAGTGCCTGCAAAACAGCGGTGCTCTGCCATAAGGGCCTGTCGCGTTCTTCAGCAGGGGTGAAGCGACTGCGGGCCGATGGCTGAACAGGGCTTGACAGGGCTGAAACAGATGAGCAATGCCAAGATAAGGAGGTGGAGACAATGAAACCCGATGAGGATCATACACCATGCAGTTCGAGGCGTGATTTCCTTAAGAGGACCATCATCGTGACCGGGTATGCGATACCGGCGGTGATGATCTTCAAGATGAAGTCTACTGATGCCTGGGCACAGAACTATGACGCCAAGAACGGCCAGCAGGCTGGAGGTCATGACCCCTGCAAAACGGTCTTAGACAAGATCTTCAAGCCTCAGTGCTGGTAGCAGTATGTCTCAGGGAAGGGCCCTGAACATGGACATAAGGCAAACCGTCACCCTTCTGCATGCGCTCCATAAAGGCGATGAGCAGGTGATCGCGCAGCTTCGGGCGATCACCACAGACAGGTGGAACAACATCCTGTCGCAGCTGACGCTGATCGGCCTGGCCCCTCTGTGCTTCAGTCGCCTCGCAAACACATCTCTTGCCGCTGATGTTCCGGCCCCTGTCCTGCAGGCCCTCCAGGAGGAGTATTTTCTGCACGGCGCTCGGAACATGATCATATTCAATGATCTGTGCGGTCTCCTCGAAGCACTGAGACCCCGGGGGATTACTGCGGTTGTCCTCAAAGGGGGCTGCCTCGCCGAGATGGTATACGGCGATATCGCTCTCCGGCCAATGCGGGATATTGATATTCTCGTCCGGAAAAAGGACCTGGAGGAAGTAGAGCAGGTCCTCATCGGTATGGGCTATGGTCCGGCAGAACGCCCTCCGATCACAGAACAGTGCCGGATGCACCATCACCTGATTCCCTTTACCCGGCCCGGTGGGCCGCCGATTGAAGTCCACTGGAGTCTGACGCCTGCCGGATGCAGATTTCCGATGACTATGGAGGATCTTGAGGAAAAGACTCTCGATATTCATATCAACGGGTCCTCGGCCCTCATGCTATGTCCCGGGGACCTTCTCGTCCATCTCTGCCTTCATATCTGCACCAATCACCGTTTCAGTATGCTGGAGTTGAGGAATCTTTGTGATATAGCCGAAGTGCTCCTCCGTTACGGTGATGGAATCGACTGGAAGTCGCTTGGAGAACGTACCCGGCGTTTTGGGGTAGGGAAATATGTATACAGCACGCTGCTGGTTGCCGAAAAACTGTTCGGCGCGGCACTGCCACGCGAAGGCCTCGCGTGGCTCGACCATGACGATAGCGACACAGAGATATCGGAGATCATCGCCGGGTATCTTCTGGACAACAGAGCGATTCCGTTACCTGATGTATTTGGGGAGCTGACCGGAAGTAAGAACCTCTTTCAGGCGCTTGAGGCCTACTTTCGTGCTCTCCTTCCCTGTTATGATTACCTTGCCCGGAAATACGGCTTTACGCCCGCCGAAGCCCCATCCGGACTCTCACTCTACCTGCGCCACTGGACGGAGGCTCTCGCAAGGGGAGCGCATCTCCTTGCGCATCTGTTTTTAAGAAGCAAAAAGGCACGGGCAACAGTCAGCCGGAGAAGGCAGGAGATCATTATCCATCATTGGCTGAGTTCCGGTACCTGAACTCGGAACAAGCGATATCGAACGACGAGGTTGGGATATCCATAACGTTACGGGGCGAATGAATATCGCAAGGCTTATTATAGACTGCGGTGAGAAAGATACAGAGCAACAGCAGAAAGGCTCCGGGCGGAAAGCCTGCAGCCTGGAGGTTTTGACCTTGTGCAGACCCTAAAGCTCCCTTCTGCCCTCCAGTGCCCTGCCGAGTGTCACTTCGTCGGCAAACTCGATGTCACTCCCCATCGGTAGGCCATAGGCGATTCTGGTCACCCTGACGCCGGTCGGGACAAGCGTCTCCCTGATATACTGGGCAGTGATCTCACCCTTGGTGTTCGGGTTTGTTGCCAGAATCACCTCGCTCACCTCTCCGCCCCTGACGCGATCGACCAGTTCATGGATCTTCAGTTTGTCGGGTGTTACGCCGTCTATCGGTGAGAGTGCCCCCAGCAGGACATGGTAGAGGCAGTTCATGCCCTTGACCCGTTCGATGACGAGGATATTACTCGGCTCTTCAACCACGCATATCCTGCTGCGGTCGCGGGAAGGGTCACTGCAGATGTTGCAGATTTCTTCCTCAGTGATATTGAAGCACTGGCTGCAGAACCTTGCCTTCTCCTTCACCCGTTCTATCGCCTTTGCTATCGACAGCGCCTCTCCGTCAGGCATCGAGAGGATGAAAAAGGCGAGCCTCTGGGCCGTTTTTCTGCCGATGCCGGGCAGGCGGGTAAGTTCGCTGATCAGGTCATCAATAATGCCGTGCATGGTTTTTCGGTGCTATCTCCCGAACATATTGCCGAGCCCGCCCATGCCGGGAAGCTGCAGGCCGCCCGTCAACTTGGACATGTCGTCATTCACCATCTCCTGCGCCCTCCGGATAGCCTCGTTTGCGGCTGCGAGTATGAGGTCCTGGAGCATCTCGACATCGTCGGGGTTTACAACGTCGCGCTCGATCCTGATCGAGACGAGTTCTCCTGCGCCGCTTGCAATGACCGTTATCATGCCGCCCCCGGCCGTCGCCTCGGCGGTCTTCTTTTTCGCCTCTTCCTGTGTCTTCTGCATCTCCTCCTGCAGCTTCTGCGCCTGCCGCATCAAGTCCCCGAGCATTTTCTTAGACATGGTCTCCTCCGTGTATTGAATTAATTTTTTCCAGTATCCATCGCTGTATCGATCTGCGTTACGTCGACAATCCGTCCGTCAAAAAGTTCAAGGGCCTCCTTGATCAGTGGCTCCTCCATCACCTTCTCCTTCAGGTCACTCTTTTTCCTGGCCGCTTTTTTCGGGGCAGTGCCGAGCCGTACCTTGAGCCTCGCGCCGTAGAGCTCAGTCAGGATTTTTTCGATCTCCTTCATGTTTTCCTTTATAGAATCTTCAAAAACAGCCTGGCCCCCGTTCAGGGTCAGCAGGAGGTCGTGGTCCTTCAGTTCGCAGTGGGTCTGGGAGAGTTTCGAGGCAAGCGGTGGATTGAGCCGCAAGAGCAACTCCTTCCATGTCTTGGCGATGTCCCCGACACAATTGGGTGCATTCTGCGATGCAACGCGTTGCGGCAGTTCACCCGGCGCGTCAGTTTCCGGCTCAGGAGAGATTACAGGAGAGTTTATAAGAAAAGCCCCCTCACCCTCGCTCTCTCCCTCCAGGGGAGAGGGTAATAATTTTTCCCCGCCCTTGAGGGGAGGGGATGAAGGGGAGGGTGAGATCACTGGGGAGGGTAATGTATGTGGCTTTACTGACGACCGCATTGGTTTATTAGGTATTTGTTCGGCCGTTTCCCTGACAGTTACCGTTTCAGCCGGCAGAGTCACCATATCGGGATTGTTCAATCTCCCCAGTCTTTCGATCACTTCCCTGACCGGCTTCATACTGCTCAAAAAGCTTGCCCTTATGAGGGCCATCTCAAGGGCCACCCGTGGTGAGGAGGCATAACGGACATCAGACTCTGCCTTCATGATCTCAGAGAGCATTAACGTCATCTGGTCCTCTCCGGCGGTTGCTGTTATCTCCCTGACTGTCACCATCTCGTCCTCGCTCAGATCGAGTGCGTCCTCGGGCCTTTTCATGACACTCGCGACCAGCAGGTCCCTGAAAAACTGGACGAGTTCCCGGGTGAAGGTGCGTATATCGGTCCCCTGTTCGGTCAGGCTATTGATCGTATCCAGTATTGCGACTCGGTCTCCGGCGAGAAGGGCTTTTGAGGTCTTTGCCAGCAGTCCGAAATCAGTGATGCCCAGAAGGTTCTTTACATCCTCTTCAGTAATTTCAGAGGTGAACGACGATATCTGGTCCAAAATTGTCAGAGAATCCCTCATGCTACCGTCTGCGGCCCGCGCAACCAGCCCCAGGGCAGCAGGGGAGATGTTAATGCCTTCTGCTTCTGCTATGTGCTGCAGTCGCGCCCTGATTTCGCTTGTCGCTATGCGCCTGAACGGCATATGCTGACAGCGGGAGAGCACCGTAGCGGGTATCTTTCTCATTTCAGTTGTCGCAAGGACAAAGATGACATGCGGCGGCGGCTCCTCTAGGGTCTTCAACAGGGCATTGAATGCAGAGCCGGAGAGCATATGGACCTCGTCGATGATGTATATCTTGTACTTCCCGGACGACGGGGCATATTTCACCCGTTCCCTGAGATCGCGGATGTCGTCGACGCTGTTGTTCGATGCCCCGTCGATTTCAATGACGTCGACCGAGGAGCCGTCGGCGATGGACGAACATGATCCGCAGATGCCGCATGGCGCGGGGGTGGGTCCGTCCTTGCAGTTCAACGCCTTGGCCAGGATTCGCGCAGACGATGTCTTCCCAACGCCGCGGGGTCCGGAGAAGATATAGGCGTGGGCTATCTTTCCCTGGGTAATCGCATTGGTAAGGATGCGCATGATGGGCCCCTGACCAACAAGGTCTTCAAAGCCCTTTGGTCGCCATTTTCTCGCTAATACAAGGTAACTCATAATTTGGAATTGTAGCTGTGTTTGTCTTTTTGCAGCCCGCGAGCGACTTGCTGCGGCACACAGGAGAAATGCTTATCGCTGCTTCCTTCCGGACCTGACGAGATTCACACACGCCTGTTGCGCAGGGCCGCCCGCAGACTGCAAAAAAACAGTGAATAACAGAAATCCGGCCTTACTCACCTGAAAGTTTGTGAATGGTATTCTAGCATATTTATAAATATAACGCCCTGTGGTTTCTGCCACAGTTCCACATTCCCGTCATTCCGGCTTGTCCGGAATCTTTCCGGAAGGATTCCCACGATCAGGTAGGATCCTGTCCGATATTTTCTTTCAGTATCCTCACAAGCTTCCTGTTTTTGTCATGCGACATGACCGACATGCGGAGATAGTTATTGTCCAGACCTTCAATATCACCGCAGTCCTGAATCAGAAACCCGGCCCTGTTCAGGCGGCTGAGGATTTCTTCCCTGCGCGAATCAATCTTCATAAGATAGACATTTGAATCAGAATCAAAAACCGTGATCCCGCCAATCTTCCTGAGGGCGAAAAATAAGAGCCGACGCTCATCGCGAATAAAACCCTTTGTTGTCTTGATATACGTTTTGTCTTTCAGCGCCGTCCGTGCCGCTTCAATCGCAAGGTGGTTGAGACTCGGACGTAAGACCTCCTTCAGCTTTGCAATGGTCTGAGGCGATGATACTGCATAGGCGAGTTCCAGCCCGGGGAGGGCATAGAAATTCGCCGTGGTCCTGAGAATGATCAGGTTGTCGAGCGTACCTTCCCCCTCATAAAAACTGTCGTCACCGGTGAACTCGATCAGCGATTCATTCAGGACAACGAATGCCCCTATCACCGCAGCAGCGTTCAGTAGTTCCCTCAGTTGTTCTTTGTCCGCCAACCTTCCGGTGATCCGGTCAGGATTCGATACGATCAAAAGATTTCCGCTGCAGAGCTGATCAGGTACGGGAACCCCCTGGGTAAAAAAAGCGGGTCCGGTCATAATAGTTTTTGCAGGATTCAGGGCCTGGCGGCACCGGTACATTATTTCCCTGCCTGAATTGGCAAACAGGATGCAGTCTTTTCCAATGCCGAACTTTGATCCGAAAAAGGTCTTGAGTCTGAGACAGTCCTGGTCAGCAGGGAGATCAACATCTTTAGCAGCCTTGCGGATCGTAGCCTTCACTCTTTTTGACGGACCAAGCGGGCAGATGCCGGCACTGACGTCGGTCACCCTCGTCAGATTCATCTTCCGCTCTTCAGCAAAAGTATAGATGTCTTTTTTCATGGATGATTATTATATCATCTTGAAGAAGGATTCTGGACAAGCCGGACGGACAGAAGGTACAATTACTCATATAATGGACGATTTATTGGACGAAATAAAGAAACTGAATGCTACTATGCGGCGCATAGCAGACTGTCTGTCGCCCGAAGCGGATCTTGCTGTCCTTGATCGCTATAAGGCGTTCAGGGTGCAGTCACGAAACAGCAGGCCCCTGCTCACGGGAATTGCCTCTCCTGACCCTGTGCGCTTCCGGGAACTGAAGGGTATTGATGATGTCGTTGCCAGGCTGAGGGCGAACACCGAACAGTTTATCTCGGGTCTCCCCTGCAACAATATCCTGCTGTATGGACCCAGGGGGACGGGCAAGTCATCTGTGGTCAAGGCCCTGCTAAACCATTACGGTGCGAAGGGCCTTCGTATCATCGAGATACCGAAGGATACGCTCGCCCATATTTTTGAGATTCAGGACATGATCCGTCAGCGGTGCGAGAAGTATATTCTCTTCTGCGACGACCTGTCGTTCAGCGAAGACGATGACTCCTATGTTCCCGTAAAGACCGTTCTTGAAGGAGGATTGGAGACGAGGCCTGACAATGCGATTATTTATGCCACCTCGAACCGGCGGCACCTGATGCCTGAAAAGGCCGTTGATAATATGCCGGTCTTTTCAGCAGGCGAACTGCAGCCTGCGGAGACCCTGGAGGAGAAGATGTCCCTGAGCGACCGTTTCGGCCTCCGGCTTGGCTTCGAGCACTATTCAGCGGACACCTATCTTGAGATCATCGGCAATTACGCGATGATCAGGGGGATACGCATACGTTCGGAGGAGCTCAGACGCAGGGCAATGGAATGGTCGCTTTCTCAGGGCAGTTTTTCGGGCAGGGCCGCCCGCCAGTTTATCGATGACCTGGAAGGACAGCTGAAAAACAGAAAGCAGCTGCGAAAATCGAGTTGACACGGACACGTATAATAGAAAAATATTATGAGGCGTTCGTCTTGATCATCGGCAGAGCATTATGATATCCTTCCCCATTAAACGACCAAAACCGGTACTGCCGGTTATTAAGCGAGGATGAATTCTATGCAATATCGAGCCTGGTTCCAATGCATCAACGAGCAGTGCAGAGAAAGCTATCCCCTCAACACGATTATCTATCGCTGCAAGGCATGTGATTCGCTCCTGGAGGTGCAGCATGATATGCAGGCCCTCGCGCGTCGTGATGCCAAGGCATGGATGAAGCTGTTCGAGGACCGGTATAAGTCAACCCAGTGGCCATATGGTTCCGGCGTCTGGGGCAAAAAGGAGTGGATCCTCCCCCAGATCGCTGACGACAATATCGTCTCGCTGTACGAGGGCGGCACAAACCTGTTCTGGGCAGAGCGGTTTGGAAGAATGATCGGCATTGATAACCTCTGGCTGAAGCTCTGCGGCAACTCGCACAGCGGCTCGTTCAAGGACCTCGGCATGACGGTGCTCGTGTCCCAGGTTAAGCAGATGATCAGCGAGGGAGCGCCGATCAAGGCTGTTGCCTGCGCCTCGACGGGGGACACCTCGGCCGCGCTGGCCGTCTACTGCGCTGCTGCAGGAATCCAGTCGATCGTGCTTTTGCCAAAGGGCAAGATTTCGATTGCCCAGCTGGTCCAGCCGATTGCCAACGGCGCTCTGGTGTTGTCTCTTGATACGGACTTCGACGGCTGTATGCGCGTCGTGCAGGAGATCACCAAAGACGAGACTATTTACCTGGCCAATTCCATGAACTCTCTCCGCATTGAAGGGCAGAAGACGGTTGGCATTGAGATTGTCCAGCAGTTTGACTGGGTGGTCCCGGATGTGATCATCATCCCCGGAGGCAACCTGGGGAACGTCTCTGCGCTCGGCAGCGGGATGCTCATGATGCGCGACCTGGGGTTGATCACCAAGCTGCCGAGAATCGTCGTGGCCCAGGCTGAACGCGCCAACCCGCTGTACCGGTCCTATCTGAAGAACTTCGAGTCCTTTGAGCCGATAGAGGCGCAAAAGACTCTGGCAAGCGCGATTCAGATCGGCAATCCTGTCAGCATTGAAAAGGCGATCCGTACAATCAGGCAGTTCAATGGCATTGTCGTCGACGCCACAGAGCAGGAACTGGCCGACGCAGCCGCGCTCGGCGATACCACGGGCATGTTCAACTGTCCGCATACCGGCGTAGCTTTGGCTGCCCTGATCAAGCTGCTCAAGGCCGGGACCATAGATAAGTCCGAGCATGTCGTGGTTATTTCCACGGCACACGGACTGAAGTTCACTGACTTCAAAGTCAACTATCATGAAGGGGCGCTTGACTTCCCCTGTCACTATTCCAATAAACCGATCGAGTTGCCTGCGCGCGTGGATGCGGTCAAAGAGGCCCTGGAGCAGGCTTTAGAAAAGAGGAGAACGACCAATGGCTAAAAAAACATCAGATCCGAAAAAGTGGCGTCCTGCCACGCTTGCGATTCACGGGATGGGCAGGCTTCCCAAGGCCCACCATGCGGTATCAACCCCAATCCTGCAGACGTCGAACTATTATTTTGATACAGCTGACGAAGTCGAAGACTTCATGCGGTCAAAGGGACAGGGGAAAGTGACCCGTGAGCACGAATATGCACGCTATGGCAATCCGACGCAGCAGGAGTGTGAACGCAAGCTGGCCGCGATTGAAGGGGCCGAACGCGCAGTGCTCTATTCGTCAGGAATGGCGGCTGTCCTGCTGGCGATAATGACTTTCATGAAACGTGATGGACATATAATCTTCACCGGAGACTGCTACCGTCAGACCCGTGATTTTGCCATGAACTTCCTCTCCAAATTCGACGTGCCGTTTTCGATTGTTGATCCGACGGCTGAGGCTATAGAGGCGGCGATCCGTCCCGAGACGAACATAATCTTCACTGAGTCGCCGACCAACCCGTATCTGAGGATACTTGATATCCCGGCCATCGTCAAGGTTGCGAAGGCCAGGAATATTATGACAATCATCGATGCGACGCTCGCAACTCCATACAATATCAAGCCGATTGAGATGGGGGTTGACGTCGTAATCCATTCCGCAACCAAGTACCTCGGCGGTCATAACGACCTTATGGCTGGTCTGGCGCTCGGCTCGAATGCGCTCATGACAGATCTCTATAAAATGCAGCGGATGATCGGCGCCACGCCGGGTCCGTTCACCTGCTTCCTGCTCGAACGCGGCCTTAAGACCTTCGGGATGAGAATGGAACAGCATAACAAGGCGGGTCTTGCCGTAGCGAAAATGCTGGAGGCGCACCCCAAGATCGAGAAGGTCTGGTATCCGGGACTTGAGTCTCACCCTGACTATGCCATTGCAAAGGAACAGATGAAGGGCAACGGCAGTGTTATCAGTTTTCTGGTCAAGGGAGGCAATGCCGAAACAAGGAAGTTCATCGATGCGCTCGAACTTTTCCTGATCACCCCGAGCCTCGGCGGCAGCGAGAGCCTGGTCACGCAGATGTGGGCCATGTCGTTTTTTGATTATCCTGAAGCTTACCGCAAGGACATCGGCATGGCCGATAATCTTGTAAGGCTCGCACTGGGCCTGGAGGATGAGGAAGATCTGATTGCTGATCTTCAGCAGGCGCTGGATATGATCTAAGATTTTCCGGGTGTTTTTTGTAGTGTATTCCTCTCCTGCGAACTCCGGGTTGAAACATGCTGTGCCGACTGGCAGTGCGGCTTTGTGGTACCTCCACGAGGAACCGTTATGGTTCAGTAATCTTCTGTTCAAGGAACTTCAGAAACTCCAGCGCGGGCCTTGAGAGAAACTTGTCTTTGAGATAAAGGACGCCGAGGTTCCGCGAAAACTGCACGTCGTGTATTGCTGCCTTTTCCAGTGTGCCTCGTCTGATCTCATCCTCCACCGCCTTGTCAGGCAGGATCGAGATACCGAGGCCGACCTTCACGAGTACCTTGATCGTTTCAATATAGGCTACCTCCATCGTCACATTTGCCGTGGTTTTCTTTCTCATGAACGCAGCGTCGATCATCTTTCTGGTCGTTGTCCCTGCCTCCGGGAGTATCATGCCATAGGGGGTTATGTCCTTGAGCCGTATCGTCTTCAGGGCAGCCAGCGGGTGTTTCCGGGGGAATACCAGAGACATTGGGTCGGCCCATACGACCTTCGAGATAAGACCGCGCTCTGCCGGAGGGAGCGTGATCACCCCGAGGTCCACCTGGTTATTAGTCACCATCCCGATAATTGTTTCTGATCTGTGGCAGCGGAGTTTGAGGTCTACTTGGGGATATGCGGCAATATACGCCTTCAGGACATCCGGAAGGCGGTGCAGGCTGATGTGGTCGCTGGCGCCTATAACCAGTTCGCCTGAGCACTCACGCGACATATCATGGACCGCGGTCTTTGCCTCATGAACAGACCTGAGGATCCTGCCGGCATGTTCGTAGAGGTTCTCCCCGGCCCGTGTCAGGAGGACTTTCTTGCCGATCCGGTCGAAGAGCTTTGTGCCGAGTTCCTCTTCCAGCGATTTGATTTGCTTGCTCACCGCAGGCTGGGTAATGAGGAGCTCCTCGGCGGCCCTGCTGATGCTCCTGATTTCGGCGACCTTTTTAAAATAGGTTAACTGATAAAAATTCATACTATTAGTTATAGTTTTAATGAAATTAATGAATTTGAATAATGCATTTTTCTATGGTATCTTAATTTTATGAAAATGTAAACCACGCCAGAAATTTCAGCGTGGTATTATTTCTAACGTGGTAAACTATGACGTTGCGTTGCCGGCAGAGAGAAACACCTCAAAGACTCTGCAATGACAACATGATCTGATCATGAAACACGTAAACGCAGCACAGGTGATGAGCCCAGTCAAATAAAGGTTGGCTGGCCCCGCGATAGGACTGTAAGGAGTTGCAGGCAGAGTCTTTTCGGTATTTCTCTCTGCCTCTGAATATGAAACGGTAAAGTAAATTTGGGAGGTGAAGGGTTTGAAGCTGACACTATCAGAAAAGATTTTCAGGTCACATCTGAAAGATGAACCATTTTCGGGAACCAAGGTCCTGGATATCGATGTGGTCATGTGCCACGAGATTACGACCCCGGTCGCTATCAACGACCTGGTAGCGCGCGGTATGGACCGGGTATTCAATCCGAATAAAATAAAGGTTGTGATTGACCACGTGACACCGGCCAAGGACACCAAGACCGCCCTGCAGGGCAAGATCGTGAGGGACTGGGCCCGGCGGCATCAGATCAAAGATTTCTTTGATATCGGCCGCAACGGCGTCTGTCATGCGATCTTCCCTGAAAAAGGGTTTATCCGTCCGGGATAT
Organism: Thermodesulfovibrionales bacterium; assembly: GCA_049799315.1. GTDB lineage: Bacteria > Nitrospirota > Thermodesulfovibrionia > Thermodesulfovibrionales > UBA6898 > PALSA-1316. Next base: position 4,091 of record JBARHQ010000055.1, on the reverse strand, counting down.
ACCGTGATCATGGGTGACTCCCATACCTGCACGCACGGCGCCTTCGGGGCCTTTGCAGCAGGCGTGGGTACGACGGACCTTGAGGTCGGTATCCTCAAAGGTGTCTGCGCGTTCAGGGAGCCGAAGACGATCAGGGTGAACATCAACGGTACGGTCCCCGAAGGTGTCTATGCAAAGGATATCATCCTCAGGATCATCAAAGAGCTGACAGTGAAGGGAGCAACGGATTGCGTCATCGAGTTCCATGGCGATGTGGTGAAGAAGATGTCGATGGAGAGCAGGATGACTCTCTGCAATATGGCAATTGAGGCAGGAGGTACCTCCGGGGTCTGTATGCCCGACAGGGTAACGGTCAACTATCTCTGGCCGTTCATCGCCCCAGAATACGCCGACAAGAAGGCGGCCCTTGCTGATTTCAAAAAATGGTGGTCTGACAAGGGTTGTTCCTATATTAGGGTGATCGATATTGATGTCACCGCTCTGGAGCCGCAGGTGACTTTCGGCTACAAACCTGACGAGGTGAAGAACGTCTCGGAATTGGCCGGGACCCCTGTTGACCAGGTCTATATCGGCTCCTGCACCAATGGAAGGCTTGAGGACCTGAAGGTCGCAGCAGGGTATCTGAAGGGAAAGACCATCGCGCCATCGGTCAGGGGTATTGTTTCTCCGGCGACGCCCAAGGTATTCAGCGATGCCGACAGGCTGGGGCTGATCAAGATATTCATGGACGCGGGCTTTTGTGTTACAAACCCGACCTGCGGGGCATGTCTCGGCATGAGCAACGGGGTCATAGCGCCGGGCGAGGTCTGTGCCTCGACGACGAACAGGAATTTCAACGGCAGGATGGGCAAGGGTGGCATGGTCCACCTGATGAGCCCTGCGGTGGCCGCGGTTACTGCAATTACCGGAGTGATAACGGACCCACGGACATATGAGAAGGGTGGTGTAGCATGAAGAGCTTTGGAGGAAGTGTCCTGTTTCTGGACAGATCTGATATCAATACAGATGAGATCATCCCGGCAAAATATCTGACCGAGATATCAAAGGAGGCTCTGAAGCCCCATATGCTTGAGGACCTGAAACTCGAAGGTTTCGACCCGAGCTCGTCAGAAGTATGGGATGCCAGGGTTATCCTCAGTCGCGGCAACTTCGGTTGCGGGTCGTCGCGTGAGCATGCTCCCTGGGTCTTTGAGGTGAACGATATCAATGTGGTTATTGCATCAAGCTTTGCCAGGATCTTCAGACAGAACATGTTCAACTGCGGCATGCTGGCGATCGAACTTTCCGAATCTGATATCAGCAGCCTGTTTGACCATAAGGGTGCGAATGCTTCCATTGATATCGACTTCAGCGGCAGCCGGTTGACGGTCAATTCAGCGAAGGGAAGCAAAAAGTTTGACTATCAGATCTCGGAATTCGACAGGGCACTTGTCGAGGCCGGGGGATGGGTCGGGTTCGCCGATGCAAAATACTGAGATGGGACCGGATGAACGCATCAGGGAACTGGGGATAGAACTGCCGCTGCCGCCCAAGCCGCTGGGTGCCTATGTCCCGTTTGTCAGGACCGGCAACCTTGTCTATCTCAGCGGCATGCTGCCGCTTAAGGACGGGAAGCTGGTCCATACCGGCAGGGTTGGTGAAACGGTGTCGCTGGAGGATGCGATAGCATGTGCAAGGCTTGCCGCGATCAATGCGCTTGCTGTCCTGAAATCAGCCGCAGACAGCTTCGACAGGGTGAAGCGCTGCGTCAAGATCTCGGGGTTTGTCGCCTCGGCGCGGGATTTTTATGATCAGCCGAAGGTTATCAATGGGGCCTCAGAATTGATCGCTGAGGTTTTTGGTTCTGCGGGGTTGCATGCGCGTGCGGCAGTGGGTGTGCATGCGTTGCCGCTCAACTCGCCGGTCGAGATAGAGTTTATCTTTGAGGTGGAAGGGTAGCAGGGAGCAGGGCAAGGTGCAGCCGGGAGCACTACTGAAAAATTCCTGCAACACAGCAGACAGAAACACCGAAAAAATTCTGCAATGACAACGGGATTGATCATGGATACGTAGACGAAGGCATAGCAGTGCATGAGTTTCAGAAAAAGGCTGGCAGGCTGCATGAAATGACGGGAAGGTGTTGCAGGCAGACTTTTTTCGATATTCCTGTCTGCTGCGAGTGGAAGATTACAAGTATCTCAGAGATTAATTTGAGACTTCCGAAGAGTCTCGAATCTGTCATCCTCGGGCTTGACCCGGGGATCCAGGCTATTAATAATCAATGGATAATGGGTTCCCGTCTTCACGGGAATGACCGAAATAAAGGTTTTTCAGGGGTCTCAATTTAGCTATATGGAGCACGGTATGGATTTCTTTTATATGCTGTTTCCGGTGTCGGGGGTGAAGACGTATATATTCATTCCGCCGCTTGTGGCGTTTGTACTTTCGTTTTTTACCTCGATGGGGGGTGTGTCAGGCGCATTTCTGTTGCTGCCGTTTCAGATGAGTTACCTCAACTTTACCAGTCCGGCGGTTAGCTCTACGAATTTTTTATACAATATAGTAGCGATCCCGAGCGGCGTTTACCAATATATTAAAGACGGCAGGATGGCCTGGCCTCTCACGATGATCGTGATTGCAGGTACGCTCCCAGGCGTTTTTCTGGGCTACTATCTTCGGATAATGTATCTGCCCGACCCGCGTACGTTCAAGATGTTTGTCGGCTGTGTCCTCCTGTATATCGGCGTCCGCCTGCTCTATGAATTTTCAGGAAGAGGTTCGGCCGGCCAGTCAAAGGTGCTTGAGGAGAAGTTCAGTCAGCGAAGCGCTCAATTAAAAAAGACACAGCAGTCCAGGGTCGCTTCCGGTCTGCCGGCAGATGCTGTCGTAAAGACACTGTCAGTCTCGGTAAAGAAGGTTGTGTATGAATTCTGGGGGGAGACCTTTTCGTTCAGCACCCCGGCCATGTTCCTTCTTGCCCTTGTCGTCGGGATTATCGGTGGGACCTACGGAATCGGCGGCGGGGCGATTATCGCGCCGTTTTGTGTCGCCATTTTCAAGCTTCCGGTCTATACGGTCGCCGGTGCCGCGCTGATGGGGACGTTCCTGACCTCGATCGTCGGCATTATTTTTTATACGCTTGTACCGATAAAAAACGGCATTGCCACGTCGCCGGACTGGCTGTTGGGGTTCCTTTTTGGGATAGGCGGCTTCGCAGGCATGTATCTTGGGGCGCGCGTTCAGAAGTATATGCCGCAGAAGTATATCAAGCTCATGCTCGGTCTGCTTATTGTGTATGTTTCATCAAGTTACATTATTCAGTTTTTCAGGTAGTGTTTGTGCTGTCATTCCCTCGAAAGTCCCCTCTTGGGAGGGGTGAAGGGGTGGGTTGCATTAGTAATTGAGGAGGAGTTCAGATGCTTATCGGAGTGATGTCAGACAGCCACGACAACATGCCGCAGATACAGAAGGCGGTTGACCTTTTCAATACGCGGCACGTAGAACAGGTGATCCATGCGGGGGATTTCGGTGCCCCTTTTACCTTTCGCATTCTGAAGCACCTGCAGTGCGGCTTTACCGGGATCTATGGGAACAATGACGGCGAGAAGCTGCTCCTCCAGAAGCTGTCCCAGGGACGGATCTTCAAACAGCCGCATGTCCTTGAGCTTGACAATAAAAAAATTATTGTGGTCCATGAACATCATATAGTGGATGCGCTTGCCGCAAGCGGGCATTATGACGTTGTGGTTTACGGCCATACCCATGAGCCTGACGTGAGAACGGTTGGAAAGACGCTGATTGTTAATCCCGGAGAGACCGGCGGTTGGCTTTATGGAAAATCAACCATTGCTCTCGTTGATCTTCATGCCATGAGCGCAGAGATTATCGACCTGAACCGCTGATCTATACCTCGAACTCCTCACCCTTCGCCGGTACATGGGTCTTATACCCAAACCTTTCATCGATCTCCTTCTGGAAATCCAGGGAGGCCTTTTCTTCTCCGTGGACGATGAATATCTCGGGGGCTTTTTTGAACTGTGCGATCCAGTTGAGTAGTTCCGTCTGGTCGGCATGGGCTGAAAAGCCGCCCAGCGTGTGTATACGGGCCCTGA
>JBARHQ010000054.1:0-1676 GCA_049799315.1 Thermodesulfovibrionales bacterium | reverse complement strand
GGCCCTGGAAGCCCACAGCGATGTTGTTGTGCTGGTAGATAATACGACAGCAATGGAAAACATCAAGAGGTTTGCCGCAAGCGCAGGATGTGCTGTTGAGGTCAACGATGAACCGGACGGAATCTTCAAAATACATTTGAAAAAACAGAGCGGTGCGACGCCGGGCAATGTCATGCTGGAAAATATATCATGCTGTGAAGACACACCGTTAGCCACCACAGGCCCCACTGTTTTTGTAATTTCCTCCGACAAAATGGGGAAAGGAAACGACGAACTCGGCGCTGTCCTCATGAAGGCCTTTATTCATACGACAGTTGAACTCGAATCTGGCCCTGATGTGATGATATTCTATAACTCCGGTGTCAAGCTTACCGCAGAAGGATCTGACTTCCTCAAAGATCTCAAAGAACTTGAAAAGAAGGGTGTGAAGATGCTCGTATGTGGCACATGCGTCAACTATTTTAATCTTACCGGAAAGATTGCCGCTGGAGTTGTTTCAAATATGTATGATATAGCCGGTACTCTTTCCCGCGCGGGACGGATTGTTCAACCATGACGGAGCCTCACGCACAGTATCTGGCGGCGCTCTTTCAGTCAGTCAGTCACGTGATCTCTGCCGAACGCATCTTGAAAGAGGCACAGGTGCCGCACAAGATCATCCCGGTACCGAGAAAAATAAGCTCCGACTGCGGGGTCTGCATCAGGTTCTTGCCTGAACATAGCGAACTGCTAAAAATTACGCTTACGGGAAGGGCCGAAGCCTATACCGTACAACCGTTATAGGAACGCAAAAGCATAAGGAGGATTTACGATATGGCAAAGGTCCACATTGAATTTATCAATACCTGTTCACATTGCGCTGAAACAGGCCGCATCATCGAGAAAATAGCTGCCGGATATGGAGACGATGTGGAACTCAAGCAATATGTCGCGGGCAAGGATTTCGATTACCTGAAGAAATATGGAATGATCAGCAAAGGGACAATGATAATTAATGGAAAAACGAAATACGATAACCTCAACAAAGAAATTGTAGAAAAGGCCATCGATAAGGCCGTTCATGAGGATCATGGTGTCTGATATTATCGCCATAGTTGTTAGGGTAGTCAAAGCATCCTTGGCTATCCTCAATGATGTATCCCCGTGGATTGTCATCAGTCTTGTCGCGGCGGGCCTTTTGCACTCAGTGCTGACTCCGGAGAGGTTCCAGCGCCATCTTGGGAACCGGAAGGTGTCATCGCTCGTCAAGGCAACCATCTCCGGGATGCTTTTGCCGATTTGCAGTTGCGGCGTTATTCCTCTTGGGCTGGGGATGTATTATTCCGGCGCGTATCTGGGGCCGACACTGGCTTTCATGGTCGCTACACCCATCATCAATCCTGCGGCTATTCTCCTTGCTTACGGTTTACTGGGACCGAAGATCGCGACTATCTATCTTGTCAGTGGGTTCTGCATCCCCTTTATCATTGGCCTTACCGCGAATATGCTGGCCGGGCCGGAGATGCACGCATCGGGTGCGGATAATCATAATCCTATTTCCGCATTAGATGATGCAGCAGATGTGGGGTTTTGCCGGAAACTATTGGCCGGTCTCGAATGGGGTTTTAAAGACCTTGGTGTGATGACGGGTAAATATATTGTCTTCGGTATTTTTCTGGCCGGAATGATTATAGCGC
>JBARHQ010000053.1:0-13314 GCA_049799315.1 Thermodesulfovibrionales bacterium | reverse complement strand
GGTCGGGGTATCCCTTCGGATGCCCGATCAGAATCGGCCCGTAGATCTTCTCTTCCGGTTGCAGGTCAAGGAGCGAGACGATCTCAGGGTCATCGGTCACCATTGACCCGAACCCGACCCAGCAGCTGCCAAGTCCGAGCGAATGGGCTGCCAGCATCATATTCTCGCACGCAAGCGGACATGAATGGTCCGCATATCTGCCGGAACCTATGACGAAGATGACGACCGGTGCGGAATAATAGACCGGGTCTGCCTGCTCCTCGAGCCTCTTCATGATCGCCGCATATCTTTCGGGATCGGTATCCTTCGCCAGGTCGAGGATTTTTTTTGCGTTTGGAAGGGCGGCCCGGAGAAGTTTTTTCTTCGCCTCAGGGTCCTGTACCACGACAAAGCGCCACGGCTGGCTGTTCATCGCGGAGGGTGCCTCGTTTCCAGCTTCAATAATCAAGCCGACCGACTCCTTTGATACCTGTGTTAGTTCATAAGCCCTGACGGATCTTCTCTTTTTTATAGCATCGATCACATTGTTCATGCCCTTCCTCCTTGGGGGTGCTGTCTATACCTTACCCCGATCTCAGGCATTTGTACAGCAGTCTGGAATAACTGACAGAGACTTAGGTGAACGAGCCGAGGAAGGGGTCAGGAAGTTTCCTGGCCCCTTGAATTTACCTCGCGCTGCTTGCGAGAAAGTATCGCTGAAGCAATATAGAGCAACTATCTTATAAAGCAGACCACTACTAATTCTCTGTCTGTGAGTTCCGGATTTTTACCGGTATCAAGTCTTCGGTCTCAGAGACGGGTTCGCTCGGACTTAATCTGTAGACTCTGATTTTCCGTAAGAAGGCTGCACGGTCACGGTAAACCATAATGGACATGAACCCAAAAACACCTACTGTGGCCAGGATACCAAATGTAACGTAGGCTTCCATGAGTCTTTCAGTATATGCCGCGTATAGACCACTCATATACCCAGGTACTATGCCGATAAGAATGAGGCCAAGAGTCGGCAACATTGGGGGAGGGAACTTCACATAGGACTGCGACGATTTCCCCGGCAGAACACCATTTTCCTCCATCCTGATCTTCTCGCCTGTGTCGTAATTCCAGTACGTCCCTGCTTTGACCGTCTCCCCTCCCTTGCTTCTTAACTTCACCATAACCTTTCTTCCTTTCCGGGCCTGCTGGCCATTATTAAATTAGCTTATAAATTTATAAGCTTAAATAACATATTAGTTATAATTATGAGGTAATAAATAAAAAAGTCAATAAAAAAATGCATTGCTATAACCTGTAAATAAATTAATACTTATTTATTAATATGTTATCAATGTAATAGTTATAAATAATAGTTATCAGATTATTGTTTAAAAGAACCAATAAGAAAACATAATTAATCTATAAGTTTTTAGAGGCCAGTATATGGTCATCCGAATGAGCTGTATACCACGCATAAGCAGTTTTTTCCTGGTTGAACTTCACAGAGCAAAACTACAGGATGCCTCTGAAATCCGTATACGACAAGAAGGAAATCAAGGTTCTTCGTAAACCGCAAACGACATATTTCAGAGCAACCGTATGAAGGAGCCGGTCAGGTCTTGTTCTGTGCAGGATAGCGGGCAGGATGAACTAATAGTGTTAGGTTTTTGCTGTATTGGCGTTTCAGGACACTTGTTTATTTAGTATTATCATAAATTAGATTGCTGTCAGCACGATTAGATCCCCTCCAGTTTCCCTTTGTCGGCTTTTTTTGGTATACTTGACAATATGAAAATGAAATATCGATATCTCGCAGCGGCTCTTCTGTCCCTCCTGGGTGGATTTCTGCTGTCTTCGTGTGTGCAGGAGATTCAGCCGGGGGCGCTTCAGAATGTGGCAGAGACGGCCCCTGTCAGTATCCAGTTAAAAACAGACAGTGACAGTATTACTGCAGGAAGAACCCTGTTTGCGCAGAAGTGTTCTAACTGCCACTATATTGACAGGCCAGATTCTTTTGTCGGCCCCAGCCTCATGGGTATTCTTAGAAACCCTCTTCTCCCGGTGAGCAAGAAGCCGTCAACCCCGGAGAATATTGTCCGGCAGATGCGCCACCCATTTACGAACATGCCATCTTTTGTGTTCTTCTCTGACGAAGATCTGGCGAATATACTGGCATTTCTGAATTCCCTGTAACCGGTGTTTGCGTTCTCCTGCTGATATCTCCTCTTATTTTACCGCATCACGGTCCGTATATTCAGTCAGCATTTTCCGCAACCTCTCCGCGGATTCAGGTGCCTTCAGCTCTTTGCTCTCAAAGATATCCCGCGCGAGTATACCATCCTTGCCATAAACCTTTTCATTGGAGACTTCATCAATAAGGAGCGCCGCACCCTCCAGGGAAAGGCCGACAAACAGGCCTCGGCTGCGTGAGTATGAATAAATCTCCGACTTAAGCTCTATATCCGTTGCAGCCTGACCGCCGCGGCCAACAGGCCCTGCTGCCACGCTTGCGTCAGCGCCTATGGTAAATTTGCCGCTTAACATGTGACGGATTGTGCTTTCATTCTTGAAGACGAGGACAATGTCCATCGACTCCACACCGATCTGCCAGCCGATGCTCCCTCCTGTTATCGAAACAAAAGAGGGATTGCTCCACCGTCCTTCCTTGTCCCGCACAAGCAGAACCCCTGTGCCATATCTCCCCCCGAGAATGAATCCTGCCTTTATCACATCAGGAATTATTGCAATACCGCTGGCATTGCGAAGCAAAGCAGGCGGTATCCCTTTTTCCGGGATCAAAACAATTTCCTTCAACACATCCGCTGCCACCTCTATCTTTGCCACATTCCTCCCCTCGGCCGCGGCAGACAAGCGGGGCCCCGCAGCAACTATGCTGCTGATAACGAGCATGAGCATCATGATCTTTTTCATTGTATCTCCTTTCTTCTCTTTCCCGGCAAAGGCCGGATACTTCATGAGGTTAAAGCTCTTTTCAAACAGACTGCCATATCTATAATTATAAGCGAAAAAAGATCATTTATTCCTTTTAGAACCGCCTCACTTCCCGAAACTGACTATATTTTGACATTAAATATGGAGGATAGTGTGTCATCTTTAATCCATTTTTATGTGGGAAATATCTTGCAGATAAGGGCCGGTCGGGTTAGGAACAAACTTGGTCGAACAGAATAGAGTATACTCTTTATCAGCATGAAACCGACGTTCCATCACCGGCCTCTGAATGACCCCTTCGGAGACCCCTGCGTTTTTGCGAGGATGTTCCACGAACAACGGGCCTTTCTCTTTGATGCGGGGGACATCAGCCGCCTCGATCCAGGCGATCTCCATAAGATCACCGATGTCTTTATAACCCACACGCATATCGACCACTTCATCGGCTTTGACATCCTGCTCAGGACATTATTACGGAGGGCGGTTCCCCTCAGGGTGTATGGACCGGAAAATATCATCAGCTGTGTTGAGGGAAAACTCGGAGGCTATACCTGGAACGTGATCGAACAGTATCCTTTGATAATAGAGGTGTTTGCCGTCGGCGGGACTGAAGTGCGACGTGCGGCATTCAGCGCCGAAAACAGGTTCAGAAGAATTGACCTGGAGTCGCGGACTTTTGACGGTGCTGTGCTGAACGATCCCCCCTATACAGTTAAGGCGGCTCTTCTTACCCACGGAACTCCCTGCCTCGGCTTTGCCCTTGAGGAGGACTTTCATATCAATATCGACAAGGCAGCATTGAACAGTCTGGGTCTTCCGGTGGGATCCTGGCTGGGCGATTTAAAGAAAATGGTCCGTCAAAAGGCCGACCCTGATACGCCCCTAACGGTCAGCGGCAGAGAATTCAGACTTTCGGACCTCATGCATATAGCGGAAATAACAAAAGGCCAAAAGGTCTCCTATGTTACTGATATCTCTCCGGAAGGCAATAACACCGGAAAGATCATTGAACTCGTCAGGGACTCTGATACGTTCTACTGCGAGGCCTACTTCCTTGACAGAGATCGGGAACGTGCAGCAGAGCGACACCACCTCACCGCAAAGATGGCCGGTTCGATTGCGAGAAGAGCAGAGGTGAGGAACCTTGTCGTCATCCACTGTTCTCAGAAGTACCGAAGCGAACCGGGTGAGATAGAAAGAGAGGCGATGGACGAATTCAGGGGAGTAATCGGCCTAACAGAGTAAAAAAATTCATTTTATTCTTTATAACGTAGCAGCATAAAAAGTATACTTAAACAGCAAGCGCCACTTTCATCGGAAGGGCTGGATATGGGCACACAGGGACAATGTCGTGTATTTTCAAAAAGAAGAAAAAATATATAAATCCTTCATGATCTCGATCTGTTTTGTCGTTGCGTTGGCCATCTCCGGGGTCTTTCTCGGCATGACCATGCAGACACGAAGGCTTATCATGGAGGAACTCCTGTCCCATGCACGGGCTTATTTCGAGACTATTGTGGCAACAAGATTGTGGAACGCCAATTACGGCGGTGTCTATGTCGAGAAAAAGGATAACGTGCAATCCAATCCATATATTGAGAACCCTGATATCAGGACACAGGATGGCCGAACGTTTACCCTGAGAAATCCCGCAATGATGACCCGTGAGATTTCAGAATATATCGGGAAAGATAAGGACTTTGCCTTTCATATAACCAGCAAAAAACTGATAAATCCCAGCAACAAACCTGACAGTTTTGAGATAAAAGCGTTAGATGCATTTGAACGTGGTCAGAAGGAGATCTATGAAATAGCTTCTATCAACAGCAGAAAGTTGTTCCGGTACATGGGGCCACTGTATGTCACCAAAGACTGTCTGAGCTGCCATGACAGGCAGGGGTATACAGAGGGAGAGGTAAGAGGTGGTATTAGCGTCAGTTACAACATTGATCCCACCTTTCGGAAACTTCAGGCAACGACAAACCTTATTGCAGTATTTGCTGTTACCACGATTTTGCTCATTGTCATAATCCTCTGGTTTTTGACCAGACGGCTCATGTTCAGGATCGCCGAAATCAGAAAAAAAATTGAAGAACTTGCCACCATGGATGCCCTGACAGGGGTCCCGAACAGAAGGTTTGCGCTCCAGCAGTTTGAAGAAGAATTTGAGAGGACAAAAAGACAGGAGAAAACCTTCTGCTGTATCATGCTCGATATAGACCTCTTCAAGGCGGTCAATGACCGTTATGGGCATCTTGCAGGAGATGACGTGTTGACGGAGGTTGCCGCCCGTATCAAGAAAATGATCCGTAAGTATGACCTGATCGGCAGGTACGGGGGGGAAGAATTCATCCTGCTACTCCCTGATACAGGCATTGAAAATGCAACGATGCTTGCCGGTAGAATTAACCAGGAGATCAAGGCCACTCCCATAAACAATATAGAGGTGACTGTGAGCCTCGGAGTAACTTTTTATCTGAGTACGGACCGGTCAATCAATGATATCATCAAGAGGGCAGACGATAGACTGTATGAAGCGAAGGCAGCAGGCAGGGATTGCGTGAAAGCGAGCGGACCACTCCTGTCTACTGGCGGATGAGCCGCTCATCCGCTTTTACTGCAGGCAGCTGTTTCCAGGTCGTCTTCGAAGAGACATTCCGAGAGCACCGGGCAGAGCCGGTAAACCGGTTTAAAACAAAAGGTCTCCATCCTTTCGATGTTCGGTATATACGTTGTTTCCGATGCACCACAACTCCCGACATAGCCTTCTTCAAAATAGGGGCAGCTCATTGATACCTCCGGTGAAGCAGATTCCATAGCACAGGGCCAGTTCGTTTCTGCAGAAGATTATCACGCAACTGTGAACATACTATGAATTTGCGTCTTGCTGTTGATAGCTGATTTTGAAGGCGATGAATCAATTTGTTCAGCGTGTGTCTTTGATGTATAATAGACCATCACATTATTGAAGGAGAGCAATGGAGAAGAGAACCTGTCTTGACTGTTTTAATCTTGTCCGCACCAAGACCAATAAGGTCAAGTGTATATCCCCGGTTGGGAAGCTGAAGCAGGAATTGCCCTCGAATACACTGCCCAAGTCTTTTGTGAATTTTGCTGAGAACTGTCCGGGGTTTGACAACGAGGAGTAGGCCTTTTCTTCCCCTGCGGCCTGGTGATGCAGGCTGTTGTTTCTTGACAGGTCCTGGTTTAATTCCGTCTCTCAGCTGAACAAGAGCCACTTGCCTGTTTTCGACAGGCAGATCCGCGTTTCAGGGTGACCGAGGGCGTGGTAGTCACCACGTTTCCTATCCGCCGGAAGTGCCGGCATGAGGGCACTGTCTCCATGAACAGGTGCAGTGTGCCTGCCTGGGGTCAACGGCCCTCAGCACGTGTCATTTGATTATCTGATGCCTCTGTTTTTCACCATGTCCTGGTAGAACTGCTGATTGTCGGCATGCTTCAGACCTTCCTCAACTGTTATCATTCCGTCCAGGCAGAGCCGGGCCAGGCTTATATCAATGGATGAATATTCATCGTTCGGAAGTTGCATCTGGGAGCGTATCTGGTGGGTCTTGCCGTCTCTTATGAAGGTCTTTATCTTGAAGCTGTTAGTCATTTTTTCATAGGCGAGGACCGGGCCTGTGCGGTCTTTGTTAATAACGAGCCGCTGCGACAGTACCAGCAGGAGCGACTCAGCCAGCTGACTTCTGATCTGGGGCTGCTGCTCCGCAGGGAACATATCTGTTACCCGTTCTATAGTGGATGTGGCATTGCGGGCGTGGAGCGTGCTCAGCACCAGATGGCCGCTCTCAGCAGCCTGGAGCGCTATCTTGAAGCTTATCGGGTCGCGCATCTCGCCAATAACGATTACGTCTGGGTCCTGTCTGAAGATATGCCTGAGGCCCTCATGGAAAGAGGCTGTGTCGATGCCGATCTCACGCTGGTTAACATTAGAGTTCTTGTGTTTGTGAAGATATTCAATCGGGTCCTCCAGGGTCACAATATTGCATTTTCGCTTGGTGTTGATTACGTCCACCAACGCAGCCAGGGTGGTTGACTTGCCATGGCCGGCCGGACCGGTTATCAGGATAAGGCCCTGATGCCTCAGAGCAAATTTTTCAAATTCATCGGGAAGACCGAGTTCGTTTAATCCGGAGATATGATCCGGGATACCCCTCAGGGTTATGGAGACCGAGCTCCTCTGTTTGTATATGTTTACTCTGAACCTGCCGTAGTCAATATCCGTAAAGGCAAAGTCAAGGTCATTGGCCTTTTGAAAGCTTTCCTGCTGGTCTTGATTCATGATAACCTTTGCATAGTTAGCCATGTCGATGGGTGTAAGAGGCGGCATGTTCATCCTCCTGAGCTCGGTGCTCATCTTCAGGCTTGGAGGAACGCCGGCTGTCAGCTGAATATCGCTCGCCTTTGTCTCGGTGAGGCTCTTGAGCAGCGTTTTTATGTCAGCGGCGCTATCCCCGGGTGTTGCCGGTTGAGACCGCTCGAGGGTATGGCCTTCCAGGCCTTCGGCTATCCCCTTCTCCAGGCTCTTCAGCGCGATGTCCATCTGGGAAGAAGATACGATGACCGGCTGTATACTCTTGCCGAGGATAAATTCTATGTTCTGTATCGCGATATGGTCGTTAGGGTTCACCATGGCAATCGTGTATTTGTTCCCGATCTCAATAGGCAGCACTCTGTATTCTTTTATCTTGTCCAGCGGCAGGGCCTTGAGCACCTCCGGGGTCAGGTTTATTTTGAAGAGGTTTACCGAGGGTACCCCGAACTGAGTACTGAGGAACTCAAGGAGGAGATCGGTGGTGACATAGCCCAACTCAATGAGGATTGTCCCGATCTGCCCGCCTATCTGAGACTGCCGCCGCAGTGCATTCTTCAGCATGTTCGAGGTGATGATCCCGTGCTCTACCAGGATCTCGCCGAGCATCGGCTTTCTGTCTTTCTTGGTTTCCTGCGCCATTGCGGGTGAACCTCCGTTCTAATATCGTTATATTTTGATGTCTGTCATGCAACAAGAAATCAGGCCTCCCGGCCTGCCCGTCTTCATGGAAATGATATCATAACAGGTAAATCCGGTAAAGACTTAAAAGAACCCCTATGAATGCGCGGCTGTTTTGTGTGTGCAATTCTTTCATAACGTATGCAGGTGAAAGACTGTTGACAAGTGGATTCAAGTGGCTTCCAGGGATGCCTGAATATGAGGACCCGGGTCACGTACTATGTGTCAGAATCAGAGGCAGTAAAGGGGGATGCAAAAAAGATCGCCGGATGAACAGCAGGTTTTAACTGAAGAAAAGATAAATCAGGCGGACCCTGACAATCATGAGGTGATTGTCAGGGTCCGCCTGGAATTAAGCAGGAATAAAAAGATTCTTTATGGGCCGCTTCTGCGCATACTCTTGCTTCTGCGCTTGGCTGCCTGACGCTGTTTCGTCTTCATCTTGACCGACGGTTTTTCATAATAGCGTCTCTTCTTAAGGTCACCCATGAGTCCGTCCCGCTGGATCTTCTTCTTGAGGGCTTTTAGTGCTTTTTCTATTTCGTTTCCTTCAACTCTTATCTCCACCTGCCGGTTCCTTTTCCACCCTTGTTGCCAAAGGATTTACCGCCTGCGCCGCCGCCGCCACCAGGCCGACGCATTCCACCACCACCGCCGCCACCAGGCCTTGGCCTGCTTGTCTGAGGCCGTGCCTCGCTGACGTTGATAGCTCTGTCCATAAACATCGTGCCGTTGAGGGCTGCAATAGCCTTATCGGCATCCTCATCTGCCGTCATCTCGGCGAATCCGAACCCCTTTGAGCGGCCGGTGGCAGTGTCCTTGATAAGTCTGATAGACTGGACCTCACCTATCTTCTCGAATGCCTCGCGCAGGTCTTCTTCAGTAACCGAGTAGGAAAGGTTTCCTACATAAATATTCTTTGCCATGCTTGTTTTCTCCTTTTGTTCTGCTGCTCATTATTTTGTATCCGGTATATCCGCAGAAAGGTCTGATGCTGTTTTGAAAGCATCCCCGGAGAGATACAGGAGGCAGATTCCGCAATGGATCCGCCGGTCACGCCTGGTGCCACGTCTGATACTATGTGCTGCTGTGTGCTAATCTGGCTGATCTGTGTGTCAGAGGGACATTCCCCCTTTCATTGCATGGTATTTGGAAGTTGAAGGAGGTAATGTCACAAGACACACAACAGCAGAACATAGTGCGGCTGAGATACAAAAACATACTCCAGTAACTCCGTTATAATTATGGCACACAAGGCATTGTTGAGTCAAATAACCGCGCCGGGATATGTTACAATGAATACCCTATGAAAAACTCTCAGGGCATTGTCTATCTTGTCGGCGCAGGTCCCGGGGACATCGGCCTCCTGACGGTTAAAGGACTTAGGTATCTGCAGAAGGCCGAGGCAGTGATCTATGACTTTCACCTGAATGCACAGATCCTGAACTATATACGGCACGACGCCGAGTTTATTTATGCCGGCAAACGGGGCGGTCATCATACGATGACACAGGATGAAATCAATGCAGCGATTGTCGCCAAGGCCAGGGAAGGGAAAATTGTCTGCCGTTTGAAGGGCGGAGACCCCTTCGTCTTCGGCAGGGGCGGGGAAGAGGCCCAGGTCCTTGTACAGGCCGGCATACCGTTCGAAGTCGTTCCCGGTGTCAGTTCGTCTGTTGCTGCGCCTGCCTATGCAGGGATTCCGCTGACGCACCGCCTCTATTCCTCCTCCTTTGCGGTTATTCCGGGTTATGAAGATACGACAAAAGAGGAGTCATCTATCGACTGGGCCAAGCTTGCGACCGGGGTCGGAACCCTTGTTTTTCTGATGGCGGTCAAGAATATCGATACCCTCACCGCAAAGCTGATCGAACATGGCAGACGGCCTGATACCCCTGTTGCAGTAATCCGCTGGGGGACACGCTCTGACCAGCAGACCCTTGTCAGCACGTTGAAGGATATCGCGGCCGAGGTGAGGGAAAACGAGATCAAGCCACCTGCAGTCATGGTCATCGGGGATGTGGTGAACCTGAGGCAGGAGTTGAGCTGGTATGAGAAGAAGCCGATGTTCGGGCAGAGGATACTGGTGACCCGTGAACATATGGAGGGGTTCGACGTCCTCGAGGACCTGGGGGCCGAGGTTGTTCAGTTTTCAACGGTCGAAATCGTTCCTCCTGAGACCTGGACTGATATCGATTCTGCCCTTGACAAGGTGAAGACCTATGACTGGATGATCTTTACCAGTGCCAATGGCGTCAAGTATTTTTTCAACAGAATGATCGAAAGAGAGATTGATATACGGGAGCTCACGGGGATCAGGCTTTGTGCGATCGGGCCGAAGACTGCACGTGCGATACGGCAGTTCGGGCTCAGGGTTGACCTGATGCCCGAAGAGTTTCGCGCTGAGGGCCTGATTGAGGCATTTACAGGAATGAAGGGTCATGAGTCGGGGGACAGTGGTCAGGAGAATAAAAAACATCTTCAGGATGCAACCGGAACGGGGCAGGGACCGATGCCCCGTGAGATGCTTAGCGGCATGAGGTTTCTTCTGCCGCGCGCTGAGAAGGCCCGGGATATATTCCCGGAAAAGGTGCGGGAACTGGGTGGGATTATCGATCTGCCGGTCGCCTATCGGGCGGTAAAGCCCGAATATCACGGCAAGAGGCTGAGGCGGTTTCTGCAGGAGGGCAGGGTCACGGTAGTCACGTTTACGAGCGCCGCTACCTTCAATAACTTCCGTGAGATTATGGGTGAGGATGCCGACGAACTCCTGAACCGCGTAGCCATAGCGGTTATCGGACCGGTAACAGCCAGGGCAGTCGAGAAGGCCGGATTAAAAATATCAATCATGCCGGAAGAGGCGACTGTCGAGGCGATGGTCAACAGTATCAGGAATTGGGCCCTGAAATAAGTCTCATGCCGGTTGCTGAACATGATATCTATATAACCGACCCTGACCGGAAACGGTCATTTCTTTCAAAGATTTTTTTCAGTCCGAAATTCACGTTCTATCTTCAACTCTACCTGATCGTCAGGCGCAACGGCAGGAGGGCACTAGAGGGTCTCTATGGCGACCGGGAATGGGCGGAGAGCAGTCATGAGGTGATGCGGGCGCTCGAGAATGTCGGCGTGCGCTTTGAACTGGCAGGCATGGATAATATGAGAAAGGTCCCCGGTCCCGTCGTTTTTATCGGCAATCATATGAGCACCCTCGAGACCATGGTCCTGCCCTGCATCATCGAACCGGTTCAGCATACGACGTTTATCGTCAAGGCGAGTCTGATAACGATGCCGGTCTTCGGCCCGGTGATGCGGTCCCGCGACCCGATCGTCGTGGCAAGGACGAACCCGCGCGAGGACCTGAAGATGGTTATGGAACGGGGCATGGAGAAGCTGAAGGCAGGGGTTTCGATTATTGTTTTTCCCCAGAGTACCCGGACCTCCGGGTTCAACCCGGAAGATTTCAACACGCTCGGAGTCAAGCTCGCGGCCAGGGCAGGGGTCCCCGTTATCCCGATAGCTCTGAAGACGGATGCCTGGGGAAACGGCAGGTATATCAAGGAGTTCGGACCGATCGATTCAACGAAAACAGTCCGCATCAGCTTTGGGGAGCCGATGAAGATTGCAGGACGGGGGACCGGGGAGCATGAAAAGATTGTTGCTTTTATCCAGGACAACCTCAGACAATGGTCCTCTGGGGATCAAAATAAACGGTGCGGCAAACGGTGAAAAATATTCTTGATGGGCAGGAAGAAGGGATGTCTTCCGTATGAGCTTCAGCGAACTGGATACTTCGCTTTTTTTTATCATCAATAAAGGCCTACAAAACAGTCTGTTCGATAGTCTTATGCCCTTTATAACAAAAAGGGGCCTGCTCTTTTGTCTGCCGTTTCTTGTCTGGGCCAGCCTGAAGGAGCGCAGGAATATTGTTCCCTATATACTTCTTTCCATCGTTGCTGTCGGGCTTGCGGATGGAAGCGGCAATATTCTCAAACATACCTTTGAACGGGTCAGGCCCTGCCGAGCGCTTGAAGGAGTTAACCTTCTTGTGGGATGTGGCAAGGCCTTCTCGCTGCCATCCAATCATGCTGCGAATGGTTTTGCCTTTGCATTAACCTTCTGGCCCCTCAGGAGGAAGGTCCTTACCTATGCCTGTGTTTCCCTGGCTGCTGCCGTTGCTTTTTCGCGTGTGTATATCGGCGTTCACTATCCCGGCGATGTCATTGCCGGAGCAGTGCTCGGGGCAGCAGCAGCTGCATTGACGCTATTCCTTTACCGCAGGCTGATGAAAATCTACCGCGGGAAGTGCTATCATTCCAGTGGTTCTAACCCTGAAATTGAGGAGAGTTACTGATGAAGGTCTCGGTCGTTGTCCCGCTGTATAATGAGGAGGAAAATATCCAGGAGCTCTATGAAAGGCTTAAGCAGGCCCTGGATGCCTCTGTCCCCGACTACGAGATCGTCTTTGTCGATGACGGCAGTACTGACGGGAGCATGGGCCTTATAGAGCAGATACAGAAGAATGACCCGCGGCTTATTGCCCTGAGCTTCAGGCGGAACTTCGGCCAGACGGCGGCATTTGCCGCTGGTTTTGATTATGCTCAGGGAGATGTCATCATTACAATGGACGGCGATCTCCAGAACGACCCGCAGGATATCCCGAAACTCCTTGATCTCATCGGCGACTATGATATTGTCAGCGGATGGCGGCGGCAGCGGCAGGACCCGTTTGTTTCGCGCCGGCTTCCCTCGATGATGGCGAACTGGCTCATAAGCAGGGTGACCGGAGTTGCTCTCCATGATTATGGCTGCTCGCTGAAGGCCTACCGGAAAGACGTGATCAAGAATATCAGCCTCTATGGTGAGATGCACCGCTTCATCCCGGCAGTTGCCAAGTGGTACGGCGTCAAAATAACCGAGATCGAAACCACCCATCACCCGAGGCTTCGCGGGAAATCAAAATACGGGATTTCCCGGACAATCAGGGTGGTCCTTGATCTTATTACGGTCAAATTTCTCCTCAGTTTTTCGACAAAACCCCTTCAGTTCTTCGGTCCCGTCGGCCTCCTCAGCAGCATGATAGGATTCCTGATCTCGTTCTACCTCACGGTCGAGAAGATATTTTCCGGGAGGGATATCGGCGGCAGGCCGCTGCTTCTGCTCGGGGTGCTCATGATTATCGTCGGGGTCCAGTTCATCGGGATGGGACTGCTGGGGGAGATGATGGTCAGGATCTACCATGAATCGCAGAAGAAACCGATCTATGTTCTCAAACAGGTGCTCGGCAGGGGGGAAGGTCTCGGTACCGGCAAGTCTGGGGATAATCAGTGAAAGTCAACAAATACGCCCTCTTTGCACTTAAGCTTCTTGTC
>JBARHQ010000052.1:0-1927 GCA_049799315.1 Thermodesulfovibrionales bacterium | reverse complement strand
GCAAAGATCAGGGAAATCAGGGGCGTAAAGTCCGTGAAGAGTCTCCTGAAGATTGAAGAGAAAAAGTAACGTCGAGGGGAATTATAGAAGAATTTAGCTGGAATTGGTGATAATAAAGGGCAGGGCTTAATTAATCCCCTGCCCTTTTTTTATTCAGGAGAGAAATGGAGGTCCTGAGATGTTTGAGGATATTGTCGAAACAGTACGTGAACCCCTTATTGTACTGGATTCAGACTTGAGGGTTTTTTCAGCAAACCGCAGCTTTTATAAATCATTCAAGGTAACGCCAGAGGAGACTATAGGCAAACTTATATATGACCTCGGCAACCGGCAGTGGGATATTCCCGGGCTTAGGACGTTGCTTGAAGAAATTCTTCCTAAAAACAACAAGTTCGATGACTATGAAGTTGAACATATTTTTTCAAACATAGGACATAAAATAATGCTTCTCAATGCCCGTCGTATCACGCACAAGGAAAAAGGTTCTCAGATGATCCTCCTTGCTGTTGAAGACGTTACAAAAGTCAGGAAGCTGGAAAGAGAGCGGAAGAATATCCTTTCCATGTTTGCACACGACATGAAAAACCCTGCGGTAACATCGGAAGGTTTTCTGTCAAGACTCATCCTGGGCAAAATGGGGGCACTGACGGAGGAGCAACAAAACTACCTTGAAATTATCCATAGTGAGCTTAATAAATTATCACAATTAATATCAGATTTTCTGCAGTTTTCGAGATTTGAAGCAATGGAATATAAGCCTGTTCCCGCTCCCTTTAATATAGAAGAGGAAATCCGGAAGAACATTGAAGCGGAAAAAGTGGAAGCTAAAAAGAAAGAAATTATTATAGGTCTTGAACACCTGGATACAATAATTCCTGTAGTTAACGCAGATGTCGCTATGGTAAATCGCGTGATCAGGAATCTTCTCGTCAATGCAATAAAATATACCAATCCGGGAGGAGCGGTAGCAATCAGGATAGAGGCCAGAGGCGATGAAATACTGGTCTCTGTTAAAGATACAGGCATAGGCATACCGGAAGGTGATCTTCCCTATATATTTGATGCATTCTACCGTGCGGGGAACTCAAAGGGTTCGGGGCTTGGGTTGTCCATTGTCAAAGGAATCATAGAAGGCCATGGAGGAAGGATATGGGCTGAAAGCATCCCCGCCAATGGCAGTACTTTCAGCTTCACCTTGCCGAAATAGCACAATACTATTCGGCGGCTATGGCAAGGCCCTCAGTGTCAATATAGGTGCGAAAATTCTGATATTGACATTATCCGAAAATACGGTTTATATTTCACATAGCAACAATATGAAATATAAAGACAAAACAAAAGAGCAACAACAAATGAGCCAAGGTATGAAAAATAACCCCATCAGTATCCTGCTCGTAGAGGACAATCCCGATGACGTTGTTTTTTTCGAGAGAATGCTTAGTCAGGCAAATACGGTCCGGTTTGAATTGACCCATTGCGATTCGCTGAGCAGTGCGCTGACATTGCTGAGCAAAGGGAGCTTTGGAATCATTTTACTGGACCTTTCACTTCCGGATGGCAGAGGGCTTGATACGGTCGTACGCACGCGTGCTGCTGTGCCGAATGTCCCCATTGTGGTGATGAGCGCATCGGGTGATGAAGAACTTGCGGTCCGGGCATTACATGAAGGTGCACAGGACTACCTGGTGAAGGGTCAAGTTGACAGCAACCTGTTGGTTAGGGCAATGAGATACGCTATCCAGCGCAAGCAGGGTGAAGATGCCCTGCGAAAGGCGCACGACAAGCTTGAGTTGCGTGTTCAGGAACGGACAGCAGAGTTGATCAGGGCAAACGAGCGGCTCTCACAGGAAATAGAGGACCGCAAGCAGGCGGCAAACTCACTCAGGCAAGCGCTCGCGATAATCAAGCAATTAAAAGACCAATTGCA
>JBARHQ010000051.1:0-13880 GCA_049799315.1 Thermodesulfovibrionales bacterium | reverse complement strand
TGCAATTGGTCTTTTAATTGCTTGATTATCGCGAGCGCTTGCCTGAGTGAGTTTGCCGCCTGCTTGCGGTCCTCTATTTCCTGTGAGAGCCGCTCGTTTGCCCTGATCAACTCTGCTGTCCGTTCCTTCACGCGCAGGTCCATCTCATCATATACCTTGCGGAGCGCCTCCTCTGCCTGTTTCCGCAAAGTGATATCGCGGATATTGCACTGGATAATTTTCTCCTGATCAACAAGATAGACATTACTGACAAATTCGACATCAATGAGATGACCATCTTTTGTTTCAAGCGGCAAATGTTCGTACCGTACATGCCCTTTTGTCTGCAATTCTGAAAATCGGAGCCTGGATGCTGCAATGTCTTTGAAAGGACCGATTTCCCAGAGCTTCTTCCCCAGAAAATCCTTATGCGGGTACCCCAGCATCTTTAACAGGAATGGGTTAACGTCGAGAATCTGTCCCGTATCTGCATCGAGAAGTAATATCCCGTCCAGAGCAGTTTCAAAGAGCCTCCGATAACGGGTCTCGGATCTCTTCAGCGCTTCATCTGCCTGCCTGCGCCCGGTTTCTCTTGCTGCCAAATCCTCAATACTCTGGTGCGGTTCTGCTAATTTATTTATTTGTTGTTCCTTGGTTTTGTCTTTATATTTCATACCGTTGTTACTGAAATAATACCATATTTTCGGATAATGGCAATATCAGAATTTCCCTGCCTATCAGGGCGTTTATCTGACAATTTTCGGATGGACATGACGTGGCCAACGACGCAAACAATCAACCGAAAAAAATTGTGCTTCTAATATAATCTTCTGATGGTATGACCGTTGTTTGACGTGTACACCCTTCTGTGATACCTTTAAATCAGGATTTGCAAATTGAATGGAGGCTGAGATGCGCAGGCAAGACCGGAACTCTTGTGGCCGGACACTATAATTTTCCTCTGATGAATGCGAAGAAGAAAAAAGTCCTTTTTGTCATTGGCGGCGGTGCCGCAGCCCTTGTTCTGGTAGTTGTCATTTTCGCCCTTACCTTTAATATAAACTCTTACGGGTCCCGCATCGAGGCCGCCGCCTCCAGGGCGACCGGCCTGGAGGTCAGGATCAAGGGGAAGATGGGGCTCTCGTTCTTTCCCTTTGGCGTTTCGGCCAGGGACATCCACGTCGCCAGCAGGGGAGACGAAATCATTTTCTTCGAAAGCCTCAAGCTGGGGGCTGAGCTGATGCCTCTGCTGAAGACGCAACTCAAAGTCACCAGTTGTGAGCTTGTCAAGCCGGTCTTCACCATCGTGAAGGAAGCCGATGGGAAATATAATTTTGAAAGCACTGAAAAGAAATCCACTGAAGAGGGGCCCGGAGCAGCCTTCAGTTTGAATGAACTCAAGGTGTCCAGAGGGATGCTTGTCTACCTCGACAGGAAGACGGGGGAAAAGACGGAGTTTAAAGATTTTAATCTGGCTATCAAGGACCTCTCGGTAGCGGGGAACATTATTAAGAACGCGTCGTTCACCGGAAGCCTCGACTGCAAAGAGGTGCTGCAAAAGGACTTCAGAATCGAGAATCTCAAATCCCCGGTGAAGGCGGTCAAGGGGATATTCAATTTAGAACCGCTTGCCATCGGGGCCCTCGTCTATTTTGACAGGAAGGCGGGTGAAAAAACCGAGTTGAAAGAAATCAGGCTCGCTGTCAAGGATCTTTTGGTCGTGGAAACCTCAGGACAAATTATTAAGAGCATTGCATTCACCGGAAGCACGGACATCAGAGAGATACGGAAGAAGGACCTCAAAATCGACAACGTCAAGAGTTCTATAAAAGTGGAAAAGGGAGTAATTTACCTTACACCTCTTACCATGGATATCTTCGGCTCGAAGGCTGAGGGAGATGCCACGGCAGACAAGTCGGAAGTCGATGCCGTGTATAAAATCAATGTGAAGGTATCGAAGCTGGACTTCGAAAAACTTCAGGGGTCCTTTGGCACAAAAAAGGTGATCGGAGGGAAGGGTGATCTGTATGCTTCCCTGACGCTGAAAGAAAAAGGAAGCCGCAAGCTGATGGACGGTATGGAGGGTACTTTTTCTCTGAAAGGTGATAATCTCGTCATGCATACGATGGACCTCGACAAGGTCCTCTCATCGTATGAGACGAGCCAGAAGTTCAATCTCGTCGACGTCGGCGCTTTCTTCATTGCCGGCCCTCTCAGCACCGTTGCGCTCAAGGGGTATCGTTATGGGGATGTTTACAACCAGACCCGGGGAGGGCAGGGCGCCATCACACAGTTCATCTCCCACTGGAAGATCAGGGACGGTGTGGCGGATGCTACCGACTGCGCCCTGGCGACGTCCCATAATCGGGTTGCACTTAAAGGCAGGCTCGATTTTGTCGGTGAACGATATGACAAGGTAATCGTGGCGCTTCTCGATGACAGGGGCTGCGCAAAATTCAAACAGGGCATCAGTGGTCCCTTCAGCAGTCCCCAAATCGGCGCGGTGAGCGCGGTCGAGTCCCTGGCCGGCCCAATCTTCAACCTTTACCGGAAGGCAAAACGCTTTGTTCAAGGCAACAGATGCGAGGTCTTTTATAACGGCTCTGTACAGCAACCTTCACCATGACTCTCTTCCCGGTGTTGGAGTGTCCGAACGCTCACTGAAAACCCGTCCCAATCGAACGCTGCAGCAGCAGCTGATTTTTATGCTCCTCTATCTTGAATTTTACGTAGTCTTTTTTGTCCAGATCGAAGAGCTGTTTTTTGTAGGGGGTCGTAAGGTCATACCACTCGCTGATCCTCATGCTGAAACGATATTGTTCGGGATAGCTCAACGTATGCATGAAGGACTGGATCGCGAAATAGTAACGGACAGCATTGCGCTCAAGCGCGCCGCGAGGTCCGCCGATATAGACGGGCATGCCGTGCCTGTCTGTTCCGGTTACCGTGAACCCTAATTTGCCCCAACCGAGTGTCGCAAAATAGACTTTTTCCGCGAAGCGAAGAGCAGCACTGTCGCTATAGGCATAACTGACGTGGACAAAAGTCCTCCCCCCCTCGAGGGGCAGGGCCTCGAACCTCATCCGGTGGTTTTTCGTGCCGAAAGGGCCTGCATCGGCACTGAGAATGATATCCAGATACCCCGGCTGCTGGTCAACGATGCGGTATTGGTACATGACCTGACGCGTGTCTTCCGGAGGTTGATAGACTTTGCGGCCTATGTAAAAGGTCAGCAGCCCGGCACCAGGCAGCGCTCCATACGTGCATGCCTTGACATTTGGATTGAGAGATACAATATCGCACCAGTTTGCCGGAACCTTCAGTACGTTGACAACGCTGCTGAAGGGATGATCGAAGATCCCGAAAACATCCACATGCACTTTATCGTCAAGCTCAAAAGACTCCAGAAAAAGGGGAAGGCCGAAACTGTTTTTCTCCAGCCTGGTCATGTTCCGGTGATAGGTGTCGAGCAGAATGTCTTCGCCCTGTTTAGGCTTTTCAGCTGCTGAAGTCAAACCAACAGAAAGAAGAACCGCAGCAGCGACCATGAGCAGAAAGCATTTCTGAAGATTATTGATCTGATACATCTGATTTGCCTGAGCAGTATATCTCAAAAATCTTCCACAGCAACTTTAAACGCGATATTGAGGCCCATCAAAACCTCGGTGGTATTCGGAAGGCCGCACTCATCCTCTCCGGAAGGCCGGCTCAGCAACCGGCGCGCCAACCGTTTTTTGATGCTCGCTTTGGAATAAAAGGTATTCCAGATCCATCGCAAACCGTCTTCTAACTCTTCTGAGGACATGTTTTTAGGATGAAAGGTGGAATATTGTCCATTAAACTTTGTGACATCAGTCTCAAAGATGCGGCCCTCAGCCTGAAGCTGCTGATAAAAATTTGATCCGTGTATAGGGAATAGTGCGGAAAACAACGCCAGCTCAATCTCATTGTCTTCACAAAAATCCAGGGTCCGCTGAAAAACGTCTTTGTCATCCCCTTCAAAACCGAACATAAAGGAACCGTAAATTCCTATGCCGGCTTCATGGGTCATCCGAATCCACTCTGCAAACTTTTCTGCCTTCGCCCATTTTTTATCAACGGCCTGAAGGTTGTCCTGACTGAGAGATTCGATGCCGGTAAATAAGAACTGACAACCGCTTTCAGCTGCCAGATGCATTACCTCCCGGTTTGCAGCATGATTGAGTGAAAACTGCCCGCTCCATTTGATCTTCAGGGGTATCATTTCCCGGAACAGGTCACGGGCATAGGAGGGGTCACCGGTTATGTTATCATCAACAAAAAAGAACGCCTTACCCTTCAATTCCTCAAGTTGCCGCATGACATGGTCTATCGGTCTGTGCCGGAACTTTGCCCCGTAGAAATTGGTAACCGAACAGAAGTCGCAGTTATAGGGGCAGCCTCGCGTTGTTTCAATATGATAGAACTCATCTTTTTCCGAGAAAATGTCTTTTTTTATGAAGGGAATATCTTTGAGGTCGATAAGCTGTTCTGCCTTATAATAGGGCTTCAGCTGATTAAAACGCAGATCGCGTATCACCTCATGCCATACGTGCTCTGCCTCGCCGGCTATAACACTATCGACGTGTTCACGGGCATCGTCATAATATAATGTCGGGAAAAATCCGCCGAAGGCCACCTTAATTCCTTGTGAGCGAAACCTTGTTGCAATGGCAATTGCAGATGGTGACACATGCAGCATGACGGTTATGCCAACCAGGTCCCAAGGCTCATCATACGGAATCGAGGTATGGTTTTCATCAACAATTCTGACCTCAATATCCCCGGGCGTGAGAGCTTTTAAGATAGGCAAGGCAAGGGGGGTAGCGTTCATATAGCGCACGGAAGCCTGCCCCCGGCCTACCCTTTTTGGATTTATAAGCAAAATTCTCATATAATTCTCTCCCGGATTTAATTAATCTCCTGTTGCAATACAACCTTGAGGTTATCTTACAACCAACGGGAAAATAAATTCACAAACCACTCCCTGATCCTGGGCAACAAAGGTCTGTTTTTCCATTCATCCCATAGAATCTGCCTGGAGTCCGTAAGGTCCCCGACGAACATCTTTTCCATTTCGACGGCAAACTCGTGATTCAGGATAACCGCATTCACCTCGTCATTGTTTAATAAGCTCAGGAAGTCCATGTTGGTTGAGCCGACGGTAGACCAGACCTTGTCAATAATCGCAGTTTTCGCGTGCAGCAGGGCAGTACTGTGCTCATATAACTTCACTCCCGATTTCAAAAGCCCGGAATAATTATACCTCTGCGCATATAATGCCAACTGAGAATCGGTGACCCCGGGCAGGATGATCTTTACGTCAACCCCGCGCTCAGCAGCATCAGTAAGGGCCTTTACTATCTGGTCATCAGGGATAAAATAGGAATTCGTCATGTGAATCGAATGCTCTGCAAAAGTGATGGCCGACACATACACAATAAAAGGGATCCTGTTGGTCTGTCCCGGGGTGCTGCCAAGCACGCGCACCAGGGCGCTGCCCCTTTCTTTCAGGTCAGGGAAATAGTTCCGTTCAGAGAGTTTCGGGCCCTCCTGCTTCAGCCAGGTGTCAAGAAAGAGCTTCTGAAATTCAGCCACGGCCGGGCCTTCAACTTGAATGTCTGTGTCACGCCAGTGAATGGGTCCCTTTTCGTTTTGTTCCCGTTTAAGAGGACTGCCCGAATAAACCTTGCTGATGTTGATGCCACCGATAATGGCGACTTTGCCGTCGGCTAACAAAATCTTGCGGTGGTCACGGTGCGTCAGTCCCCATTTCCCCCAGAACTTCAGTGGATTTATCGGATTGAATCCGAGCACCTGAATTCCGCCGTCGCGCAGACGCTGGAAAAAAGAAGCGGGAGTCTTCAAACTTCCCACGCTGTCGTACAGGAGATTTACCTGGACACCTTCCGCCTGTTTTTGCAGCAAAAGGTCAGCAAATTTGTGGCCTATTTCATCATCTTCAATGATGTAGGTTTCAAGGTTGATATGGTCTCCGGCATTCTGTATTGCGTTGAACATTGCGGCATAGGTCGCCTGACCATCAGCGAGCAGAGTTACTTTGTTCCCCTTTGTCAGCGGGCTTTCGGTGATTGATTCTACTACGGCAGTGTGGCGCTCCAAAATGTCCGTCGGGTCGACCGACCGCTTCAGCCGTTCCATGATAGCCTTGCTTTTTTCGGGAGATAACAGTCCTTTGGACGAAACGATTTGACGAGGTTTTTCTGCCGTAGGCGCCTCATCAATCTTTTCAGAGACGTTCGGCAAGGTCGCACATCCAATGCCGGGGCTCAAGATGGATATGAACAGAAAAAATACAAAGAATGGGTTGGCTCTTTTCATGATCTGCTTATTACATTAACACGAATTCCGGAATCCCGGGTTAAGAACCATGTCGTGACATCGATCGCTTGACAAAGATCTAATTTGCTTCAATAATAACGGCTATGGCCGGCATAGAGATTATTGTTGTGGAAGGGGGATCGGGATTAAAGGAATTTCTTGACCTGCCGTGGAGGATTTATGCTGATTACCCAAACTGGGTCCCTCCACTTAAGAAAGAGGTCCGCCGGATGCTGGACCCCCGCAAGCACCCTTTCTGGGAATTTTCGGAGCGCATTCTTTTTCTTGCCAGGCGTGGTCCGGAGACGATCGGAAGGATCGCGGGCATCGTAGATCGCCGTAATAATGAATTCCATAACGAAAAGGCGGGCATTTGGGGATTCTTCGAATGTGCTGATGATCCGGCGGCCGCGATGGCCCTCTTCTCTGCCGTGGAGGAGTGGTTCCGTCAGAAAGGGATGACCTTCCTGCGAGGCCCGCTCAGCCCGTCGATGAATTACGAGTCGGGGCTGCTCATCGAGGGCTTTGATTATCCGCCTGCTGTGGGTATGACGTATAACCCGCCGTATTACCTGAGGCTGACCGAGTCGTGCGGCCTCACCAAAGAGAAGGACCTGCTGGCCTTTCTGATAGATGGCGAGTACCGGCTGCCCGATTGGATGGAGCGTCTTGCTGAACGGACTGCTCAAAAAAAAGGTGTCCGCATCAGGCACGTTGATCCGAAGAACATGGATGCTGAGTTCGACCTGATCAGGGAGATCTATAATGACTCCTGGTCCGGCAACTGGGGTTTTGTCCCCCTGACTACTGATGAGATGCGGGACATTCAACAAAGTGTGAAGCCCTTTGCAGACCCGGCTTTGGTGTTCTTCATGTATTATAATAATGAACCCGCGGCGGTCTGTGTCATCTTTCCTGACGTCAACCCTTTGCTCAAATGCCTTAACGGCCGTATCAGTCCGATCGGTCTGCTCAAGGTGCTCATCAGTTGGCGAAAGATCAAGGGACTGCGGTTGCTGATGTTCGGGATCAAGGAGAAGTACCGGCAACTGGGGCTTCCCATGTTGGCCTTCCACCACATCTATGAGATTGCGAGGGAACAAAAGAAATATCAGAATCTGGAGATGGGCTGGACCCTGGAGGACAACGAGTCGATCAACTCTTTGATAGAAGAAGCAGGCGCAAAAAGATACAAGAAATATCGCATATTCAGAAAATCCTTATAACCTGCCCCGGATTACCCGCCCCGATTATCAGCCCGATTATCAAAATGAGTAGCGAGTATTTGACGTTGGCCGTTTCCCGCGGATAAAATAGGAAATACCGAATGAATATAAAAACAACTGAACGAATATATCAGGCATGTATCCTTGTGGTGATGATAGTATTGGGGGGTGGGGTGGCCGGATGCGCCCTTCGCGCGCCCAGGCTCTATGCTCCGACGCAACCCGATGGCTGGAATGTGCAACCCGTCGCAATCGGGTGCCGTTTTGCCCCTGATGCCGATCTGGATCCCGCCACGGGAACGCCTGTGGGGGACGAGGGATATTACCTCTATATCCTGAACGAGGCTGCCCATTGGGACTACGGCGATACGACGTCGCTTCTTCTCTCAATCTGGCAGCGTCCGTGGGCGCACAGCTGGCTCATTCTGGAAAGTCCCCGGGATCGTATGGAATTCGGCCACACCGGCGACTTCGGGCTAACAAGGCCGCGTTACCATGATGGCGTGTTTCTGAAAATGCAGGAGGGGGATCCTAACCCTATCGCTTATTTATGGCAGACGATGGCAGATGGCCAATTCCAGGTCGGCAAGCCCAATCGCCCACCCTCGTTCGTCTGGCGAATGCCGATTACCCAACGACGGTATCAAACGATACATGAATACGTGATGCATCGGGAATATGATCAGTTTGGTCTGAGGAGCAAAAACTGCACTGATATGGTGATAGAAACAGCGGCGCTGGCGGGCATCAATCTGGCCCACCGCATTCGCCTCACCTTGCCTCCGGAAACAAAGGTTTTTGGTCGGACGGGGCGTGTCTGGACGGACCCCCAATACCGGATTCTGGATTACAGCTCGCCCGACGTTCTGGATGCGGATCTGCGCCAACTCGCCCGGTTAGGAATCGGGAGTGATGTCACTGAGTGGTATCTGTTTTTGAATCGATGACTGACATAGCGGCTGAGCATCCGGTTTCTGTCCTCGGGTTTGTCTGGCGTCCTGAGGAAATCACCCCACCGGTGATCCAGATAGCCCGGCGAACAGGGAGCAGAGCTATCTTCGATCTTTCCATGATGGGGGTGGACGGGCTGCTTACTTTCCTGCGAAAAGCTGATCCTGTTGGCCATGTCAGGGACATCAAGATTTCTGTCGCTACCTTTTTTGATCCATCTTTGGGACAGTTACTTCAGGAGACAGGGGTCCACGATATCTGGGTAGACTGCCTTCCTCATTTTTTCCAGGGAAACCCTTCCGTCTTTCTACAGAGATTGAGGGAATTATCAAAAGACCACCGTTGTTTTCCAATCATCGGGGACATCGAGCTCCTGACAGCTATTTTGAAAGATAGTTCGGGCATCGGTTGCATTGTCCTGAAAGGATGCGAGGCCTCCGGATTTGTGAGCAGTGAGACGACACTGGCTCTCTATGCAGTTGCCAGGTCAGGGGCCACGGAAATGCTGCGCACGCGCTCAAAGCCTCCCGACATCCTTATATGGGGAGGCGTCTCCACTCCTGAGGCGGCAGCGGCATTTCTGTCGACCGGGGCCGCCGGGATCGTCTTCGAGAGCGTCCATTGGCTTACGGACCTGGTTGCCATTGATGATGTCCAGCGCCAGCGGCTCTCCAGACTCCGCATGGATTCTACCGATTTGGTTGGCCTGGACGTTCAGGTCCCCTGTCGCCTTTTCAACAAGGGTAACTCGCTTGCCTTCATTGAGATCAAGACGTTCGAGGACTCTCTGTGCGGAGCAGAGATCACGGAGGAAAGCCGTCGCTCTTTCGCAAGACAGGTGCAGGCCAGGGCACTTCACCCTCTGGAGAGCCATTTCAGCAAGGATGAGGTCATTCCTCTGGGCGTGGAAGCTGCCTTTGCTGTGTCGTTCGTCGAGCGTTTTGGGGCTGCGACCGGAGAGGCTGTGCAGGCCTTCATGGACGAAATTCGTAACGCATGCTACCGGGCTGAGGAGAAGAAGTATTGCTTTCTGGATAGTCCTGTAGCCAAAGAGATGGGAACCCTGTACCCCTTTATCCAGGGTGCCATGTCCTGGATCACCGATGTCCCGGAGTTTGCCTTAAAAATTGCCGATGCCGGCGGATTGCCGACCATCGCCCTTGGCCTGATGGACGCCGAAACCCTTGACCGGAGGCTGGGACGCCTGCCGGAGATCATGGGTGGGCGCCCTTATGCAGTGAATGTCGTCACTTTGGCAGAGAACCCTTTCAGGGAGATGCATCTGGCCTGGATAATAAAACAGAGACCCCGTTTTGTCGTGATCGCAGGTGGCGATCTCTCCCACCTAAGAGAATTGATAGCATGCGGCCTTGGAGTCATCTATATCGCTCCTGATGAGGCGCTGTTGATGCTTGCCCTTGAAGCTGGTGTGAAATACGTGGTCTGCGAGGGGTATGAGGCCGGCGGCCACGTGGGACAGCATAGCACTCTCACGCTTGCTCAAGTGTTGCTGGATCTGAGGCAACGCACACCATCCCTGTTCCAGGACTGTTGCGTGATTCTTGCAGGGGGAATCTTTAATCGGGAAACTGCATTCATCGCAGCCATGCTCGGTGCTGACGCAATCCAGATGGGTACCGCCTATCTGGCCGCGCCAGAGATCGTTGAAACGGGGGCCTTGACAGCGCTCTATCAGCGCATGATCCTAAAATCGCCTCCAGGGGGAACCGTCATTTCAGGCCAGGACACCGGACTTCGGGTGCGGTCTTTGCGGACCCCGAAAATCGAGGCTATTTTATCCCTGGAGAGGGAGTTTGCAGCAGGCCACCAGGACGAGCCCTCCTTCCGGTCGAAAATGGAGGAGATGGCCGCCGGGAGCCTCTTCGTTGCGGCCCGGGGCATGGACAGTCCGGGTGCAATGGTCCTGGATGAGCGGGCCTGTCTGGAACGCGGGCAATTTATGAGTGGTGCCTGCGCCGGCCTCATCCGTGAGGTCCAGAGGCTGCAGTCCTTTCACCGCGATCTGGCCGAAGGTCCTCTCTTGCTGCATCAGCCCCTATATCAGCCATTTGTGGATTCGGTTGGGAAAATCCCGGAAACTCCAGCCTCCGGGGTCGGCAGTGGACTGAAGCGGAGCGCTTACCATAGAGAAGATCGGGCCAGAGACGCCCTCATCAGAGACCATGGTGCCAAAAACTACGGTGAACGGATTGCCATCACCGGGATGAGCATACTCAATGCCCTGGGGAAGAGTCCGGAGGAAGTCTGGGCGGCAAGCGTGGCCATGGAGAGCGGGATTACCCTGGTTCCTCCTTCACGATGGGATCAGGCGCTTTTTTATGATCCCCGGCCGCACGTCCCGGACAAGACCTACTGCAAGGTGGGCGCCTTCCTGGACTTTCATATCTCCCGTAATGAACTCGGGATCCCCCCCCATGATTTCCGGACCATGACCGAGGCGACAAGGGTCACCCTGTGGCTGGCGGACAGGGCCATCAAGGCATCCGGTATCCTGGAGTCAGACATACCACGCGAACGGATTGGAGTCCTCATCTCCCAAAACTCGGGAGAGGCGGCGGGGACCCTCAACGATACCATAATCAGGGCGTATGTTCATGATATCCTTGATGCTATCCAAAGGTCCGTTCCCCTTACGCAGGATCAGCGAAGCGCCATCGAACGGGAGGTGAAGTCAGGACGCAGAGCACCTGACGACACCACACTCCTGGGTAGACTCAACTCTGCTGCGGCCGGCTTCATCTGTAACCGGTACGGGTTTATGGGGCCAAGCTACGCTGTCTCCGCTGCCTGTGCGACCTCACTGGTTGCAATTCACAGTGCCATCCAGATGGTCCGGACCGGCATCATCGATGCCGCCATCGTCGGCGGGGGCGAGGAGACCCTTAACCAAATGCATTTTCTGGAATTCTCGGCCATCGGCGCACTTTTCGGCATGTCCGGAAGGGAAAGACCCCCTCGCGAGACCTCCCGCCCCTTTGATGCTGAAAGAGACGGGATGGTGCTTGGCGAAGGCGGAGGAATGATCGTCATCGAGCGGGAAAGCGTGGCCCGTGCCAGAGGGGCGCGGATCCATGCCGTCATAACCGGCATGGGGGCAAGCAACAACAATCTGGGCATGGTGGAGTCCTCCAGCGTTACCCAGAAAATGGCCATCCGCGCCTCTTTCCAGGGGCTGCCCTATGGGCCGGATGCAGTGGACCTGGTGGAATGCCATGCCACGAGTACGCGGCAGGGAGACGTGGAGGAGATCCGTGCACTGAAGACGTTCTTTAATCCCTCCAGGCGCACCATGCTCACTTCATTCAAATCCCAGATCGGACACACCCTGGGGGCCTCGGGCATTAACAGTCTCATTCGGGGAGTCACGGCAATGCAGGCGGGGGTTTTTCCTCCCACCCTTAATTATATGCATCCGGACCCTGAAATCGGCCTGGCTGGTTCCGGTCTCTTCATTGCTCCGGAGCCGCTTGACTGGAAGGGCTGGGCCGGCCAGCCAAGAAGGTTTCAGGTCAACGCCTTCGGGTTCGGAGGTTCTAACTTTGTTTTGCAGGTGGAGCAGGCCATGGATGAGGCGGATTCGGTCCTGGTCTCAGCGGAAAGAGAATACGGGTTCGATAGAGAGAAGGGGGATGGGTCTCCCACGCTCCCGGGCGTCTCTTTCTTCCGGACTGAGATCGATGGCCGCAACTGCCGGGTTGCCGTTGTGGCGCCATCCGAAGAGGAGGCGCTCATGGCTATCGAGCGGTCGGCCTCCGTTGCCGAAGCCGAAATTACCTCACCCAGGATATTAAGGTCCCTGGCGCAGCAGGGGATCTTCATGAGCTGCCAAAATCAGTCACTGAATCAGTCAGTCGATCTGGCGACACCGCCGGCACTGCCGCTTGCCTTTGTATTTCCCGGACAGGGATCTCACTATGGAGGAATGGGACGGGAGCTCTACGAGACCTTTCCCGTCATCAGGGAGTGGATGGATCGGGCTGCCGCTGCAGCGGACTTCGACCTCCTTCACTTATTGTTCCAGGATCAAGAGGAAAATCTTCAGAAGACCCGATGGCAGCAACCTGCCCTGTTCGCCCTGGAACACGCCATGGCCCGATACCTCATCACCTTGGGTATCCGCCCAGTGGCCATGGCCGGCCATAGCCTGGGCGAGCTGATCGCCTTGTGCGTGGCTGGTGTCTATTCCCCGGAGGACGGGTTCCGAATCGTGAACAAGAGGGCCCTCTGCATGGACAAGGCCGCTGCCATGAACGTGGAACCCGGCGTCATGGCGGCCGTGGACGCCCCCCTGGATCTGCTGAAAGAGATGATACAGGGACGAGAGAATGTTCACATCGGCAATATCAATTCACCGAATCAGATTGTCCTCAGCGGGAGTACCGGGACGGTCAAGGCTATTGGCAAAAGACTGAAGGAAATGGGGTATCGGGCCACCCTTCTGCGGGTCAGCATGGCCTTCCACTCTCCTGTCATGAAGGTCATTCATGAGGAGCTCGAGGCATACGTTGCCTCCATTTCATTTCATGCTCCCCAGATTCCCGTCATCTCCAACACGACCATGGCACCGTATCCATCAGATCCCCATGAGATCAGACGAATTCTTATGGCCCATCTGGAAACGACGGTCCATTGGATGCATAATGTCCAGACTCTTTGGGATGCATACGGTATCCGGCACTTCGTGGAGGTGGGCCCGGGGGATATATTAAGCAATCTTATCAGCGACACGCTCCCGGACGCTACATGCATTCAGACCTGCATACCCGCAGCAGAGGGCATCACGTACAACACTGCACTTGCTCAGCTCTTTGCTCAGGGTCATCTGAAGGTTGCCGGAGAGCCGAGATTTGTTTCCCTTTCTGCATTAAGGAAGGCTCCCGTATCTGGCCGCAACATCCCGGACGTACAGGTCTCTCCTGCCCTCGACCAAGCGGCAGTGCATCCGGAACCAGAGTATCCGGAACATGGGCATCAGGAACATATAGAGGCGCTCATTCAGATCATCATGGATACTACAGGATTCAACCGGGATGAAATCCAGCCCGATATGGATCTCAGAAGAGATCTCTCCATCCGCTCCAGCCGACTCCCGATAATCATGGATGCAGCGGAACGCCATTTCGGCATCACCATAGAACTGGAGGATTTCATCGGTGTCCGCACCGTGAAGGACATTGCGCAGAAGATCTCCGGGATAGTCGCCAGGAAAGCCATAATAGAAGGTCCCGGCCACCCGCCGGAAACCGGGGGGACTGAACCCGGCTTAATCCACGATGGAGCTCTGAAGCCCTTTCCGGATGAGACGAGCTTAAAGCGACTTGTATTCAGGAGAGTTCCTCTGGA
>JBARHQ010000050.1:0-39817 GCA_049799315.1 Thermodesulfovibrionales bacterium | reverse complement strand
TGGGTAAAAAGAATTTCAAAGTCCCTGCATCGTTCTTTGAAGAGCTTCCTGAAGAAACACGTGCCCTTTTCAATGGTGCAGAAGTCTGAATATTCTTCTGGACACATGTGCTTTTTTATGGATAGTCTCGGATAGTCCGGAACTGTCCAAAAACGCGCGCGATAGCTTTTCAGATCCTGATAATGATGTTTATCTTAGCGTAGCGTCTGCGTGGGAGATAATTGTCAAATATAACCTCGGCAAGCTGCCCCTGCCTGAGCCGCCCAACGAGTTTATCCATAAGTGGCGCAACGGGCATCAGATCGAGTCTTTATCTCTGGATGAGGCGTCGGTGTTGCAACTCTCACGTCTGCCGGAATACCATAAGGACCCTTTTGACAGGATTCTGATCTGCCAGGCAATTGCGGGCAGTCTCGTCATCCTGACACCTGACTCCCATATCACAAAATATCCTGTCAGGACCTATTGGTAATTTGTAAAATCCTTTTCGAACTCCTCTTCCATATGGCTCCGCTGCACCTCCTCTGTTGTCACCTCCTCTTGCAAAATGTTTTCATTGTGGTACTGTATAAACAGAAGGGGTAACGCGAAATCCCCTATGGGGTTCTGCCCCATACGCTGCAGTATCACTTGAGTTACTGAAGGGAGGGCATATGCTCGCCGAGGTGGAAGTAGTCGAAGGTGGAAAATGGGTAAAGACCGAAAAGATGAAGTTAAAACTGGTCAAGGAGTTCAGCAACGGCATCAAAATCTATGAGACTGAAGACGGGGAAGCGGTCCTGTACTCGGCAAAAGACGACAAATTCACACTGATCTCCATCGACATCGCCTAGCAGGGCGATACTTATTATTCATTAGTGATATAATTGATAGGGTCGTAAAAGTTAGAAGTAGAAAATGAGACGGATTTTTTTCGAAGCCGTCATAATTCAGGGCACAGAAAAGTCGATGAGAATGGCAGGAGACAAAATCAAGATGAGAGGGAGGTTATCATGTCAGTGATTGATATTTTCAGGAGTGCGATGCTTGCCGGCCTCGGCATGCAGGAGAAGGTGAAGGAGTTTGTGGATGAGCTCGTTAAAAAAGGAGAATTGAGCGAGTCGCAGGGTGCCAAGATTGTGAAGGAGTGGACCGAGAAGGCTGAGAAGAATACCGAGGACATCAGCAAAAGTCTGAACGAGGTAGTCACGAAGGCTATGGACAAAATCAGACTCTCGACCAAAGAGGACCTTGAGGCGGTCAGCGCAAAGGTTGCCGAACTTGCCGCCCGTCTTGAAAAGATCGAGAAGCCGAAGGAGTAAGGTACGGTAGTCCATAGATGTTGCTAAACCTTCTGGGTATCAGAAGAACCTACAGGAACGTTAACAGGGTAAGACAGATCGTTAATGTCCTCCTGAAGTACGGTTTTGGGAAGCTCATCGACCAGCTGCATCTGAACCGGTTTGTGCCTTTCAGGAAAAGGCTCAGATCATTCGGCCAATGGCCGCCTCTGAAGAGCCCAACCTCGGCAGAAAGCCTCAGAAAGGCCTTTGCCGAACTGGGGCCGAGTTTTATCAAGCTCGGCCAACTGCTTGCTACGAGGCCGGACCTCGTGACGAAGCAGTTTGCGGATGAGTTCAAAAAGCTTCAGGATAATGTGCCCCCGTTTTCAACTGCTGATGCAGTGGCGATCATCGAGTCAGAGACAAAAACATCCATAGGGTCTGTTTTCGGATACTTTGATCGGGAACCGGTTGCTGCTGCCTCAATCGCTCAGGTTTATCACGGACGGCTGATTGACGGAAGCGATGTCATTATCAAGGTCCAGCGGCCGGGCATCGAAGAGCAGATCGAGACAGATATCAATATCCTCACCTCGGTCGCGCAACTGATGGAACGCTATATCCCCGAGACGATTTTTTTTAATCCCTCCGGTATTGTTGATGAGTTTGCCCGCACTGTCAGAAAAGAACTCGATTTTATGGAAGAGGCACGAAACTGCGTCCGGTTCGGCAGAAACTTTGAGAAGCATCCCGATGTTCATATCCCCAGGGTGTTCAACGCTTACACCACAGACAAGATCCTGGTGCTTGAGCGTATTCAGGGCGTCAGGATCGATGACATCGATGGTATTACCGGTCTCGGACTCGATCGCAAAAAGCTGGCAAAGATCGGCGTAGA
This sequence comes from Thermodesulfovibrionales bacterium, assembly GCA_049799315.1. GTDB lineage: Bacteria > Nitrospirota > Thermodesulfovibrionia > Thermodesulfovibrionales > UBA6898 > PALSA-1316. The sequence goes on along the minus strand of JBARHQ010000050.1, from coordinate 37,657 downwards.
CGCCTATTTCAAGCAGGTCCTTGAAGACGGCTTTTTCCATGCGGACCCGCATGCCGGAAACATCTTTGCGATGCCGGATGGCAGGATCGGTTTTATGGATTTCGGGATTGTCGGCAGGGTGACTGCCGAGATGCGTGAAACCATGGCAAATACTTTTCTGGCCCTGATCCACAAAGATTTTGACCGGCTGATCGAACAGTATATCGAACTCGGTCTCGTGCCTGAGCATATTGATTTCGAAGTGTTCCGCCGGGAGTTCAAGGCTGATCTGGCTGATTTCCTGGAGCCTCTTTACGGGATGACTCTGAAGGACCTGAACTTTGCCGAGTATATGGATACCGTCACACGGCTTGCCATCAAGCATAAGCTGAAGGTGCCTTCGGACCTCATTCTGGTCAACAAGGCGATGCTGATACTTGAGAACCTTGGACGTGAACTTGACCCGGAGTTTGATTTCATTGCAGCGGCAGAGCCCTACGCAACGAAGATCATTGGCGAAAGGGTGAGGCCGGCAAAGTTGTATGAGCGGGCACGGAAGAATGTGATGGAAATCAGCGACTTTTTCCTGCTTTTCCCCAAGCAGATGAAGCAGATCATCCGGAAGGTCCTGAAGGACGACATTCATGTCAAGATGACCCATATCGGGATGGAGAAGCTGATCCGGGATATGGACCGTTCGACCAACCGGATCTCCTTCAGCATGATCATCAGCGCGATCCTGCTGAGTTCCGCGATCATGCACGGCATGGGCGTGGGGCCGACCTTCCACGGTATGTCCGTCCTTGGGTTTGCCAGCTTTGGTTTTGCCTTCATCATGGGCATCTGGCTGATCATATCGATTATCAGGTCCGGGAGGCTGTAGTAAATATGGTGGAGGCGCGGGGAATCGAACCCCGGTCCGAAGGTACTACACATAAGCCTCTACATGCGTAGTCAGTTTTTTTCAGTTTCGGTTCCCAAAGCGTCAACTGACAAACTATCCGGGATACCTATCACCCTTAGTCTCGCCGAAGGACAGGGTGCGTATCCTCCAGCCAGCCTGCTAGATTGTCGCCGTCTCCCGGACACAGGCAATCCAAGAGGGGCGAGCTGCTTTTAGTTAAGCAGCGAGTGCCAGTTCGTTGTTGGCGTTTGTGTTTGTTCCATCTTTTTACGTGGTGATGGAGCCACGGCATGCCACGTATGCCTCATAACCCCCGTCGAGCCCATTCGCCCCCACGGTATGCTTATATTATACCACAGAAAAGGGCTCTTGTCCGAACTGCGGAAAACAACTTGCGACTGAAGTAAAATGCCCGGGCTGTTCCATAGAGGTATCGCCTGGTACAAAATTCTGCCTGAATGCGGGAAAAAGATAGAGTGGCAAACTGAGCTGGCGCCTATCCTTCTCGTGGGGATAGGCGCCAGCCAAAGCGTAATATTTATCATGTCAAACGATTACTTCTTCCCAGGGGGCGTATCGCTCCAGGTTGAATTGACAACTGTCCATGCACCTGCCTGCTTTTCCATCTCAATCGTCCCGTACTGCTTTTGTTTATTGAACAGAGCGGTAACAGAGAGGATCCCCTTGTTTCCACTCACATAGCCGCCGGTGACCCTGGGGTTGACGGGCTCCATGGCAAGAGACAGATCCCTCATGGTCTTCAGGTCATTGTCGGACATACTGTCCAGCTCGCCCGGAGGTGCAATCTTTCTGATTTCAGCAATACTCATTTTGCCCCTGCTGTGGGCCTTTTTGTTTTCAGCCAGATAGGCCTTGCCGAGTTCACCCCCGTCTGCAGGAAGCTTCTTGCCGGTCTTCTCTCCCGGCATGGGGTCAAACGCAGCACTGAAAGTAATGTCATAGGTGTACGGAATATCATCAAAAGACTTTTGCTGGGCAGTAGTTCTGGCCCGGCCTGATATTTCATTGTCGCTGAAAATCTGAGCCTCGAAAACCTGAGAGCTTGACCCCCCGCTTACAGGCATTTTAAAGCGATTGTGCCTGACCTCGAAATTTATCACCTGCTTCTCGGTATTGATTGTCTGCTGCACGCAGTGCAGTTTGCCGGAACTGACCAGTTTATCGATGCCAAACATATCTTTTGCTGTCTCCGGCGTAACAGGTGCGTCACACATAAGGACAACCACGTCCTGCTTTTCCTTATCAAAAAATCCGGGCTTTGCAGAGGTATAAACCTGAGTAATCTCAACAGACTTGCCATCGACCGTCAGTTTTCCATTAGCTTTGTTCTCAGCACCCGCTGGTAAGGCAGGCACTGCAAATATGACGAGACCAAGGCATATCGCAAAAAGTCCTGTGATGTTTTTTTTCATTAATTACTTCTCCTCATGATTCTTATTTTCACAAGAAACTCATGAACGCATACGGCATTTTTCAAATACGTTTCCATCCTCATCCCTAGGGTATTCACTTGTTTCTGCTCTTCATCGCCCTTTCAATCTCACGGTCGGACTCTTTCTTCTTTATCGTCTCGCGCTTTTCATACTGTTTTTTCCCTCTGGCGAGTCCGACCTCCACCTTTGCATGAGAACCCTTGAAGTAGATCTTCAGGGGGATGAGAGAATATCCCTTCTGTGCTGTTTTCGCCTGCAGCTTCATGATTTCCCTGCTGTGAAGAAGCAACTTCCTCGTCCGTACCGGGTCATGGTTCATGATATTGCCATGGGTATAAGGGCTGATATGACAGTTGAGCAGAAAGGCTTCCAGATTCTTGATGAGCACATAACTGTCTTTAAGATTTGCCTTACCACTTCGAAGGGATTTTACCTCGGTGCCGGTAAGGATGATACCTGCCTCGACAGTTTCATCGATTGCATAGTCATGGAAGGCTTTTTTATTCTGGGTAACGATCTCCATGCAGAATTTTAGCATACCGGCAGACAGAAAGACCTCAAAGACTCTGGTAACAAGTATAATAAATGATGGACCAGAGGCTGCTTGAAAAGGCTGATTATCTCCTTTCGCAGGAGACAGGCACTGTCTATAAAGACCCCGGCGGGAAGATCACGATCGCGCTTGTCTATCCGAATACCTATGCTGTGGGGATGTCGAGTCTCGGGTTTCAGGGGGTTTACGGGCTGCTCAACAGTATGCCGGACGTTGTCTGTGAAAGGGCCTTCCTGCCGCCGGAGAGTGATCTCGACGTGCACAGGAGAACGAATACTGATATTTTTACCCTTGAATCAAAAAGACCGCTCTCGCGCTTTGATATCATCGCCTTTTCTGTTTCGTTCGAAAACGATTATCCGAATATACTCAGAATCCTTTCACTGGCGAAGGTACCAATCAAAAGTTCTGACCGCACTGCCCGCCATCCGCTGGTGATTGCGGGGGGCGTATGCTGCTTTTATAACCCGGAACCGATTGCAGATTTTATGGATGTCTGCTTCGTAGGCGAGGCAGAAGAGATGCTCCCTGAGTTCATTGCGCTGTGCAGGCACTCGGGAACACGCAAAGAACTGTATCAGGAAGCGATGGCGATAGACGGCATCTATGTCCCGCAATATTATGAAATAGTCTATGACGAGCATGATCATCAGATCGTTGAACGCAAGGCGCATGGACCTGCTCCTGCCGTAATAAAAAAACGGACCGCCAGAGACATCTCCTGCGGTCTGATTAAACCACTCATAATCACTCCTGAGGCTGAATTTGCCAATATGTATCTGGCCGAGGCGATGCGGGGCTGTCCCTGGTCGTGCAGGTTCTGTGTTGCCGGGCATATCTATAATCCGGTCAGGAAAAAAGACCTGGCTGAACTCAGGGCCGAGATTGCCGGCGCACTCAGGGTGACGAAAAAAGTAGGGCTCATCGGTCCATCACTCTCGGATTATCCTCACGCAAGGGATGTCTTATCGATTGAGGGCGTTGATTTCTCGATCACGTCTCTGAGGGCCAGTGCTCAAAGCGGCCATATTGTGGCGCTGATGACAGGGCACAAGAGCATCTCGATCGCGCCGGAGGCGGGTACGGCACGACTGAGAAAGGCGATCAACAAAAAAATCAGTGAGGAAGACATTCTTGAGACAGCAGGGCTGATACTCAGTAGTGGTATAGAGACACTGAGGCTCTATTTCATGATCGGACTGCCGACAGAGACACTGCAGGACATCGAGGGTATTATTGAACTCGTAAAAAAAATTCGGGACCGGAACAAAAGAGGCTATATTACGCTGAGCGTCAGCACCTTTGTGCCCAAGCCTTTTACCCCTTTTCAGTGGCATGCTATGGAGAAGATGGCTGTGGTGAAAGAGCGGCAAAGGATAATCAAGAAGGGGCTTTCTCAGGTGAAAGGGGTGAGGGTGTTTCATGATGTCCTGAAACAGGCCTATATCCAGGGCCTTTTCTCTGTCGGCGACCGCCGCTCGGCAGAGCTTATCGGGAGGCTCGCCGGTTTCCCGCCGGGTTTCGTCACGAAGAAAGATTTCGACTATTATCTCTTCAGAACAAAAGATTTCTCCGGGAGGCTTCCCTGGGATTTTATCGACACCGGCATTTCAACAGAGAAGCTCTGGCAGGAATATCAGGAGGCATTGTCAGTATGCCTATAATCCTGCTGAATATTCCTGATTTATTTTGGCATATGGTTCATAATAGAGGCATAAAAAATGGCTGATTCGGAGCTTTTTAAGGCTATAAAAACCATCTATACACGCATGGCCCGCGCTGCAATAAAGGCCGAGAGGGATCTGGCCGGGGTGCGGCTCGTTGCCGTTACGAAGGAGGTCCAGGTCGAGACGGTCTCAACGGCGGTCGACAAGGGCCTGAGGGAGTTCGGCGAAAGCCGGGTGCAGGTTGCCCGGGAGAAGATACCGCGTGTCCGGTCGCTGGCGGGAAATGCATCGCTCACCTGGCACCTTATCGGCCATCTGCAGAAAAACAAGGTGAAGACAGCGGTGGAACTGTTTGATCTCATACATTCCGTTGATTCTGCAGACTTGGCTGCCCTGATCAACGAGCAGGCAGCCAGGATAAACAAAGTCCAGCATGTGCTGATTGAGGTGAAGCTTTCCGGAGAGGAAAGCAAGTACGGTATTGACAAGGACAGCGTTTCGGGTCTGATTGAAGCGACCAGCGACATGAAGAACCTGCAGGTGGACGGCTTAATGACCATTCCGCCTTTTATTGAGGACCCTGAAAAAACAAGACCCTATTTCCGGGAGCTCAGGGAACTTCGTGAGAAGATACAGGCATCAGGCTTACGCATGAACGAGCTTTCTATGGGCATGTCCCATGATTTTGAAATAGCGATTGAAGAAGGGGCGACCCTTGTCCGGGTAGGCACTGCATTATTTGGAGAGCGCAAAAAGGAGGAGGCATGATCGGGTTTATAGGCGGCGGCAATATGGCCGAGGCGTTGATAAAAGGTGTAAGGATGGGGAGCGGTTCAGAGGAAATACTGGTCGCAGAACCGTCTCCGGACCGCAGGTCCGTGCTGGAGAAGGAGTATAAGGTTAAGACAACCGGCTCGAATACCGAGTTGGTTTCTGCGTGCGATATTATTATTCTGGCGGTAAAGCCGCAGATTATGGACCAGGTAATTGAAGAGATTGCCGGTCTTGTCGATAACTCAAAGACGGTCGTGTCTATTGCTGCAGGAATTACGCTTTCGTTTCTCGGCTCGAGACTCAAGACGGATAAACTGATCAGGGTGATGCCGAACACACCGGCGATAGTCCAGGAGGGCATGTCGGTAATATCCCTCTGTGACTGTTTTACCGGGAGAGAGCTTGACACGGTCAGGAGCATATTGATGTCGGTCGGCAAGGTGATCACCCTGCCTGAGCGACTGATGAACGCGGTGACTGCCGTATCCGGCAGCGGACCGGCCTTTGTGGCCCTGTTTGTTGAGGCTATGACTGCTGCCGGTGAAAAAATGGGACTGGGCAGCAGCGAGGCATCTGAACTGGCTGTTCAAACACTCATAGGGACTGCAAAACTTCTTGAAACCGGCATGCCGCCGGACCGGCTCCGGAAGATGGTGACTTCGCCCGGAGGAACGACCGAGGCCGGGCTGAAGACCTTTGCGGAGAGGGGTCTGCATGATGTCGTGCAGGCGGCGCTGGAGTCAGCGAAAAAGAGGGCTGAGGAACTGGGGAGGACGGGATAATGTTCGTCCTCGGCAAATTCATCATCGGCATTGCGCAGGTCCTGGATATTCTGCTTGGGACGTACAAGTGGATCGTGATAGTCTCTGCGCTGGTCAGCTGGGTCAACCCTGATCCGTATAACCCGATTGTCAGGTTTCTGTATTCGGTCACCGAGCCGGTTTTCAGACCGATACGGCGCATGATCGGCTATCGTCTCGGGCCGATAGATATTTCCCCATTGGTCGTCATTCTTGCTATTATATTCGCGCAGACGTTTCTGGTAGGGTCTTTGATGGAATTTGGGATTGAAATTGGTAAAAGATTTTGAGGAGGAAAAGTTATGAGAATTACGCCGCTTGATATCCAGCAGAAGAACTTTCCGATAAAGTTCAGGGGTTTTGATGTCGAAGAAGTTTATGCCTTTCTTGAGGTTATCCGTGAAGAGATGGAGGAGCTCCTGAGGGAAAATGCCAACCTTAAGGAGAACGTGCAGCGGTCCGACAACCATATAAAGGAATATAAAGACATGGAGGCGACCCTGCGGGAGACCCTCATCACCGCTCAGCAGATGGTTGAGGATTACAAGAGCAATGCCAGGAAAGAGGCTGAACTGCTTATCAGGGAGGCGGAGCTTAAGGCGGACAGTCTCATAAAAGACGCCCAGGAGAAGGTCATCAAGATCCATGAGGATATCGTCGACCTCAAAGGGGTAAGGCGTCATTTCAAGGAAGAATTGAAGCGGCTGATTGAAAACCATACGAGGATGCTGGATTTTGATGTATACCGCGAAGGAGAGGGCCGGGAGGAGGAGTCTGCTGCGTGAGTTCGGCTGAAAAATACCGTGCGCTGAAGGGGATGCGCGATCTCCTGCCGCCTGACATATACATATGGCAGAAGGTAGAAAGCATCGCATCTGAGCTTTTTTCTTCATACGGATTCAGAGAGGTGCGGACCCCGATAGCAGAATCGACCGGCCTCTTCGCCCGGGGCATTGGGGAAGGCACTGACATTGTCGACAAGGAGATGTATACCTTTGAAGACAAGGGGGGCAGGAGCATTTCGCTCAGGCCTGAAGGCACCGCCTCTGTTGTACGGTGTTATATCGAAAACCAGCTCCACACCCTTCCGTCGCCCCAAAAGTTTTACTATAGCGGTCCTATGTTCCGGTATGAGCGGCCCCAGTCAGGCAGGTTCAGGCAGTTTTACCAGATTGGGGTCGAGGCGTTCGGTTCAGCGTCACCGGCCCTTGATGCTGAAGTGATCTCGATGCTCCGTCACTTTCTCCAGAGGCTTGGCCTGCAGGAACTTACGGTTCAGGTCAATTCTATCGGCTGTGCGGCATGCAGGCCGGGATATACAGAAACTCTGATCGGGTTTCTTGGAGACAGGCAGGCAGAACTCTGCCCCGACTGCCAGCGCCGGCATTCCCAGAACCCGTTACGGATTCTCGACTGCAAGGTCCCGCGGTGTGTTGCTTTGCGGCAGGGAGCCCCGAGAGTGGTGGATCACCTTTGCGCAGACTGCCGTGACCACTTTGAGACGCTGCAGCAATTGTTATCGGGGCTTGATATCCCCTTTGTCGTAAACCATGAAATGGTCCGCGGACTTGACTACTATACGCGGACCGCGTTTGAGGTGACGAGCCGGGACCTTGGAGCCCAGAATGCGGTCGCTGCCGGCGGCAGATACGATCGGCTGGTCAGGGAGTGCGGCGGTCCCGATGTCCCTGCATTCGGTTTTGCCGTCGGTATGGAGAGGATTACGGAGCTAATGAAAAAGACTCTCCCGGCGGTTTATCCTGCCCCCGCATTGTTTGTTGCTCTCTTGGGAGAGCAGGCCCTTTATGAAGGCCTTCGTATTGCCGACGGGCTCAGGGCTACCGGTATCTGGGTCGAGCTGGGAGACCATGCCGCATCTCTCAAGAGCCAGATGAGAAAGGCCGACCGTCTTGCTGCTCAGTATGTCGTTATCATTGGTGATGATGAGCTTGCCGCAGGACAGTTCAGATGGAGGAAACTTGCCGATGGCTCAGGCGGTTCTGCACCTTTTTCTGCACTCCCGTCTTTTTTTGACAGTTGTTCCTGATGCGGATTGCAGGTGTTTTTATGTGCGTTAATGAACTCGGGACCTGAGCCTGAAACATGAGCCTCAAGCGATATTCCCCGGCGGTAGGCCTGGTTTCACTGATTGCTGTTTTTTCCTCTGCACTGTCGAAGGTCGATGCGTCATTCTTATGATGTATTTCATCCAAAATATATTCTGATGGTCATGACAAAAATTATCTACCGCCTCATAGTCGTGTTTCTTATTTTTGCATTCATGATAACCGTACCGCTCACCTTTGCAGTCAAAAGAGTGCACGATGCGTTCTCCTCGAGACTGCTCGAACAGATTATTCCGTATTCTTTTTATATCCTGGTAATGGCCCTGATGTTTTCGATTTTTTTATCGCGAAAGATGCTCGTGTCGCTGAAGGAACTGCTGCGGGGCGCCAAATCGATTATGAATGGGGACCTTGACGTCACGCTTCGGGTGACCGGTAACGATGAGCTGGCGGCGGTGACCCGCGCGTTCAACGAGATGGCCGCATCGCTGCAGGAGAAGACGCTCGACCTTCAGCGGAAGAACACGTACGTGAACGCAATGCTTGACCCGCTCTGGGTTGTGGATGAAATGAACCTGGTGACTGACGTCAATCCTGCCTTCCTCAGGCTGTTCGGGTACAGCAGGGAAAAGGTCATCGGGGCCCTGATCTATGATTTCTTTGACGAACAGAATGCCGCCATTATCCGCACCCAGGTCCACGACATAACGGAAAAAAAGATAGCCGCCATTTACGAAGTCAATATTATCACCCGTGACAGGTCATTCCTTCCCGTCCTGATCAGCGGGTCTCCCATCATCGTTGAGGGAAGGGTTGTGGGCAAGATCGGGATCTTCAAGGATTTCAGGGAGCAGAAGAAGTTCACGAGCGAGATAGAGCGGGCCCGGGACTTCGTAGAGACCGTGGTGAACAGTATCGAAGACCAGCTCCTGGTGATTGACAGGGACTATCGCGTTGTTACGGCAAACCGGAAGGCTCTGGAGCATATCTCCGGACCGGCTGTCGGCCAGTACTGCTATTTGATTTCACACGACTTGAACAAACCGTGCTGGTCCGAGGGGCATGAATGCCCTGCGCAGAGCGTCTTTCTTAGCGGCGGGAACATCAGGACAACACATCAGCATGTCGGGCCGGGCGGAGAAAAAAGGTTCCATGAGATCGTGGCGACACCAATCAGGGATGCCTCAGGAAATGTTACGCAGGTCATTGAGCTGATAAGGGATGTTACTGACCGGATCAGGCGCGAGGAAGAGATCTCTCTGAAGAACCGTGACCTCATGGCATTGAACAGTATTGCCGGGTTGTTGAGCCGGTCGCTGAGTGCAGATGAAATATTCATGAACGTACTTGACAGGATGATCGAGATGATCAGGATGGACGGGGGCGGCATTTTCTTTATTGACGAGGTGAAGAGAGACATGGTCTGCCAGTATCACCGCGGCATTTCGGAAGAATATATCAGAACGATGGGCAGGATCCGCATGGGAGAGGATATCCCGGGTAAAGTGGCGGTAACCGGACAGATCATAACAACGTCGGACATTTCGAAGGACTCCAGGATCGAACGGTCGCTTATGAAGCATTCGGGAATGAAGGGTTACTGCTGTATACCGGTCAGGGGCAAGGAGCGCATTATCGGCGTCTTCTGTCTTTTCAGCTTCAAGCAGCATTTTTTTACGGCTGAAGAAGAGAATATTCTGAACTCAATCGGCGAAATGACGGGGATAGCCCTGGAGAATATAAAACTTTATGAAAAGATGAGGGATATGTATGAGCAGCAGCGGAAGCGCCGCGATGATGAGCATGGCCAGCTTCTGGCCCTGACGACGAAACTCGGATCAGCTGTTGACCTCAGGTATGTAGTCGGCAATGTACTGGAACTTATCCGGAACATGTTCAATGCTGACTTTACCTGGCTTCTGGTCAGGGACAGTGGTGACAACTATATCCTGCGTGCCTCTTGCATGTCCAAAGATCTTGAGGACAGGGTTCTCTACCCCCCAGGCGTCAGTTCCATCGAGGGCTATGCAGCAGAAAAACGCATGCCGACGGTCATTGCGGATATCAGGGCCGGCTCCCGTTTCTATGTCCCGGACGAGATAGGGAGCCTCGGGTATCAGTCGGCACTTGCGGTCCCGATGCAGATTGGCGAGAAGACGGTGGGTGTCTTTACTCTCTATTACCGCCGTGCAAGGGATTTCAGGGATGAAGAGCTTCATTTTCTGAGGATCATCGCCAATATGCTCGCTGTTTCACTCGAACGCTACGATTATTATGTACGGTCCATCAGCGAAAAGGGGATTGCCAGTACCATTGTGCAGAGTGTGGCGGATGGTATTGTGACCGTTGATACGCAGGGCAGGATTATAGCAATTAACAGGGCCTTTGAGCAGATGACCGGCATGCAGGCTGAAGAGGCGGTCGGACTGTCTGTCTGCGAGGCCCTGCGCTATACCAGGGAAAACCTGGATCTGAGAATTTCCCTCGGAGAGTGTCTTGAATCTGCTTTATCCGGAAAAAGTATAAACCGGGATGCTGTCATGACGACAGCCTCAGGAGAACAGTTGTCCGTTCTGATTACCGGAACCCCGGTGCTTGATACAGACGGGGCGGTCACCGGGGTGGTGAGTCTTATCCGGGACATAGGCAGAGAGGGAGTTTGACCGGATGAACACCGGGGCTGCCTTCCTGACCATTGGTCGAGTTAAGGCGTTTCTTGTTTGGGCGAACAGTTTCAGCCCACGACGTCGAGAGCTCTTACCGTAAAACCGACACCCAGGTCTTCTGCGATCGACCTGCATTTTTCTATATCGACACCCTCCAGCGCAACGACCGTTACCCTGACATCGGGAATCACTTCCTTTGCCTCGCGGATAAACTGAAGGATTTCCTGAAAAGCATCAGGGAATACCGGTTTACATATCTTCACGTAGGTTTCCTCATCCTGTGCATCAAGACTTATCGAGATGCTGTCGACGAGCCCCTGCAGTTCAGGAATAATCTTTCTCTTATGAATAAGATTGGCCTGACCGTTCGTATTAACCCTGACCCTGCCGTGCTGCCGTTTGACCCATGATGCAATTCCCTTGACAATGTCCAAACGGCTCAGGGGCTCTCCATACCCGCAGAAGACGATTTCCTTATACCGGGAAGGATCCCCGATAGCTTCCCGGACCTCCTCCTCTGACGGCTCATGGTCGAGCCTGAGATTATGGCCCTTGACGTAATCGGTCTGGAACTTGACGCAGAATGTGCAGGCATTGGTGCAGCGATTGGTGATGTTCAGGTAGAGGCTGTCACGAATTCTATACGCTATCTCTGCGTGTTCACTGACCTGTCCGATGCTGAAAAGCCGCCTGGCGTTGAGCGTGGTGATCCGGGCGATATCCTCCAGGCTGATACCCCGCAGTCCGGCGATAAAGTGCGCTGTATGGACCAGGAACGCAGGCTCGTTCCTCTTTCCCCTGTATGGCTCGGGTGACAGGTAGGGGGCGTCGGTCTCAAGCAGCAGGTATTCGTCGGGGACAAGACGGGCGACCTCCCTGAGGTCAGCAGCCTTCCTGAACGTTACCGGCCCCGCAACAGATACATGATACCCGAGCGATATAACCTCTGCAGCCATGTTTCTGTTTCCGGAAAAGCAGTGAAGGACCCCCCGGGAGTTTCCTGACTCCTTCAGGATCCTGATGGTGTCATCCCAGGCTTCCCTGCAGTGAATAATAACGGGAAGGCCGGCATCAGATGCCAGTTCGAGATGTTTTCTGAAGACGCTCATCTGGACATCTCGCGGCGAGTGGTCATAATGATAATCGAGGCCGGTTTCTCCTATGGCAACGACCTTCGGGTGCGACGCCCAGGCACTGAGCCTGCGGCAGACATTTTCGTCTACATGCCTGGCCTCGTGAGGATGGACGCCGACTGCGGCGAATATATTGTCGTCGTTTCCTGAGAGTTCAATGGCCTTTGCCACGGATTCCAGGTCTGAGCCGACTGTAATCATCGTTCCGACGCCGGCGGTCCGTGCCCTCCGGATCATCTCATCCCGGTCCCCGTCGAACTGTTCCATCTCCAGGTGGCAATGCGTGTCGATGAATTGGATTGGATCGGGGCTGTCCATACTCAAAAAATATTAAGGCATGGAGGCTATACATTGCAAGTAAACAGTGCTATATATTAAGCAATGAATATAAAAAAACTGTCAGGAAAACTTTTGATTGCTGTGCCAGGTCTCGAGGATATTAATTTCAGGCATACCGTTATACTGATCTGTGAACATTCGGAAGAGGGAGCATTCGGGATAATCCTCAACCGCGTCCTGATGAAGAGTTTTATCCCCCTGATGAGTGCATTTGATCTCAGTGATTCCCTGGTGGATATGCCCATACATTTTGGTGGCCCTGTCCGACCGGAACAGGGCTATGTTATCTACTCACCCTTTGATACAAAGTATGGGCCCATGAAAATCAACAGGAATATTGCGGTGACGGCTTCCAAGGAAATTCTGCATGATATCGCGGCAGGGAGGGGACCGAAACAGTATTTCTTCGCCCTTGGATTTGCGGGGTGGACTGCCAATCAGCTCGAGGAAGAATTGATGATGGACAGCTGGCTGGTAGCACCACTGAATATAGACATTATCTTCAATCTCCCCGCAGAGAAACGGTGGACGCAGGCAGCGGCCACAATCGGGGTTGATCTCGGCAGGCTTGTCCACCGGAGCGGCAAGGCCTGATTGTCCGGAGGTCACTATCAACTTTATTCTATACGACGTGAGAACACCACGTGCGCTCATTCTCGGTCCGATAGGACCTGTGAGGCACCGGCGCAAAGCGCCGCTGAATCCGCTTACATGCCATTCTCACGTCGTTCTTGTGAGGTAATGGTGGGTTCTGCAGTCTGGGCCGTGATGATTGTGTTATAGTCAAATTACTTTATTGTCCAGGAGAAGGGTATGAACGTTCTAGGATTGAATGGAAGTCCGCGGAAAGAAGGCAATACGTCCCATGCTATCAAAACCGTTTTTGAAGAGCTCGAAAAAGAGGGCATAGCAACAGAACTTCTGCAGCTTGGCGGTTCAAATATTCGTGGGTGCCGGGCCTGTTTTAAATGCTTTGAGACCAAGGATAACCGGTGCATACAGAAGGATGACCTCAACGGCATTATTGAAAAGATGGTCGCTGCTGACGGGATCATCATCGGTTCTCCCACCTACTTTGCCAATGTATCGACCGAGGTAAAGGCCCTGATAGACCGGGCTGGGCTTGTATCGCGGGCCAACGGCAATCTCTTATCGCGCAAGGTCGGTGCAGCGGTTGTTGCGGCACGGAGGGCAGGGGCGGTCAACGTGTTTCAGAATATTAACCTCTTCTTCGGGGTCGGCAACATGATTATTCCGGGCTCGTCATACTGGAACATAGGCATTGGCAGAAACCCCGGCGAGATATTGAATGACGAAGAGGGCATGAGGACCTTCAGGGACCTCGGGCAGAATATGGCCTGGCTGCTCAAGAAGCTTCAGGGGTAGCAGCTAAAGCCCCAGGCCATCAAGGAGCTTTATGATCACCATATTAGAAACGATAATCCCCTGTCTGGTAAGGGAAAGATAATCCCCGCGTGTTTTTAGATAGCCCTGCTCAACAAGACTTCCAGCTGCCTTGAGCAGAGGAAGAGCGGAGAAGACGGGGTTTGTTATTTGTATACCTTCTGTCTTCCTCAGTCCGAGAAATATATATTCCTTTGTTGCTTCCCCGGAGGTAATGACCTGCTCATCGATTTTCGGTATCCGCCGGGCATTGAGTTCTATCGAGTACTGCTCAATATCACTGCTATTGAAAGACCGGTGCCCATCGACAAAGGAATGAGCGCCTGCCCCAATGCCGACATACTCCCCCCTGTCCCAGTAATTCAGATTGTGGCGGCACTCATTGCCAGGATATGCAAAATTTGATATTTCATAGTGCCGGTAACCATGTGCGCCAAGAAAATCGAGCGCAAACCCGTACATATCGAGAACCAGGTCCTCATGCGGAAGATTCAGTTCCCCTGTAGACAGTCTGCTGAAAAGTGGGGTGTTCATTTCGGGTGTCAGCTCATAGGCTGAAATATGGGAGGGCTCCAGATGGACGGCCCGCAATAAGGTGTCCTTCCAGGATTCCATTGTCTGGCCGGGGATGCCATACATAAGGTCGAGCGAGATATTGTGAAAACCATGGGCTTTAGCCCCTGAGATGGCCAGTCTGGCTTCAGAAGCGTCGTGAATTCTGCCGAGCGTTTTCAGCTCGCTGTCCTGAAAAGACTGGACCCCGACACTTAACCTGTTTACACCCAGCGACCGGAGGTCACCGAGCAATTCCCGGCTGACGGTCCCCGGGTTTGCCTCGACCGTTATCTCTGCATTGTGCATAATGCCGCAGGTATCAATGAGACAGCGAAACAGGCCGGACAACAGATCAATGCCGAGAAGGGTGGGTGTTCCGCCGCCAATATACAGGGTCGTCAGGGACCTGGTCAGGTCCTCCTTCAGAGAAAGCTCAGTACAGACTGCATCGACATAACGTCGGGCACTGTCTTTGGAGAAGGGAACAGAGAGAAAATCGCAATACAGGCATTTTCTGACACAGAACGGAAGGTGAATATAAAGAGCTTGTACCACACATTATTATGACACAGCAGAGGGCTCATGGTGTCCTCATGACAGATATATCCTGGCTTTGGATGTAGCGGTTGATTTGATTGCGGCCTGGGGCTGGTTGCCATTGTTTGACATAAATAGTGCTAATTCCTAATATAAAGTTCGATGGATATTGGCGAACTGGTGAGGATTATGGCAACGCTGCGGAGCGGGCAGGGATGTCCGTGGGACAGGGAACAGACGAGGGAATCCCTGAAACCGTTTATTGTCGAGGAGGCGTATGAAGTACTTCAGGCGATTGATGACAGGGACCCGGAAGCCATCAAGGAAGAACTGGGGGATCTGCTTTTCCAGATTGTCTTCCAGAGTCAGATTGCCTCTGAGCGGGGAGAGTTTTCGCTGTCCGATGTAATAGGTAAGATTGCCGGCAAGATGATCAGTCGCCATCCGCATGTCTTTGGGGATGCAGAGGTCAGAACTTCGGGCGAGGTTCTGATCAAGTGGGACGAACACAAGAAGCGTGAGGGAAAGCAGAGGGATTCAATCCTCGAAGGTGTTCCCGGAGCGCTGCCGGCGCTGCTGCAGGCACAGAAGCTGCAGGCCAGGGCCTCCAGGGTCGGATTTGACTGGGAGCGGCCGGATGACCTGCTCGGGAAACTCGACGAAGAGATTGATGAATTCAAGACTGCATTCAGCGGAAAAAATATTGATGAGACCGAGGATGAGCTTGGCGATGTGCTGTTTATGCTCGTCAATATTGCCCGCTTTATCGGACTGAACCCTGAAGAGGCCCTCAGAAAGACGATCAGTAAATTTATTTCACGTTTCCGCTACATAGAAATGTCGGCGAAACAACAGGGCAGGAGTCTTGCCGAGATGAGCCTTGCGGAGATGGATGCATTGTGGGACGAGGCAAAGGGAAAAAAATCCTGAGAAAACTTCTGATATACAGCGGACTGCTCACTCTGCCAACTTGTTCTGAATAGCATAATGGGTAAGGGCGGCGTTGGTTTTCATCCGCATTTTGTCGAGGATACGCGCGCGGTAGGTGCTGATGGTCTTGACGCTCAGGTTCAGTTCTTCTCCGATCTCCTTCACCGCCTTGCCTGAGGCGATCATGCACATCACCTGATATTCGCGGTCGGACAGGGCCTCATGGAGCGGTTTATCTTCACCGTGTTCCAGGTAGACCGCAAGTTTTTCTGCGAGTGACGGCCCGAGATATTTTTTGCCGGAGGAGATCTTTCTGATTGCAAGTATCAGCTCATCGGAGGCGCTGTCCTTTGTCAGGTAACCGGCTGCGCCGGCCCTGAGCGCCCTCATCGCATACTGTTCTTCGGAATACATGCTCAGGATCAATACCGGGAGGTTAGGGTGTTCTGCCCTCAGCTGCTTTAAGACATCAAGACCGTTTCTGCCCGGCATCGAGATGTCGAGAAGGACAACGTCAAAGTTCTGTTTTGCAGCCTTGTCTACGACGTCAAGGCCGTTGACCGCCTCGTCGGTTACGACCATATCAGCAGTTTCGGCCAGTATCTGCTTCAGCCCTTCCCGGACAATGGTATGATCATCGGCAATAAGTATTTTAATCATGAAAGAGGATTCTTCTGTTTCATATGGTTACGGTAGGCTGCCTGGAGCTGGCGCTGAACATCCTCCGGCGTGAAAACGACACCTCCGGGTCTGCCATAAAAAAGTACGGTTGACTTTCCGTTGACAGCCAGTCTGACATCGTCCACCATCTGTCCGGCGTTCATCTCCACGACCATGATCGTCTTTCCCCTGGCAATCCGGGCGATGGCCTTGTCCGGAAACGGAAAGAGCGTTACCGGCCTGAAGAGTCCGATTTTCCTGCCTGCGGCCCTGAGTTCCTTTATGGCTGAAAGGGTGATACGCGCCGCGATGCCGGAGGCGACAACGACCATCTCGGCGTCGTCGGTATGATGGGTATCGTATAAAACTTCATGCCGGCTGATCGTGCGATATTTATCTATAAGGGCAACATTTCTGGCCTCAAGCTCTCCCTGGCCCATAAAAAGGGTTTTGATCACCCTGGGGGTCCGTTGCCTGCAGCCACCGAGAGTCCAGTTCTTTTGGGGAAGTCTCGGCGCTTTATAAGGCCTTGGAATAAACGGCTCCATCATCTGCCCGATGACCCCATCGCTGAGGATTATGACCGGGATCCGGTACTGATCAGCCTTATCAAAAGAGCGCATGGTGAGGTCCCACATCTCCTGAACGTTAAAGGGTGAATAGACAATGCACCGGTAGTCACCATGGCCGCCACCCTTGACAGCCTGATAGTAATCCCCCTGACTTGCGGTGATATTCCCGAGTCCGGGCCCGCCTCTCTGGACGTTGACAATGACTGAAGGCAGCTCGGCCATTGCGAGAAAGGAGATACCCTCCTGCATCAGGCTGATACCCGGCCCGCTCGAAGAGGTCATGGCGCGGACGCCGGAGGCGGCAGCACCAAAGACCATATTTATCGATGCCAGTTCACTCTCGGCCTGTATAAAGATTCCGCCCGAGGGGGGCATTTTACGCGACATATACTCGGGTATTTCATTTTGCGGTGTAATAGGGTAGCCGGCGTAAAAACGGCAGCCAGCCTGGAGGGCTGCCTCGGCCAGGGCCTCGTTGCCCTTCATGAGCAACAGATTCTTTTTCCGCAGCTTCACTTTTCAATCCCGCAATCACTGATGTTCATCGCCTGACATTATACCATACTCACGGTATATCCGGTGCTCTACCGCACGAGAAAGGTATTGATTTTTTTCTCTTTTTTCTGCTAACATTCACTATTACTGAATTTGAATTTCCTGTTATGAAGAGTGGGCGATCCCACTCTTTTGTTTTATAGAATATGGCAACGGTTAAAGAGAGATTATCAGAACTGGCTGGTCCGGTGGCCGGACAGCTTGACGTCGATATTGTTGATATCGAATTGGCTGGTAACGCCCGAAGGACGCTTGTCAGGGTTTTCCTGGACAAGCCCGGGGGTGTTACGCTGGAAGATTGCGCAAAATTCAGCAGGGCCTTATCGGCAGTGCTGGACGTTGAGGACCCGATCAGTACCCGGTACGTCCTTGAGGTATCTTCTCCGGGTCTTGACAGGCCTTTAAAGACGAAGAAGGATTTTTACCGGAGTATCGGCAAGCTTGCGCGTATTGTGACAAGGGAAAAGATCGATGGTGAGGCTTTTCTGGTCGGAAGAATACAGGCAGCCAATGAGCATACCGTAGCCGTGTTGGTGGATGGCAGCAGAGAGGTGCGTATACCTTTTGAACAAATCTCGAAAGCACGTCTGGAGATAGAACTATCATGACCAAGGAACTTTGTCACGTTATAGATCAGATCAGCAGGGAAAAGGGGATTTCCAAGGAAATCCTGATCGAGGCGCTCGAGTCTGCGCTCCTTTCCGCTATGAGAAAAAAGTACGGTGGCAGGTCGAATATTTTTCTGAATATCGACCGCCAGAAATGCAATATCAATCTTTATGAGACAAAGACAGTTGTTGCGGACCCCCAGGACCCTTTTGAGGAGATATCGATCGCTGACGCACAGAAGATCTCCGCAGACAAGAACGAAGGTGATACCGTGGAACTACCCCTTGACCTGCATGACCTCGGCCGGATAGCGGCTCAGACAGCCAAACAGGTCATTTTTCAGAGGGTACGCGAGGCTGAGCGTGACGTTATCTTCAACGAGTTCAAGGACAAGGCAGGACAGATCGTCAGCGGGGTTGTCATGCGGCGAGAGAAGGGGGCCTATTTTCTTAACCTTGGCAAGGCAGAGGCGACGCTTCCGATAAAGGAGACACTCCCGAATGAAAATCTCAAGAGGGGGGACACTGCCAAGGCAATTGTGACCGATGTCAGGGTCAGCTCGAAGGGGCCGGAGATTCTCGTATCGAGGACCGCACCGGAGTTTGTGGCCGGTCTGTTCAAGATGGAGGTGCCTGAGATCAACGAGGGTCTGGTGCAGATCAGGAATATTGTCAGGGAGCCTGGTGAGAGGACCAAGATCGCGGTGTTTTCCAAGGATAGCGCTATTGATCCGGTTGGGTCCTGTGTCGGCATGAAGGGAACCAGAGTCCAGACCATTGTCAGGGAACTCAGGGGTGAGCGCATTGACATCATCCCCTGGGCTGATGACCCAAGGATGCTGATTTCGCGCGCGCTGAGCCCTGCCCAGATCGATAAAATCGGGATTAACGATGAGACGAAGACCGCCATGGTTGTTGTCAACGACCAGCAGCTTTCTCTTGCGATCGGCAAGAAAGGCCAGAACGTGCGGCTCGCTATGAAGCTGACCGGTTGGGATATTGACATCATCAGTGATACGGAATATTCAAAGATCAGGATGGAAGAGACCGACAAGGCCCTGGAAACCAGCCTGAAAAAAGAAGGTTTGAAGAAAGAGATCCCGCCGGTACAGGAATAGGAGGCACCATGCTGAGGAAGCTCAGGACCGATTTTCTGAAGGGAATCGAGCGGATACGCTGGTTTTCCGGTGTCTTATCCGAGAGACTCAATATCGAGATCGCGGTTATCAAACTGCTGTTCAAGTCAGATGAGATAGACCGGAAGAAAAATGAGCTGTTGATTGCGCTGGGCAGCAGGGTATATGAATTGAAGGACAGCACTGAAAAGAATGTATTGAAGGACAAGGTGGTTATCGGGGCCATTACCGAGATTGAGCGGCTCGAAATGGAGATCGTTGACCTGAGCCACAAGATTGATGAATTGAGCCGGACAGGCGCATAGATGTCTCTCTACCTGCCTGTTGTTGCTGTCGGCCTGCTGATCGGTTCGTTTCTGAATGTCTGCATTTACCGCATACCGCGGGGGCAGTCAATAGTATTTCCCTCATCCCACTGTACGTCGTGTAATACGCCAATCCGTCCCTGGGACAATATTCCGGTTGTCAGTTATATCCTCCTCGGCGGGAAGTGCAGGCAATGTTCCTCAGGGATATCGTTCCGTTATCCACTGATAGAGGCGCTCAATGCGTTGCTCTATTGTGCGATACTCTGGAGATACGGCCCTGGTTGGCCTTCCCTGATCTATGGTGTCCTGGTCTCGTCTCTGATTGTTATCACTTTTGTCGACCTTGATTTTCAGATCATACCGGACCGCATTACCCTGACCGGAATCCCGATTGGGCTGGTTGCAGGCTCGCTGTTCCTCCCGGACCCGTTCCTGAGGGCTGACCTCCTCGGTTTCAAATCCTCTCTTGCAGGCTTTCTGGTGGGTGGCGGCTTTTTTTATCTCGTCGCAGTCCTCAGCAGGGGAGGCATGGGAGGCGGGGACATCAAGTTGATGGCGATGGTCGGTGGCCTGATGGGCTGGAAAGCGGTCCTCCTCACAACGTTCATCGGAAGCCTTACCGGCTCTGTCATAGGGATTTTCCTCATGCTCTTCAAAGGCAAAGGGAGAAAGACAAAGGTGCCGTTCGGGCCCTTCCTGGCACTGGGAGCCCTGGCGACTCTTTTCTTTGGACAGGAGATTATGATTTGGTATCTGTCCCTGCATGGATGACGTCTTTCGGGCAATGACTCCGTGAACCACGCAACGCTCATTTTTATCTCTCTTTCTTTCATCGTCCTGATACTGATTCTGGCGTATATTCTTCGCGCTGTTTTTTCGCTCAGGGAAAAGAAAGCTGAAGAAAAGGACAAGGCGGTTACGGAGGTCGGTTTTGTCGTTGATACGTTCCATGACGTGGTTTCGAAACTGAAGGAGAAGGAGCGGGAACTTGAGATACTCAGAAAAACAGCGGAAGAACGTGCATCAGAGATAGAGATATACAACGAGGACATCCTCCAGAGTGTGCCGAGCGGTGTTGTGAGCTTTGACCAGAAGCTGTGTATAACCCGGATGAACGCTGCAGCTGAAAAAATACTGGATTGTCGTGAAGGTGAGATTGCCGGGAAGGGCTATGAGGAGGTCTTCAGCAGTCCGATCCGTGAAATTATTGCGAGCAGGCAAACAATCGGAAGGACCGATACAGGCTACACAACAAAGAGTGGAAAAAGGATCTGGCTGGGACTGAACATGTCTCCCTTGAAAGACAGTTCCGGAACAGTTATCGGGCAGATCCTTGTCTTTACGGACCTGACGGAACTGAAGGCCTTCCAGTCGCAGATGGAACTCAGGGAGCGGTTGTCCAATCTCGGGGAGATGTCTGCCGGTATCGCCCATGAACTGAGGAACCCGTTGGCGGTCATATCGGGTTATACAAAGATCCTTTCAAAGAAAATTGAACCATCCCTGCTTCCGGCGGTCGAAGCTATTTCTAAAGAGATCTCGGTCATGGACAGGATTATTACTGACTTCCTCGCGTTTGCAAAACCGACAGAACTGGTCTTCACGGATGTTGATCTCTGTGCGCTTCTGGAGACCTGCATTGGTGCGCTTGAAAGCGGGGCGAAAGGGATCGTCATCATAAAAAATCTCGGCGCATACCTGCGGATAAGGGCGGATGAAGTCCTGCTCCGGCAGGCGATCAATAATCTGCTGCAAAACGCCATTGAGGCAATGCCGGACGGCGGGACCCTGAAGGTGAGCGTCAGCAGCAGGCCGGACAGTGCTGTTATTACGGTATCGGATTCTGGACATAGCATACCAGCAGAGCTTCAGGCCAAGATTTTTTTGCCTTTTTTTACAACGAAAGAACGGGGCACGGGACTTGGACTTTCAATCGTCCACAAGGTCGTTGTGTCCCACGGCGGGACCATCAGGATAGATTCAGGGGATGGTGGTACAACCTTTTCAGTTACGCTGCCGCATAAAACAGGGACGTGACCGGTGGGCCTGCTACGGTGAAATGATTCTTTTTTTTGGACCTGTTTTTGTACTAATATAGAAATATGCATGCTACAGGATACCGTTCTTTTGTCTGCTTCCTCTGCACGGCTGTATGCGTCTTCTTTCTCTGCTTCCGGACGGCTTCTGCTGTTGATTCTGATACTCAGGGTATTGATGCCGTATTACTCATCGACAGTTCCGGGAGCATGAAGAAGACAGACCCGAAGAGCTACCGGAAACCCGCTGCAAAAATGTTTCTCTCGCTGATGGGAGAACAGGACCGCATCAGTATTGTCAGTTTCAGCGATTCCGCAGAAGTACTTGCCGATCTGACCGGCACAGACCGGAAAGACGGGCTGCAGCGTCTCAGCAGGGCTGTTGACCTGGTCCATTCGCGCGGGGCACATACAAACCTTCATGCTGCCGTGGAGAAGGCATATGATCTTCTGAAACAGTCTTCCCGCAAGCAGAGGCTGATAATCCTCATGACGGACGGCAAAATGGATCTCGGAGACCCGGAAAAGGACAGGGTGCTTGCAGCGGAACTGAAAACGAAACTTATTCCTGACATCAGAAGGAATAACATCAGGATCCACTCCCTGGCTTTTTCTGATCAGTCGGACCAGGAACTCCTCAGGGAGATTGCCCGTCTCGGGGATGGTTCATACCTGATGGCACGGTCAGACCGCAGACTGCACCTGTATTTTGTATCGCTTTTTGAAAGGATAAAATCACCTGACACGATTCCGGTCCTCAATGACTCCTTTGTCGTTGACGATTCGGTGAGGGAGATGACCATTATGATAACCAGGAAATCGGCAGGCACCTCTGTCATCGTTGTCAGCCCCTCCGGCGGTGAGTTGACTGCCCGGAATCATGACCAGAAAATCCAGTGGTTCGAGTCACCGCTGTTTGACATGGTGACACTGATGAACCCGGATCGCGGAAAGTGGACATTCAGATTCAATGCACAGGAGGGCAACAAGGTCTTTATCGTGGCAAACCTGAAGCTGCTCACCTCTTTTAACAGTTTCTTTGCCACGAAGGGACATCCCCTCAAGATCGATGCATGGCTTGAGCGGGAGAAGGACCAGTTGAATGTGAGGGAGATACTCGACCAGGTTGTTATGAAGGGAATCATCACCCTGCAAGATGGCAGACGGATTGAACTTAAACTTGCCGATGGCGGGACGGGGGGGGACGTGACGGCTCAGGACGGGATATGTACGGCCATGTTCCAGCCTCTTGAGATCGGGGACTACACCTTGCAGATCATTGCAGAGGCCAGGACGTTCAAGAGGGAAAAGGAATTCAGGTTTACCGTCATCGAGCCGATGATTGATCCGGATCAAAAGGCACAGCCGCAGTCTGCAGCGGTGGAGACTCCGCCTCCGATCCAGGATACCGGCCAGGAGGAAGCGGTGAACTGGGTGATGGTCATTGCAAAATTCGCGGCTATAAACCTGTTTACCGTAATGCTCTGGTACGGAGGCAGACGGTTACTTCCGCTGCTCAGGAACAGGATGAGGGGGAAACAATGATACGAATTGATGCATTATACCTGCTTTTTCTTGGTGAGGCCTTTGTTCTGATGACCGCTCTTGCAGTCTTCCTGTATGTGAGGCTCAGGAAGATGCGGGCCATGAGACCAAGGCCCCGGGTGAAGGAAATAAATACAGAAGTCGATGCCTTATCCCCGATGCAGCAAGAGGAGATATTCGGCCTCAAGGCCGAGATAACCCGGCTAATGGGGGTTGTCACTGAAAAGGAGACGGAGATTAGCCGGCTGCAGTATAAGCCGGTGCCGGGTCGGTCGGAAACGTCTGCAGCAGATGCTGCAACGGCCTTACAGGATGAACTGCTGAGCATTAATATCGACATGCCGAAGAAGGAGGCCCTTCCGGCCGGCATCAGGGAGCTCGAAGGCATCATCGCAGCAAAGGATCAGGAGCTTGCGGACGCTCAGCGCAGATTCGATGCGCTTGAGCTCGAATATCTCGCCCTCTATAATGAAAAGAATGCCCTGCCATGAGCAACAACCCGGAGCAGTCCGATAAAAACGATGAAGGCGTCCAGGACAGGTTCAGCGGGATTCGGGAACTGTATCCCGATAAATGTGCAACAGAAGACCACATCTTCAGCCATATCCATCCCGGCCATCGCATTTTTATCGGAACGGGATGCGGAGAACCTCAATACCTGGTAGGAGCTCTCATCCGGTATGTGCAGACCCATCCGAAGGCCTTTGTTGATACTGAGGTGCTTCAGGTCTGGAACCTCGGGGTGACGCCGTATGCCGACGAAAAATATCAGGCCAATTTCAGGTACAACTCTTTTTTTATCGGAAAGAACACCCGGGAGTCGGTCAACAGGGGGCTCGCAGATTATACCCCGGTCTTTTTGTCGGCAGTGCCCGGACTGCTCAGCTCACGGCGCGTCCCGGTTGATGTTGCACTCATCCAGACCTCGCCGCCTGATAATCACGGATACATGAGTCTTGGCATCAGCGTAGACATCGTCAGGGCTGCCGCGGCGAGTGCGACATTGGTCATTGCGCAGATTAATCCGATGATGCCGCGGGTCCATGGCGATACCTTTATTCATATCAGCAAGGTCCACTATATTCTCCCCCATAAAGAGGACCTCCTTGAGTTCGAAACCCATGTGCCCGGAGATATTGCCCAGAAGATCGGCCGTCATGTGGCGCAGGTCATCCAGGATGGGGATACCATCCAGGTCGGCTATGGCAGCATCCCGAATGCCATCCTGTCCCATCTGGCGCATAAACGCCACCTTGGCGTGCACACCGAATTGCTCACCGACGGTATCGTCGACCTCATCAGGCAGGGAGTCATCGACAATACGCGCAAGCAGATAAACCGCAGCAAGACGATAGCCGCCTTCTGCATGGGCAAAAAAGAGACCTATGCCTTTATCAATGATAACCCGTCAATAGATTTCAGGCCTGTTGACTATACGAATAACCCGTTGATTATTTCCCGCATCAGAAACTTCACTGCGATCAACAGCGCCCTTGAGATTGATCTTACGGGACAGGCAACTGCGGAGTCGATCGGCAAGTATTTTTTCAGCGGGATAGGCGGCCAGGCTGATTTCATGCGCGGTGCAATCCTCTCGGAGGGTGGCAAGACCATCCTCGCGCTCCAGTCCACGGCAGAAGACGGAACTGTATCCAGGATTGTGCCCTTTCTCAAGGAGGGTGCCGGCGTTACCCTGTCACGGGGCGATCTGCATTATGTTGTGACCGAATATGGGATTGCCTATCTGCATGGCAAAAACATAAGAGAGCGGGCCATGGACCTCATTGCCATCGCCCATCCGCAGTTCCGCCGCCGGCTTGTCGAAGAGGCACGGAAACTCGCCCTGATTTACCGTGATCAGGCCTTTATCCAGGGTGAAAAAGGCGCCTATCCTGAATCTCTTGAGACGGTGCGGACAACGAAAAAAGGCATGAATATTATACTCAGACCGGTCAAAATCAGCGATGAGCACCTGCTGAAAGATTTCTTCTATTCACTTTCGACCGACGGAATGTACCATCGTTTCATCTCGACCCGCACGGATATGCCGCATGCACGGCTGCAGCAATTTGTAGCGATCGATTATTCGAAAGAGCTCGTCATCCTCGCCATGCAAAAGGAAGCTGACCAGGAATCAATCATCGGGATGGGGCAATATTTTATCGATGAACTGTCACATACCGCTGAAGTGGCCTTCGTTGTCCGCGATACCTTTCAGAACAAGGGGGTCGGCACGGAGCTCCTGCTGTATCTCACGTATCTGGCCAAAAAAAGCGGCCTGCACGGGTTTACTGCAGCTGTGCTGCTGGATAACAAAAAGATGCTGCAGTTGTTCGAAAGAATGGGCTTTCACATCGAAAAAACGACTGATGCAGACGTGTACGAACTGAAGATGTCCTTTCGCTAATAATACGGCCGGGGATCTTCTGCGCTCTTTTCTGTCCGGCTGATAAAAGTCTCAATGGCCGTACAGTATACCGGGCTCAGGTTACTGAAATGAATACCATACTGCCACGTACCGTCGGCTTCCCGAAGGGCCCAGATAACTACCGCTTCGGCAACGATCCGCTCGGAGCCCGGAAGATAGAAGGCGCATGAGATGGGTTCTTCTTTTTCGAGCAGTTTCTCTGTCTTGATCAACATGCCCGTGGCGCTTATGTTCTGAGAGGTACAGAAAAAGGGTGCGTCTGTTGTCTTGCCGTCAACTGATATCCTCAAAAGCACCCTGCAGTTCTTTCGTTGTGCAATGTTTAAGAGCCGGCCGGCCTTTTGTGCGAGAATATTAACGTCGATCGGTTTTGTGATATAATCGTTAGCCTTGCAGTGCAGTGCACGGTCGATCTCGGCAGATATGTTCCTGCAGGCGATCAGGATTGAGGTCGCCCGGGTCGTTTCATCCTGCCTTACTGCAGCGCAGAATGCCTCAGGGCTCATGCCGGAGACCTGCAGATCGATAAGGACCAGGTCCACCTTCTCAGCCCGGTGCATCTCCAGGGCCTCATCGGCAGAGGAAGCCGTCAGCACCGTAAGCTCAGAGCGGTTCATGAGACCTGCACTCCACTCCGTAACCGCACTGAGATTATCGACGACCAGCATTTTTTTCATCAGAAGACTCCTGAGCTTGTAATAGAACATTTGCCTGTATTCCGTAGAGTACATACGCCAGAGAACAGAGTACGCTGATAAGCCACCAATAAGGCAGTGTGACCCCTGCCGTAGTCAGCAGGGAACCGGTCAAGAGAGCAGGGGTGAGTGCGACAACCGAAATTCTTATGACAGACCGGGTGTCCAGCCGCAGAGAAAGCCTTTGGGCATAAAGCCGGCCGAAAAGTGCAAAGACCAGCGCCTTGGCGCTCCAAAGCAGGAATGAGAAAAAGAAGGCAAACGGATACAGGATGACCGGGAACATCTCGACAACCGCGTCCAGCAGGTCATAAGCTTTTCCCCGGTCAATGGTTATGGTCTCCCCGTCCAGGTCAGAAAGATTAAATGAGCGGGTCTCTTTTTCATCTTTCCTGACTATGAGTGTTGTTCTGGTAAAAAGTGCAAAGGCCTTTGAGGTCGTGAGCGAAGTCACCTCTCCGGTCGTGTCGAAAATAACCACAGGTTCGCCCGTTTTTTCGTTGAGGATGCGATAAGGCTGAGGCGCATCGACAGCCAGAATCCCCTTTGTTATGTTTATGTTCGGCAGCTGCCTGATATACCCGGGGGCCTGATCGTTCAGCCAGGCACCGAGGTCGGACTGCATCCTGAGCACCCCGGGAATCGTGCAGAGGGCAAGCACCGCGAGGAGATAGACGAGACAGAAGCCCCTCCATCGGGCGGCCACATCCCGGTACAACCCCCTTGAAAAAAAAGAGAGATAGAGGGCGTGGACTATGGTGTACTGTTGCATTACGTGTCTTTCCGGTGAAACCACGCATTGATCAGAAGCAACCCCATGCCGATTGTCAGCGCCGAATCTGCAATATTGAAGGCAGGCCAGTAGTGCTTGCCCGCATGCACCTCAAGAAAATCAATAACGTAACTATGCAGGATCCTGTCGGTGAGATTGCCCGCTGCACCGCCGAGGATAAAAGACAGGCCCAGACGGTTTTCCTCATCGCGCAGCATGAGAATGGCGACGACGATAATCGCCATGCAGGAGACGATGATAAAAAAAGTGTTTCCAAGGTGCTTGAACATGCCGAAGGCAGAGCCGGTGTTCCGGTAATAGACAATATTGAAAAATGTGGTCACCTGCCAGACTTCAAGAAGGTGCAGACTCCCCTGTATCATCAGCTTCGTCACCTGATCAGCAACACAGATAAAAATCGAGAGCAGAAGGAACGGTACCGTCCTGATATGCATAGTGCCGGAGGGGATCACAGGTTTATGATCAGGGCATGCTCATCGCACTCCGGAAACTTCGGGCAGCGTATGCAGTCTCCCCATATTTTTTGGGGGAGACTGGCCTTATCGATGTCGGTGAAGCCGATCTGACGGAAAAAGGTCGGCCGATAGGTAAGGGCAAATACCCGGCTGATTCCCAGTTTTTTTGCGTCCGCAAGGCAGCGTCTTACCAGGCCGCTGCCGATGCCTGCTCCCTGACTTTCCTTATGGACAGCAAGGGAGCGTATCTCGGCAAGATCGTCCCAGAGGACATGCAGCGCGCAAACCCCGGTGATCCCGTTATCATTCTCCGCGACAAAGAAATCGCGAAGGTTTTCATACAGCTCATTAATGGATCGGGGGATCATTTCCTCCCGGCGGGCGAACTCATTGACCAGTTTCTGTATATCCTTAACGTCAGTTATGGTGGCTTTTCTGATCTTCAATGTATCGTATCCCTTCCTGTATCGTTCTTATATTGACGTTTGATGACGCCTCCGGGGACGTCTTGCCGTTATTGGCGAATACGCTCATCAGAGACTGCCGGCCCAGTATCTTTGTCTTCGCGATAATCGCCCCGAGCATCACCATATTGGCTGACTTCGTTGTGGCAACAGAACTGGCTATTTCGGTCGCCGGAACAGGAACCAGGGTGATGCCATTCTTGACCTGCGGCGTCTTGATCAGTGAGGAATCATAAAAAAGATAGCCCTTTTTTGCGAGTCTCGGCAGGAATTTATCAAGAGATATCGTGTTCATGATCACAAGGATGTCCGGGGTAAGCACGACCGGTGAACCGATCATCTCATCGGCAACGACCACAGTGCAGTTCGCCGTACCTCCGCGCATTTCCGCACCGTAGGAGGGAAACCAGGTCACTTCTTTTCCTTCGAACATACTGGCAAAGGCCAGGGACTTGCCAAGGAAGAGAATCCCCTGGCCACCGGAACCGGCAATGATAATTTTATATATCATGAGCCTCTCTCCGCCATGCGGTCCCTGATTACGTCCCTGAATATGCCGACAGGAAAGGTCTTCATCATTTTTGACTGCATCCACCGAAGCGACTCGGCTGGCGTCATGCCCCAGTCAGTCGGGCAGGGCGAGAGTATCTCGACCATGCTGAATCCCAGGCCCCCGATCTGACATCTCAGGGATTTTTCTATTGCCTGCCGCGCCACCCGAATCTCTGGGCAGGAGGTAAGAGATACCCTTTCAATATACGAGACGCCGTCTATCGTGGCGAGCATTTCCGCCATCCGCAATGGAAAGCCATGTGTCGTGGAGTCCCTTCCCTGGGGGGTCGTCGCAGTCCGCTGGCCCGTGAGCGTCGTGGGTGCCATCTGTCCCCCGGTCATGCCGTAGGTTGCATTGTTGACGAAAAAGACCGATATATTCTCTCCGCGCGCCGCGGCATGGACGATCTCGGCTGTGCCTATAGCCGCAAGGTCCCCGTCCCCCTGATAGGTGAAGACGATCGTATCGGGCATGGTCCTCTTCAAACCTGTAGCAACGGCAGGCGGCCTTCCGTGTGCAGCCTCTATCATATCAAAATGGAAATAATCATAGGCAAAGACGGCACACCCGACCGGTGCGATGCCGATTACCCGCTCGCGTATACCGAGGACGTCAATGCTTTCAGCGATAAGCCTGTGCACAATGCTGTGCCCACAACCGGGGCAATACCTGAACGGTGCCTGTTTCAGACTCCGGGGCCTGTCGAAAACTTTATGCATTTTATTCGATTTATTCAGGTCAGGCATTAACGTACCCCTTGAAACAGACGATCCTGTTCTTTCCTGATGTCTTAGCTGTATAGAGTGCCGTGTCTGCTGCATTGAGCAGGGATTTCACGTCTCCTGCGTTCATCGGATACGATGCAACGCCGCCGCTCAGCGTTATGGTAACGCCGCCGGTGAGGTCCGGAAGGAAGGCAGTCTGTTCGACCGACGAACGAATCCTGCCGGCAAGATTTATCGTGTCGGCCTCGGACGTGTTGGGGAGGACAACGACAAACTCCTCACCTCCATAGCGCACCACGATGTCAGTTTCCCGTGAGGCAGACTGAAATATTCTGGCAAGTTCGATCAGCACCTCATCACCGGCCTGATGCCCATAAGTATCGTTCAGTTTCTTAAAACTGTCGATGTCGAACAGGATCAACGAAAATGAATGACCATAGCGGTTTGAACGTGCTATCTCGGCCTCGAGTTGTTTGTAGAAATACCTGCTGTTGAAGAGACCGGTCAGCCCGTCTGTAATCGACAAACGCTTCGTCTCCTGAAAGAGACGTATTTTTTCGAGGATCATCGAGATATGGTTTCCGACCAGAGAGAGCAGGGCAGCAACATCAAAATTGAAGGCATATCCCTTCACTCCCTTGTCTGCCAGAAAGAGAATTCCGGTGACCTCCTGATCGAAAACGAGAGGCACGGCTGCCAGAAACGTAACACCCTCGTCTAAGAGCGCGCTATTCCGGGAAATTTCGGGCGGTTCCGCGACATGCAGCGGTTCGCCGTTACGGATTATATCACCACAGAGCGTCTGCAACCTGCCCATTGCGATGGACTCAATGAATGCAGGTGAGAGGTCTTTCCCTGTCTTCAGAAGAAAAGACTCTCCATCACGGACCATCAGCCACCCGATGCTGAAGTCCGTGACGAGCAGGACTTTATGAAGCAGGTTCTCGACCACAAGGTCCATGTTGTCAGACGATATGAAGGCACTTGAAAGAGTATTAAGAATAATCAGTTCTTTGTTCCTCTTCAGCAGTTCTTTTTCCAGGGTTACATAATTGGATATGTCCTTCAGCACGACCCGGGACAACTGCGTGCCATTTCCCGTCCCGAAGGGAAGAATAGAGACCTCGATATGCCTGTTATGGTAGACAACCAGGTCGAAATCTGCCGTTGATTTTCTGAGGGCTTCCGGCACCTTTTCACAGAATATGTTCAGTGCCTCGATGTCGCAGAAGGGCCGGCCCATAAGATCCGTTTTCCTGGCCCCGATAAAATCTGCACAACTCTGGTTCAGATCGAAAATCGTCCCGTCGCTCTTAAGCACGATGAACGGGTCAGGGATGAGATCAAGGGAGAAATAATCGTTCCCCTTTCCCCCGCTGAACCCCGCATCGATACCGGTATTATCAGAATCTTCAGATTTCATTATCTGTATATATTACAGATATTTGGAGGAAAAAAGAAGAATTTCATCCACAATCCACCATCAAATCAACCACTACGTCCAAAGAATGGCGTGAGAACGGCATGTAAGCGGATTCAGCGGCGTTTTGCGGCGGTACCTCGCCAGTACATCGCCATCGCATGGAAGGTCAGGTTTCCGGCAGTATCGGACCGAGAATGAGCGCACATGCTGTTGTCGCACCAAATTCAGTCCTGCCAGCCGAACGCGCCGACGAGCGGGACAAAAACGCATGGAGTGTGGTATGACGTCCGAATGCCTTCTTCCGCCTTTATCAACTTGATGAGCTGTTGGGAATATCTCTCGCCCACAGGCGCAACCAGTATGCCCCGTGGACCTAACTGATCGATCAAAGGTGGAGGAATTTCGGGTGATCCGGCAGTAACGATTATTCTGGCGAAGGGCGCCTCTTCAGGCCATCCGAGTGTTCCGTCACCGGACTTCACGTAAATATTGGGGTAGCCAAGTGTCCTGAAACGCTCCGCCGCCTTATCCGCCAGATCTTCGAATCGCTCGATTGTATAGACCTCGCCGGCAAGGGTGGCAAGAATAGCAGCCTGATACCCTGAACCTGTGCCGATCTCGAGCACCTTTTCACCGCCGTGCAACTCCAGAAGCTCTGTCATTATCGCAACCATATAGGGTTGCGAGATCGTTTGTCCATCGGCAGTCGGCAGTGCTGAATCGTCATATGCATGCGGCTGCTGAGCAGGCTCGACAAAGAGATGACGGGGGACCTCCTCCATCGCCCGAAGAACGTTTGGATCGCTGATTCCCCGCGGAATCAGCTGGTTCCTGACCATAGCCTTTCCCATATCCTTGTAATTCTTATAATCCATGGTTGTTATCCATTACAGCCTGTCGAGTATTTCCCTGGCTGTCACCACACCCGATGCCGATGCCTGGATAAGCCCCCTGCTGACACCAGGGCCATCACCCGCAGCAAAGACATTTATTATCTCGGTCTCAAGCTTGTTTGTAAGTTTGAGCTGCATGGAGTAGAACTTAACCTCAACGCCATACAGCAGTGTATGACGGGAATTGACCCCCGGTGCAATCTGGTCAAGGGCCTCGAGCATTTCAAGGATATCCGAGAGATACCGGTAGGGAAGGGCAAAGCTCAGGTCGCCCGGCGTTGCATCGTGCAGGGAAGGACGGACAATATTCTTTTCTATCCGGTCCTGGGTAGAACGTCTCCCTGCCTGCAGGTCTCCCAATCGCTGGACAATCACTCCCTTGCCGATAAAATTGGCCAGCTGGGCAATATACCGGCCGTAGGATATCGGCTCATCAAAGGGTTCGGTGAAATAGGTGCTGACCAGCAGGGCAAAGTTGGTGTTGTTCGTCCTCCGGTCAGTATAGCTGTGTCCATTGACCGTCCAGATCCCCTTGAGGTACTCCTTGACGACCTCGCCATAGGGATTGACACAGAACGTCCTGACCTTGTCGTCAAACTTCTTTGAATAGAAGACGAGCTTCGGTTCGTAGGTGATACTTGTCAGCGGCTCCAGCACCGCTGCCGGCAGTTCAACTCTGACACCAACATCGACCGGGTTTTTGAGCTGTGTCAGGCCGAGCCTCCGGGACTCTTCTTCAAGCCACTTCGAACCTTCACGCCCCGGGGCAAGGATCAGAAAGTCAGAGGAGAACGACCTGCCGTCCCTCAGCTGAACGCCGGTGTAGCAGTCATTTTCTACAAGCACGCGCTCCGCCTCGGCGCTGAATACGATATCGATCTTTTTGCTGATATCGTCTTTCATTTTTTTGAGTACCTTGAGACACCGGTCAGTCCCGATATGCCGGACCCGAGATGGAATAAGCATGAGGTTGTTTTTCGAGGCCAGCCGGCTGAGGTTCTGTATCTCTTCGGGGTTGTCGCCGAAAACCTCATCAGGCGCGCCGTATTTGATATAGATCTGGTCAACGTAATCGATCATTGCCTGAACACTTTCCTTGTCCATATAGCGGGAGAGGAACCCGCCGACGTCAGGTGAGAGGCTGAGCTTGCCGTCACTATATGCTCCTGCGCCTCCCCAGCCGCTCAGCAGATGGCATTCCGGGCAGGTGGTGCAGGATATCTTTCTTTCTTTTGACGGGCAGCGGCGCTGGACAATATCCAGCCCCTTTTCAAGGATCAGGACACGTGACTTTTTCTTCGACTTGAGAAACTCCAGGGCCGCAAAGATACCGGCCGGACCGGAGCCGAGGATGATAACATCATATTTTTTCATCAATATCCCCCAGCATGTCCGAAACCTTCCAACTGTCCCGCAGGTAGGTCAATGCCGCGTGGTTTGTAAGGTCAAGGTGGATCGGTGTTATCGAGATATAATTCTGCTGCACTGCCTCCATATCAGCCTCATCCCCGTGCTCCCAGAAGGTCCTCCCGCCGCCGATCCAGTAATATTTTTCACCCCAGGGATTAAACGTCTCCTGGATCGAGTTTTCATAGATACGTTTGCCCTGCCTGGTTATCTTGATGCCCCTGATCTCCTGCCTGGAGACCTCGGGGAAGTTTACATTCAACAGGGTATCGTACGGGAGAGAATGCCTCAGCACATATGAGACAATCTTTGTTGCAAAATAGGCGGCGGTCTCGTACTGATAATCCTTTTCTGATATGACCGAAAACGCAACCGACGGCACACCGAACATCGTGCCTTCAATGGCGGCCGAGACGGTCCCTGAATAGGTGATATCATCGCCGAGATTAGCCCCGCGGTTGATACCGGAGACAACGATATCCGGCTTTTGGGGAAGCAGTTTGTTAATGCCGAGGGTGACGCAGTCGGTCGGGGTGCCGTTTATGCTGAAGACCTGCTCCCTGATCTGCTCTGCCTTCAGAGGCCGGTGAAGAGTCAGGGAATGACCTGCCGCGCTCCGCTCCCGGTCGGGAGCCACTATATAGACATCTCCCAGTTCTTTCATGGCCCCATAGAGGGCCAAAATACCGGGCGCGTGGACGCCATCATCGTTTGTGACAAGAATTACAGCCATCGGTTCCTATTGTATCAGAAAGAAGAAGGCTTGTTTACCTTATTGTTGATGTGCAGCAGAGAGAAATACCGAATAAAGTCTGCAATGACGACAGGATTTGATCATAGATCACGTAAACGAAGGCATAACGGATCCGTGAGTGCCAGAAAAAGGTTGGCAGGCCTCATGCTATGGCTGGAAGGTGTTGCAGGCAGCCTTTATTCGGCATTCCTCTCTGCTGCGTGTGGAAGATTTATGCAACTGATAGGTTTAGCAGAAACAACAGACTGTGACGCAATGCAGAGCGGAGCCTTGTCTTCAGGGTAGGTCACTCGCTCGGTTCAATGGGTTCGTTATCAGAATAGGTGCCGAAGAAATCATCCCTGTCATCGTCTTCAGATACCACGAAGTAGGTCGAATACTCTTCGGCGGCAGCTACCCTCTTCCAGGTTTCCCCCAGGGCGCTCACAATCACCGGGATGCCGTTATACCATTTCAGCTCCTCAAAGTCCGGGGCTTTTCTCAGCTCATCTTCAGATAATCGTTTCATAATTGACAGTTTCTTGAAAAGTCTTTTTTAAGGCTGTCATTCCCGAAGTTCTTAGTCGGGAATCCAAACTTTTCAAGTAGATGTAACCTCCATGGATACCCGCCTTCGCGGGTATGACGACTTTTTACAAAGCCGTCGTAATTCATTTCTTCGACAGTGGTTCACAGTCTTCAGCCCTCAGCTCTCCGTCTGTCCACCTGAATAATTATATTATTCTTAAGTAACATAACGAAGTCAATCGCCGAGGGTCATAATATTTCCCCGCCGTTGAGGGGAGGGGATGAAGGGGAGGGTGATGCTCATTGAAC
This sequence comes from Thermodesulfovibrionales bacterium, assembly GCA_049799315.1. Taxonomy (GTDB): domain Bacteria; phylum Nitrospirota; class Thermodesulfovibrionia; order Thermodesulfovibrionales; family UBA6898; genus PALSA-1316. Next base: position 3,070 of record JBARHQ010000050.1, on the reverse strand, counting down.
GGTAGACACGTCTTTGAGTATAATTGAGTTCAATTAGGGAATCGTGTTTTAAAAAAAGGGGATAATTGATGACCTTCGTAATTAAGCCTTCCGATTTATATAACCTTTTCAGTCCAATTCCGTGCGACCTGCGACATTACCCACATGAGAGGAAGGAGCTGGGACGATGAAGATTAAGACAATTCACATTGAGATTAGGAGTCTGGACGCGGCTCTTAATGAGGCCGGTGACGTATTTGAGAAGATCGCTCAGGGCAAGGCGGTCAGGAAAAAAAATGCCATCTATTTCAGCAACCTCAAAGAAATGCGGCGCGCGCTTACCGAAAAAAGGCTGGAGCTTCTCCATACCGTGAAAGAGCGCAAGCCTTCGTCGGTGTATGAACTGGCGAAGATACTGCATCGTGATCTCAAAAATGTACTCCAGGACGTCGAATATTTGCGGGAACTCGGAGTCCTTGAGGTAGACGTGACCGACGACAAGAAAGTTCCGCGGATGGAATATGACAAGATAGCTTTTGAAGTGGCGGTTTGAGGAGTGTCCGAAAAGCAGAGAATATGAATATGGAGCGGGTCTTGGCAAAGCCTGAACTATCTTCTTTGCTATAATACAGAGGGATTTATTGGGCAGTATGAAAAATTTATCCGGAGGCCTCTATGAAATTTTCATCTCGGGATTTCGTTTTTTATGACAGATAACCTGTCGGAAAAATTGGAAGAAATCTGGAAAATGGAAATCGAGCCTTATCTGGAGGAATACTTCTTCAGTCAACCTGAGTCCATGTCTGCGTTTAGATGGGAGAGGCTTAAAGAAAGACTCCCTACATGAATGATGATGCGAGCGTCATTCAACTCGTTGAATACGAGTCCCGATTTCTTTCGCAATCGGAACTAAAACCGACAGAGGCGTACAGGCTCTATTCCAAGTTTGGTGATAAGATCGCCGTTGAATGGCCGACACCAAAGACTGGAGACCAGTGGCAACTGACTTCATTGGGATGGGTAGGATTCGTTCCTCTCGGAGAAGGCCGTGGAATTTCACTCCAGCCTAAGGTTCCACTGGGGAATCTCTTCCGGATGCTTGAATACGCCTATGACCTCCGACCTTTCAAGTTATTGCAAGGGCTTTATGATTGCAAATCTATCCGGGATTTCTATGAGCAGCTCGCAACAATGCTTGCACATCGCCTTCTAAATAGAGCGCGGGAAGGCTTATATAGAACATATAGGGAAGAGTATGCTGAACTGCCCTTCGTCAGGGGTAGCATTGATATCCCAGCATTTGCCAGAACGCCGGTAAAGACAACAGTTCCTTGCAGTTTCGAAGACCATACAATTGATGTGGAAGACAACCAGATAATTGCATGGACTCTTCACATCATTTTGAGGAGTGGAATTTGCACTGAGCGCTCGATCCCGATACTACGCAAAGCCGAACGGGTGCTCAGAAATTCGGTTGCCTTGAAAACCTTTTGCGCTTTCGACTGCATTGCCCGAAACTACAACCGCCTTAATGCCGACTATGAGATTATCCATAAACTCTGTCGTTTTTTTCTCGAAAATACAGGACCGACACAGAATCTCGGCGACCGTTCAATGGTGCCATTTCTGGTAGACATGGCGAGACTGTTTGAGTTGTTTGTTGAGAGATGGCTCGCTCAGCATCTCGAATCGCGTTATATGCTTAAAGCCCAGGAAAACTTCACTGTGGGAGAAAAGGGAGCACTGAAGATGGTCATGGATCTCGTACTATATGATCACGAAACCGGATATCCATTATGCGTCCTTGATACTAAATACAAGGCTTACAGCTCAGTATCAAATGATGACTATTATCAGGTCATTGCATATGCTGATAGATTAGGTTGTGACAACGCTGTCCTAATATATCCGAGAAAATTGGAATGCCCCTTTGATGAAAAACCCGGCAGAATTCGGGTTAGAACAGCAGTTTTCGATGTTGGTAGTGATCTGGATTTGGCTGGAAATGAGTTGTTGGATCGAATATATTCAGTGCTAAGAATTGAGCCACCGACTTAAAATGCCACCAAAAGACTTTACCTGCAAACAATGCGGAAACTGCTGCATAAATCTTTCCGGCGCATATTGCGCGTGTGCTGCCGGGGAAGACATAGCAATGTGGGAGAGGGCCGGGGGGTCGTATCCTTTTGCCGCTCGGTGATTCGTTCATCCACGATATCTGGTTCAATCCCAAAACAGGAGACGAGGTCGAAAGGTGCCCGTGGCTGAGAAAGTTACCCAAGACTGACAAGTATGTCTGCCGGATTCATAACGTCAAGCCTCGGCATTGACGGGAATATCCGAAATCAAGAAGGCATGCCGAGGAAACCGGCTGCAAAGGCTTTGATTGACCGGGAAAATGGAAGTGACACCGAAGGCCGGGAGGACCGTCAATAATATTACGCAAAGATCAGCCTTTTTCCCTTCGGCTCCGGTATGGGATCTCCGAACTCCGTGGCTGTATCGATCCATAATTGAATCGCTTCCTGGGCATTCTTTAGAGCGTCCTCCGACGAGTCACCATGCGCCATGCATCCCGAAAGTTCAGGGACCTCAGCGATAAAGGCCCCGTCTTCGTTACTCCAATAAATTATAATCTCATACCTATACATCACGGTTGCCCTCCCAGTTTATATTTCACTATAACATTTCGGACCTGTTTCACTTGATATGGTTTTGACTGATTCCCCTCTCGCTGGAGATTAATCTTCTCCACTACTCCTTCTTTTCTGAAGATATGGTGACTTCCTCTAACCCTCATATCAAAGCCAAGATCGGTCAATAAACTGCTCAAATCCTGGAACTGAATATTGGCGTCGGATGTTCCGCTCAGAATTTTAAGCAATAGCTTATCATGTTTGCCCATGTGGATCTATTTTAGCAGAATTATCTGAAAAGAGACTATTGCGGAAATGGGGGCAGGTCTGGGTAGGTACAAACTTCTTGCCCTTTGAGGTCTCTTTGTGCAAAATATATACTCCTAATGAAAATCGCCTTGCCTGATGGTCAACAGATATGAAATCGAATAAGAGCATAACCTATAAGAAGTCAG
>JBARHQ010000049.1:0-2566 GCA_049799315.1 Thermodesulfovibrionales bacterium | reverse complement strand
GGATGTATTTCACTATTCCTATCCCTTTAGTTATTCAGGAATAGACTGGGGATGGATACATATCGGCTTATCGCTGAAGGGATATCATACTGACCTCCGGAATCTGTATGTCCGCACCACCTGGCTGACTCTTTTCTGTATCCTGGTCGGCATGGCAGTGTCGCTGCCTTTTGCGAGAAAACTGAGCGATCCTATTAAGACACTGGACGATGTAACCCAGCGCGTCGCTGCGGGCGACCTGGCAGCAAGGGTTGAGATAAGGACGGGAGACGAGTTGGAAAGTCTTGGGCATTCATTTAACAGGATGACCGAAGCCCTCGACAGATCACAGGGAGATCTGGTAGCCTCACAGGAATACACCGATAATATCATCACATCTATGAACGACGCATTGATAGTAACCAATCCGGACGGCTTCATCAATAAGGTGAACAGAGCTACTCTCGATCTATTGGGATATGCAGAGGAGGAACTCATTGATAAACCCATAGGGGCAATTGTTATTCACGAAAGTCAGGAACAGGAGCGGTCTGTCCTGGGAGAGGGCCTTAGCGAACTCATTACGCAAGGGGTCCTGAGAAACCTTGAGACCTTCTACATTTCGAGAGATGGCAGAAAGATCCCGGTGCTGTTCTCCGGATCGGTCATGCGGAATGCCGCTGGGGACATGCTCGGCATGGTATGTATGGCCCTGGACATAACAATGCGCAAAGAGACTGAGGATGCATTGAGAAAGGCGAAGGTTGATGCTGTAGCAGCCAACAGGGCAAAATCGCAGTTTCTGGCGAATATGAGCCACGAGATCCGAACTCCCATGAATGGTGTCCTCGGCATGATCGATCTGCTCCTGGCCACGCGGCTCGAATTTCAGCAGCGGAGATATGCTGAAACTGCACACTCTTCTGCTGAATCGCTGCTGAAGATACTCAATGATATACTCGATTTTTCCAAGATAGAGGCGGGGAAGCTCGATCTTGAGGCCAATGATTTTGATCTGCCCAGCATGGTCAGGGGAGTGGCAAATCTGCTCGACACACGTGCCAGTAAAAAAGACCTTCAGCTGTCATATTTTATTGAGGACGACGTCCCGGCGGTTGTATGTGGTGACCAGTTACGCCTGAAACAGGTTTTGGTCAATCTCATCGGGAATGCGATTAAATTCACCGACAGAGGTATAGTTAGAGTGCATGTCGCAGTCAGGGGATATACTGATGATACAGTGCTTTTATTTTTTGAGATCACTGATTCCGGGATCGGCATTTCGCCGGAGGGACAACTCTTTATCTTTGATGCCTTCTCACAGGCCGATGCATCTACCACCCGGAGGCATGAAGGTACGGGATTGGGCCTTGCAATTTCGAAACAACTCGTTGAGATGATGGGGGGAGAAATCGGATTTGAGAGTGAACTGCGGAACGGCTCGACTTTCTGGTTTACTGTCAGAATGAAGACAGGAGGGAAAGCATCAGCCATAGCAGCTCCATACATACTTGCCAGCTCACGTTCAGTCTCATCGGATTGGTCCCGGAATTCCCTCTCTGAGCAGTCCCCTGTGCAGCAGGAGACTGCTCAGATTGACTGTCTGGTCCTTTTTGCCGAGGACAACATAGTCAACCAGCAGGTGGGCCGGGAGATGCTTGAAAGCATGGGATGCCGGGTCGATGTCGTAAATAATGGTCAGCAAGCAGTTGAGTTGATATCCAGGAGACCCTATGATATAGTTTTCATGGACTGCCAGATGCCTTACATGGATGGATATGAGGCTTCCAGAGTTATCAGGGCAATTGATGGAAAAAGCGTTCTGGCATGCGATACGCGGCATGAACGTATACAGGACAGGGGGCAGGGCGACGGCGCTTGCGAACTTCATAAGCATATACCCATCATCGCCCTGACGGCACACGCAATGCTGGGAGACCGCGAGGCATGTCTGGCCGCCGGGATGGATGATTACATTTCAAAACCCTTCACCTTTGGCCAGTTGCGGCGAGCTGTCGAACAGTGGGTCAAGGTGCGGACTGCAGACAATGAGGCGATAGCTGAGAAGGAAAATAGCGGGAGTTCCAACGGTCATGCGGTGGAGAGAGACGCCGGCAGTGCAGGGGAGGATATCGTCTCGATGGAGGCGGAAACTAACCGATTGGAGACGCTTGATCACAAAACGCTTGATCGTTTAGCACGGCTGCAAAAAGAGGGGGCACCCGACTTGGTGACCAGAATTCTGTCTATCTATCTTGCTGACTCATCGGGTCTGCTGAGCCGCTTGCATAAGGCGGTAACGGAGGGGAGTGCATCCGAGATACAAAAAGCAGCTCATAGTCTTAAGTCAAGCAGTGCAAATGTGGGGGCGATGCAGCTTTCATCGCTGTGCAAGCGGCTTGAGGCGATGGGACGTGTTAACTCGACAGAGGGGGCTGGAGAGCTGCTCGCAGGGATAGATGCTGAATACAGGGCGGTCGAATCTGCGCTGAGAGAGGAACTTCAAAAAAGAGCATCATTATGACTTATACTGAAGTTTTTGGCCGACAGCCAAGAGATGGTCTGCGGCCTCTTGATGGAGGTGGGG
>JBARHQ010000048.1:0-10398 GCA_049799315.1 Thermodesulfovibrionales bacterium | reverse complement strand
GGGCAAAAGCCTTAACCTATGGGTGGAAGAGGCTATCAGGGAACATGCTGCCGTATAAATATCCTTCTGAATACCTTGAGAAAGTTGTTAAATATACTACAGCATAAAAATTATGAGTGCTCAATGCCTATATGGGACGAGGTGCTCCCAGCGCAGATTGTTTGCAGTTGTTTTAATGACGATATATCTCATGATTATGCTCTCTCCGCTGGCCATGCATTCAAAGGTCTTTGCTCATGCCATGACCGGGGAATGTTCGGGTGACTGTAATATCTGCGGTTGTTCGCTGGAAAGCCGGGTTAACCGCACCTGCTGCTGTGCTGTGAAGAAACAGAAGCAGTCCGGTTTTGCAAAGCTGACGACGGGTGGGTGTTGCACGCCAAATGCTGCTGCTCATGCAACTGCAAAGAGCGGTTGTTGTGCCGCACCACAGCAAAAAGAACCGGTAGTCGTAAAAAATGACTGCTGTGCAAAGAAAAGGCAGACCCACTGTGATGCGAATGCACTGGAATCACAACAAGAGGCAGTGCGCTCGCAGAATGAGACCGTTTACAAGTGTGGCGAGTCCTGCGGTAAGGGAAAGATGCTGATTATTGCAGGGGCAGGTATATCTGAGTTGCTTCCTTATATCTATTCTATTCGGATATTACGCCCTCACGAAAACATCCAATATTTTCACCTGTCACAACGCTTGGCTTCCCGCCACACTGAACCATCTGACCAACCACCAAATCTACCCCTTTCTGCCTGACTGACCGAATCCATACAGTTGGCCTTGTACTGACAAAAAGCTAAAGCTGCTGCTCCACAAATATTTGGAGTAATACAGCAAGCAAGCCTGAGCTACGGCAAGCCAGTCGGGGGATTCGGTTATTTACTGGTGAGGTAACGCCGACAGTAATGGCAAGAAAGGAATAAATGAAAAAATCAAAAGAAATAAATATTCGTCACCTGGATGAATTTGTTAAACGTCTTCTTGTTTTTTCTGCCGCTGCAGATATCACCTGCGAACTTATGTGGAACACAAACCTTGAATTTTCGATAATGTGTTCTGACATCTTCTCCTGGGGATGCTCTGACGCCGAAAGAATCACGGAAGAAACCCTGCCGGAGTTAGAAAAAGCCGTGAGGGATGCTGGGTCAGAATTTGGCCCACTGCTGTACTGTGCAAGACAGCGGAAATGCAGACCGCTAAGAGCATTCTATGAGCACATAAATAAAGATTTATGGCCCCTGTTTGATGCTTGTGGAGCATCTCACGACACAGAAAACAGGGACCCCGTTGGAGTCTGGGGCAGTGCTGTTTTACGGGACACTATGGAACAGGCAGCAGGCTGATACAAGAAAAGGGACAAGGCCGCAGGATTCTCTGCGGCTCTTGTCCTGCATTCCCTGGTGCTTTAGGCCTGTGATGTTGCCATCCCTCCACATTTGGAGACCCTAAAGATGTTTGTAAACTTTGTCAATCCGCTTTTGCCGGGTAGGCGTGGCGATCGCATGCCGCCAAACCCGCCTCTGGAGTGGAATAAGATAAATCAGTCAGTAGAGAATTTGATTAATTCTTTTTCCCCGGCTTTTTTATAAACCTCGAGACAAGAATCCCGACCTCATAGAGTAATATTATGGGAACAGCCATCAAGGTCTGGTTGAAGGCATCAGGGGTAGGAGTTAAAACAGCCCCCACAATAAAAGCGACGAGAATTGCATAGCGCCTTTTTTTTGCGAGAGCGTCGGGGGTAACAAAGCCAAACCGGACCAGGAAGATTATAACCAGGGGGAGCTCAAAAATCGCTCCGAAGGCAAGGATGAACTTAATGCAGAAATCCATATAACTGCCGACAGACAACATCGGTGTCATATGTTCTGATTTATAACCGAGAAGAAATGTGAGCGCAAAGGGCAGGATAACCGCAAAGCAGAATGTCGCCCCAATCATAAACAGAAACGTTGAGGTAACGACAAAAGGAAGGACATATTTTTTTTCTTTTTCGACCAGGCCAGGTGAAATAAAACGCCATAACTGCAAGAATATCACCGGAAGCGTTATGACAAATGCAGCAACCATGGATATCTTCAGATGCATCCAGAACCCTTCGGCAGGAGAGAGAAAAACCAGGGGGACAGCTTGCTTCGAAATCAGTTGTATGAAAGGTCGCACCGCTATAATCTTCAGGTCTGTCCGGAGCGGAAATGTGAGCAGGCCGAAGATCTTTTCTGAATAATTGAACAGTCCAACAAAGGCTATTCCAACAAAAGCGATAGAGATAAGTATCCTTTTACGCAGTTCGGCAAGGTGCTCCATCAGCGGCATATCGACGTGGTCCATTTATGCCTTGCCCTTGTCGTCGGTCAGCGGGTCATCCTCTGTTTTTTCCGGTGTTGTGTGGATCGCAGAGGGCGATTCCGCAGACTCGACTGACCTGAACGATAGGGCGGCATCGCCCTTCACTTCGGGAGCTATTTCCCTGAACTCGCTTTCCATTTGTATCTTGGCTAAATTGACGCCCCTGCGGATCTCCACGACCCACTTCCCAAGTGTCCTGCTTAACTCTGGCAACTTCTCAGGCCCGACCACGAGCAGGGCCACCACAAAAATAATAACCAGTTCCTGAAATCCTATATCAAACAATGTCTGCTCCCTTATTACAACACGTTAATCAGCTGCGGATGAACTGCTGTGGCTGCTTTTCCCAGCGTTCATCAATTTTTTTCCGGTACAACAGTTTTTTCTTCTGTAATACCCTGCTTCTGGGTAACATTGATCTCATCCTGCCCAGACGATGCTTTCTTGAACTCTTTTATGGCCTTGCCCATTCCTGTTGCGAGTTCCGGCAGTTTCTTTCCGCCGAACAGTACCATAACAACGAGCATTATAACCATCAGTTCCGGTAATCCTAACCCCATCATAAAAGATCTCCTTTTTTTAATTAATTATTTATAGTACCGGACGGGGAGTTCCCGTCCGGCTTTCAAGTTTTAAACAATCATTTCTGCTTTTTAATGTCCAGCTTTAAGCAGATCGAGGCCAGTGGCGAACGGACCGCTTGTTTTCGGAATATCAGTGCCGTGGCATTCCGTGCAGTTATTCTGACTCGGAATTTCATTGGCAAATACAGGCGCCTTTGTTTTGGCCTCAAACTTGCCATCAGCCCACTGGTTCAGATACACCAGCGTCTGCATGCACATATCAGAAGCGACCCTCGCGCACCTTTCCATCTGCTGGGGGCTAAGGAACCCGACGCCCTCTTTCTTCATCCACTTGCCTACAGAGAGATGACATACAGGCGAGTTGCTGACATTCTGGGTCTTTAATTGCGCCTTCGGGTGAGTTGGCATGAAGACCGGCAGTGCGGTATTGGCGTAGTAGTTGCACACTTCATTGTTGATCGCCTCGCCTATTTTGGGCCCAGCGCATAGAGTTGCCAGCACTCCCGCGCCGATCAGCGTTCCGCATGTGCCGCCCCAGCCTGATGTGCCGCCATGGGCAAAGGTCGTCAAGTCCATTGGGAATGATTTGTACGGCTCTCCGACTTTCTTCCTAAGTATTTCGACGCCGCCGCTCAGGGTAGCAAAGCTGCAAAAACCCTTGAACCAGTTGTCGTGCGCAATATCGCCTGCCTGCTTGATCTCAGCATCAGTGAACTTTTTGTAAGGGTAAGGCAGTGTTGCGGAGTCTGTCTTAGCTGCTTCCCCCTGCGACAAAAAGCCCAGTCCGCCCATAGTCAGGGCCGCAATTCCTGCCGCGCCCGCCACGCCTTTGAGAATTCCTCTCCGGGACAGTTTTTTTTCCTCTAGCAGTGTTTCTGTGTCCATAAGTAATTCGACCTCCATAATGCAATTTAAATCTCCCGCTGCAAGGCAGCGAATTGTTCATAGCTGTCATACAAAAAAGTTCAGGGTTAAAAAAGTGGCTCCACTCCATAGTTATTTTTCAATAATTTCCGAAGTGGAGCCGAGTATAGGGGAGAAAGGTTTAAAGAAAACCTTTCTCATACAGGCGCAACGCCGGTATTCCTGAAACTAGTGTCTGTGTATAAACGCAACTTTGTGTCTGTCATTCCCGAAGTCTTTAGTCGGGAATCCAATGTTTTTTGTATGTTTTGGATCCCCGGGTCAAGCCCGAGGATGACTACTTTGTTTTACACAGACACTCAATAGTCTGACCTATGATTCGGAACGTGGGACGTCGGAAGCAGGCGGTTAGATTCTGGGAGGACGTTCTTGCTGCATTGAAGATACATAGGGGATAAAAACTATACTGCCGGATTCATGAGTACCGGCAAATTCGAGAGTTAGTGGGCTGCAGGGAGACTCGAAAAGCACCGGACTGTCGGCGTTCACCGACAATGAGGCATCTGAGGTATGACAGACATCAAGGGTAACAAGATGCTCCTCCTGCCCTGCCGACGCCAGGTGAATGATCAACGGCGACACGAGAGAAATACATAAGACAATAAGGATCATTACACTGCTTAGTTTCATTCTTAGATTAGTTTGTAGAAAATAAAGATTTCTGTCAACATGAAATTGCGATTATAAGGTTAGTATTTCAGTGTCAGCTACGGCTAACGGATCTTAATATCTTATACAAAAGTGCGGAGGCGACTCTTGTCACCTCCGCGTGAGAACCTCAACCCTCTGACTGCGATGGGCAATTATTCAACCTTTCGTAATTCATTTCCGCATTTGCATTTTCCGGGTTTGTCGGAGACGGTGTTGCATGCACAGCCGGCGCCGCAATTGCAGACATAGAGCCCCTTCAGGCTCACTTTCTTGACAGCCTTGCCGCAGCCGCATTTCGTGGGATCAGTCTCATTGATTTTGCAGTGGCAATCCTTGCCGCACGTGCAGAGGATGGCCTCATCCTTTTCGATCTTCAAAACATGCATAGGGACAAGATCGCTGCCGCAGGCGCATTTCCCCGGTTTTGTTGATACGGTATTGCATTTGCAGTGGTCGCCGCAATTACAGACATAGAGTATTGTTCCCTCACTGACGACCTCCTTCTGAGCCTTCTTTTCTGCCTCGGCAAAGACGAGGCCGGCGCAAGCCGCCACCACTACCAAAATCACAGCCAGAAACAATTTCGCTTTCATACATTCCTCCTTGAGTTTTTATACCTTCAGTTTATCACGTCTATATTCTTTTGCAAGTGGATACCTTTCGGAGGTATGGAATGCTGATAGAGGAAGAATGTCATCATAGTTCTCTCGTCCGATAGCTTTCTCTGATAATTATAATTTGATATTGACATGATCTTGAAATGCATTAGAATAAAGAATGAAGTCAAACGGTATGTTGATACTTGCCGCGCTGGTTGTTTCGATCCTATCACCATTAACCGTCCACATTGCCCTTGCGTCGACCGAACAAGTAAAATATTTTGTATCGCTCGATGTCTGTCATGCATCAAGCGCAAGCACGTCGGTAAATGCCGATGCTCCCTCAGTACCTGAGCGACCCTGCACACAAGTGCCCTTGGAGTATACAGAACTTATTACAACAAACAACTTGTCTTATTACCCGTCTCTGTTTTCCATCCAAATAGAGCGACCCCCAAGAGCTTAACCGGCAATTCTGAAGTTTTCGAGTCTTTCTCGGCTGGTTCAGGTCGCATATTCAGAGTCTGCATGGTCCGTTAACGAGGTCAAAGCATGAAAGTAAATCGCATTGCGTTGCTGACGGTGCTTCTGCTATTGATAGCAAGTATCGGTTCTGCAAAAAGTTATGAAGTAAAGAAACAAGTGGACGGGTACAATGTCGTAATGAAGATCGACAGGAACCCGCCTATTGCGGGTGACAACCGTGTCAGTATCGAGGTCGCCGACGCATCAGGCCGCTGTGCTTGTGATGCAGATGTAATTATCGAATATTTCAGGCCGGCAAAGCAGGGGATGCCCGCACTAGACTACAAAGCTGGCACACGTTTGAAAAGAGGCCGGTACGTTGGAAAGATACGTCTGTCCATGGCTGGCTCCTGGAATATAGCAGTCAAAATATCAAGAGGAGATAAAGTCCGGATAGCAAACTTTACTGTCGATGTCCAGTAAGAATATTTAATAGAGCAAGGCTCTTGCTTCACGACATTAGGGCATCAGGATTGACAAGATGAAGGTAGTCCGGTAGAGTGAATTAAGAGAAGTATTCTATCCAATTTCAAGAAAGGGGGAGACGATTTGCTTTTCACTTTGCAAGATGACTGATACCTGTGGTGAATGCCAAGTAATACGGATGGAACTGTGTGGCCCCAGGATCCGGCCCTGATTTCCTGATCAGGAACGGAGGCATCAATATAAAATTAAACGGGAGATAGAAAATCTCTCTTTCTCTTGAAAGGAAGTTTCGACCATGAGAGGCGTTTTTTTGTTTCTATGTACACTGTTGTTTCCTTTAACGGGATTTACTGCTGAGACAAGTCAGTCCAGTTCTGGTCCCCACACAAAACACTATGAGCAAAGCCTCATTAAAATGACAGAGAAAGGGTTATTTTCCGCGGAGATGGTGATAAAGGGAAAAGAGCTGAAAGTGGGGGTGAACACCCTCGATATCATTGTTCACGACAAAAACGATAAAGATCTGGTCGGCGCGGAGATAACAGTGGTTCCCTGGATGCCCGAGATGGGTCACGGTGTTTTTGAAAAACCGGTTGTCAGAGAGAGGGGCGGGGGACTCTATAGTGTGGAGAACATCATAATTATTATGGGAGGGCGCTGGGAACTAAGAATAAAAATTGGAAAGGGCACGGTGGAGGACACGGTAACCTTTAACTTCCCGGATGTCAAAAGCCTGGAAACATTATCACCAAACGAACACAAGATGATGTATACTCCGGCCCCGGCTGATGTTGATACCTCTACTGTCCTTGCATCTGCCAAAAAAGTGTTCAGAGTTTCTTATGTCAGCGAAAGTGTGCCGATTCCCATTGGACGGATTATCGGCTGGAAATTAAGAGTAGAGACGGCTGATGGCCGTCCTGTAAAGGATGCCGGAATTACGGTTAAAGGCGATATGCCGGAGCACGGGCACGGACTTCCTACGCAACCTGAGGTTGCTAAAGGGATAGCGGACGGGGATTATATTGTGCAAGGACTGAAATTCAGCATGCCCGGATGGTGGGTGATAACGTTCAAAGTTAAGGCTCAGGACATGGATGACACAGCTACGTTCAATCTTATGGTGCAATAGCAGGAAGGCTTCATGTTGAAAACTCATTTGTATCGATTAAGATGCAATCTAATGGTTGCGATAACCTTTATCTTAACTCTTACGGTGCTGTGCCATATTGCTGCTGATTTCGCGTGGGCAGCAGAGATCAACGTACATGCATGGAGCAAAGAGGAGCTATCCGCTCTTCGCTTTTTGTGGATCGGCTCTCTCCCTCCTCCGCCGAAAGATCCGTCCAATGCTTTTGCCGATAATCCGAAAGCGAGAGCCCTGGGCAAAAAACTCTTCTTCGATTCCCGTTTCAGTGGGAACTTGAAAGTTTCCTGCGCCACCTGCCACAGACCTGACATGAATTTTACTGATGATCTTCCCTTGGCGCATGGAATGGGTACCACAACGAGGAGATCGATGCCTCTGCTTGGCGTGGCGTATAACTCATGGTTTTTCTGGGATGGCAGAAAAGACAGTCTCTGGTCGCAGGCTCTGGGGCCTCTTGAAAGCAACGTCGAGCATGGATTTACCAGAACAGCGTGTGTTTACCTGATCAGCACGAATTATCGGAGCGAATATGAAGAAATCTTCGGCAAGATGCCCGACATAATGAATGCGGTTGCAAGTCCTGCAACAGAAGAGATCGCTGTTCTGAAAACATGGGTATCTATGACGCCTGACAAAAGGGATAGCGTTAATCGCATCTATGCAAATATGGGCAAGGCAATCGCCGCCTATGTGCGGACAATTCTCCCTGGTCCATCGCGTTTTGACAAGTACATTGAAGCTCTGCTTAATAACGATACATCCGCTTTTTCAGGAATTTTCACTTCTCACGAAGTGAATGGTCTCAGGCTTTTTATCGGCAAAGCAAAATGCACCAATTGCCATAATGGACCTCTCTTTACCAATAGCGACTTCCATAATACTGGTGTGCCCACACCCGCAAAAGTGCCATCGGACAAGGGGCGGGCAGATGGTATGAGAAAGGTTCTCTCGGATGAGTTTAATTGTCTTGGCAGATATAGCAACGCAGGGCCTCAAGATTGCGTTGAATTGCGATTCCTGGATACTGATACAGAAAGATATGCCGGAACTTTTAAGACACCGACGTTGAGAAACGTTGCTGAAAGGGCGCCGTATATGCACGCCGGTCAATTTACGACCTTGAAGGAAGTCCTTGAGTTTTATCGCCAGTCAACGAGCCGTGAAGTTGGCCACGGAGAACTAACCAATGAGGAGCTTAGCGAGATCGAGGCATTTCTTCACACCCTGAGCGGGCCGTTAAACGCTTACTAACTGCTATCCGGCGGGTTCCCATATACATTGTTGTTGCTAGTGAGTGAGCTTTGACATGAGTATGAGTAAAATATATCAAAACAGGAGGCTACTATGAGGAAAATGAAAGTGAAGTCTGGAGAAAGAGTGGAGCAGTCAACTGCGGTATGGGTACGGGGTACTTTAGGACTTGCCCTGTTGCTCATCCTGTTACTGCCGGCGTCATCGTGGGCGCACGGGTTTGCGGGAAAAAGATTTTTCCCGACTACCTTTCAGGTGGACGATCCGTTCATTTCGGATGAATTCTCTATTCTGATCGGTCGTGCCAAGGGACCAGATGCCAAGACAACGGAAATCGGTATCGACTATTCCAAACGTATCCTGCCCAACTTCGGATTCGAATTCCATGAGAGCTATCTGCATTTGAGGGCAAGCGACGGCAGTACGGCGAATGGCTGGGACAACCTTGGGGTGGGGGCGAAATGGCAATTTCTTACAAATGAGCCCCATGAGCTGATCCTTTCAGTTGGTTCAGACTTCGACATCGGAAGAACCGGGGCACATCAGATAGCCGAATCTTTTACGACGATTTCTCCAGCTCTTTTTTTCGGCAAAGGCTTTGGTGATCTCCCGGAATCAATGAAATTTCTCAGGCCATTTGCAATTACCGGGGTCATCGGTGCCGGTTTCCCTACAAGGAGCAAGAACGTTACCGTGAATGCGGACACAGGAGATCTCGATATAGAACGTAACCCTACCACCTTGAACTGGGCATTCTCCTTACAGTACAGTCTCATATACCTCCAGTCCTTTGTGAAGGATATCGGCCTTGGCGATCCATTCAAGCGCATGATACTTGTTACCGAGTTTCCGATGTCCACCTGTATGAGTGCCGACTGTAAGGGACAAATTACGGGAACGGTCAACCCCGGGATAGTATGGGCCGGCAAGTTTACGGAATTCGGTATCGCGGCTCAGATCCCGATTAACTCGCGATCAGGGAGCAGCGTCGGCGTGCTCGGGCTATTTCACTTGTATGTCGATGACCTGTTTCCGAAAGGTATTGGAGGACCGATTTTCCATTGAGGGGAGCAATACGAAACGAGGTTTCCTATCTTTTGTTGATGGTGAATCAGGGCCAGTTGACTTTCTTCTTGACAAGATACGGATGCGTCCGTTAATTTATTAACACTGGCAGATATGAAGTCTGCTGAAGTTGACGTCTTAATATTTTTGATAAATAGATAAAAAAAAGGCCATGAAGGCGGGTACCAGAAGGTACTGACTTTTATGGCCTTTTTTTATTGGGAGACAACATTGTTAAGAGTTGGCGTTATCGATGGACAGGGAGGAGGTGTTGGTGCTCTTATTGTCAAGAGGCTCAAGGAAGAGTTCAAGGATTCTATCGAGATCATTGCCCTGGGTACGAACGCTGCGGCGACATCGGCCATGATAAAATCCCGTGCAAACAAAGGGGCGACCGGTGAGAATGCGATTGTCTGGAATTCAACCAGGGTGGATGTCATTACCGGTCCTCTGAGCATTGTCCTTCCCGATGCCATGCTTGGTGAGTTGACGTCGCGGATGGCTTCTGCAATAGTCTCATCCCCGGCCGATAAGATACTGCTTCCGGTAAATCAGGAGGGGATTGAGGTGATCAACATCAGAAAAGAGCCTCTGCCGCACTTGATCGAACGGCTTATGCTCGAAATAAAGGAGCTAATCAATGTGCGAGGCTAATGCATATGTCTATCACGACGGAGTAGAAGAGCTTTATCTCGAAGGGGTCGATATCCTGAAGCCCGAGGGGGACGGTTTATTATTAAGGAGCCTCTTCGGTGAGCAGAAGATATTTGAAGGAGGTATAAGGGAAGTATCCCTTCTGCACCATAAAATTGTGCTTGAGAAAAGAAGTTAGCAGCAATCCACGAAGTTTTATGTATAAAACGAGGTCAATGAATGACC
>JBARHQ010000047.1:0-4773 GCA_049799315.1 Thermodesulfovibrionales bacterium | reverse complement strand
GACATCGTATGATTTGGTCGGGAGCATGACGTTTATTATAGCGCAACAGGCAGTAACGGCGTTATGAAGGCAGTTGACTCTGCAGGTAGATGCTCTCTCAGCACTACCTCATCAGCTGAACTCAGCTCATGAGGCCTTTCAGGTGGTTTTGCAGTTTATTGCACAGGCCTTTGAAATCTTTTCTGCATCCGCGTCAAGATGGCATTTCTTGTATTTCTTCCCGCTGCCGCACCAGCATTCCTCATTTCTGCCCGGACGGTTTGCAGTAACCATATTATCTTTCGGACTTATCCACTCAGCAATTTTATTAAGAAAACCCATGTAATCTCCTTGAATACTAAGTTTCGCAACAATGTTATTTTAGCAGATAACCGTCTGTCCAGGCAAAAAAATGAATGGCGCTCGGAAGAGTATGCCTGCTATATTATTTCCATCATGAGCATATTTCCGGTGAGTTCTGCCAAAGAGCAGGACCTGGTCGAAAAGATGAATAAACTTGCTATCCGCGAAGAGGATATTCATGAATCGTTTGTCCGCTCCTCCGGCAAGGGCGGACAGCATGTGAACAAGACATCGACCTGTGTCTATCTGAAGCACCTGCCGACAGGCATCGAGGTGAAATGCCAGGAGGGGCGCTCACAGGCGCTCAACCGCTACCGGGCGCGGGTGCTGCTCGTCAATAAGATAGATCAGATGATCAGGGGCAAAGAGAGTGCAGAGGTCCAGAGGATAGAAAAGATCAGGCGGCAGAAGAGAAAACGGTCGAAAAGGTCAAAGGAAAAGATGCTTGCCGACAAGAAAATAACTTCTGAAAAGAAAAAAATGAGAGGTCAGGTTTCTCATAGCGAATGAGACAGAGGCTCCGCAAGATATACGACAGACTGTATTCCCGCTTCGGCCCTCAGCAGTGGTGGCCCGGAGACACGCCCTTTGAGATTGCTGTCGGCGCGATTCTCACGCAGAATACCAACTGGGGGAATGTGGAAAAGGCGATCAGGAATTTAAAGGCCGCAGGAAAGCTTAATGCGCCTGCTCTCCATGCCCTGCCGGCATCTGAACTTGCCTCACTTATAAAGCCTGCCGGGTATTTCAACATCAAGGCAAAGAGGCTGAAGAACTTTATCGGTCTGCTTGTCACAGAGTATCGGGGCAACATGAAGAAGATGGCAGGAGAGCCGCCTTCGGTCATGAGGGGCAAGCTCCTCAGCGTCAACGGCATCGGTCCTGAAACAGCAGATTCCATCCTGCTTTATGCACTGGGAAAGCGGGCTTTTGTGATCGACGCCTATACAAAAAGGGTGTTTTCGCGGCATAATATAATCCATCATGAGGCGCCATACGATACACTTCAGAAACTATTTCATGAAAACCTTGAGAAGGATATCCAGCTTTACAATGAATATCATGCCCTTATTGTCAGACTTGCAAAGGAACACTGCAGGACAAAACCGCTTTGTGCCGGCTGTCCTCTTGAGGGATTCTGAGCTGCCATGGTAAGGATGCTTACCCAGATACTTGCCGGGCTGATGCTGATTTTCGGATCAGCAACCTTGTTCCCGAAATCGTATTTTGAATTCAAGGCCAAAAGGCCGCTGCAGGGTACCAAGTATCTCATCTTCGGACTGCTTGCCACGTTTTTTGCGATCATGGCATTCTCCTATGCCTATCACATTTACGAAAGCAGAATACTAAACTGACTGAACTGCATGCCGCAGGACCGGGACCGGGGTGGTAGACTGTGGCAGGAGTGCATTCCGAAAAATTTTATAATATCGCAATTTGTTCGCATCCCAACCGCAGGCTCCAGTTCTAGTATCGTGGACACCCTTTTCCCCTGCCTCACCATGGTGGCTCAGATAAAATTTTCTCCATGCACCCCTGCCACCGTTAGTTGTCCGTCATTCCCGAAGTCCTTAATCGGGAATCCAGTGATTTTTCATGTTCCGGATCCCCGGGCAGCAACAGAACGGATGGTAAGGGGACGGGTGGAGAAGAAATTATTGTACGACACCTTATAAAATAACCTTTTGAAGTACGCTCAAGATGACCTTTGTCGGGGGAAATAAGACATTTGCCAGATTAATAATAATGTCGATTACAAGAATTTCTGAGCCGCCCGTCCCCTTATACTCCTTATTTTGTTACGACAACAAGATGTCTGACTGTCTTCTCAAACGGGAGGGGTATGTCCAGAATGGAGGTTTTTAAATTGCCTGATTCTTCCAGCTCTTCCTGAAGTTTCGGTCCTTTGCTGAGAATGAATATCCCATTCTCGTTCAGGATATGACCTGCTTTTTTCACAAAATCGCTGACAGTAAACAATGCCCGCGTGACAAGGGCATCAACGGTTATCCCTGATATGTCCTCTATGCGTTTATCAATAACCTGTATGTTCTGCAACTCAAGCCTGTGGCATACATGCTTGAGAAACAGGGCTTTTTTTTGCGTCGGCTCAATCAAAACAACCCGAAGGTCAGGCCGCATGATTTTTATCGGAATCCCCGGGAACCCCGCACCGCTTCCTATATCGGCAAGCGAATGCAGATCGTCAGGGATGACTTTGCAGAAGAGCACCGAGTCGAGGAAGTTCCTGATTATGATATCCCTGTCGGTTTTGAGCCCTGTCAGGTTATAGGCTCTGCTCCATTTCTTCAGTTCGCCGAGATAGGTGCTAAAGGCTGTCACCTGATCAGGGGTGCATTGAAATCCGATCTCTTCTAAGCCGCTGATCAGGAGTATTTCAGTTTCAGTCTTTTTCAACAACCTTGGCAATACTCACGATCTTGTCTTCAGCCGTCGTGTCCATCAGCTTGACTCCCTGGGTATTCCTGCCGTGCGTGGATATGTTCTCAGCAGTCGTTCTGATCAGCTTGCCGTTGCTGGTGATCATCACAACCTCGTCCTCTTCCCTCACAAGAAGCATCCCGACAACCTTGCCACCCTTCTGCGTGAGCTTGATTGAGAGGATTCCCTTGCCGCCGCGGGTCTGGAGCCGGTAGTCCTCGATCTTCGTCCTCTTGCCGAACCCGTTTTCCGCAACCGTCAGAATGGAGGTTTTTTCTTCAGCAACCTCTCCAGAGACAACCTCATCACCTTTCGAAAGTTTCATGCCGCGAACGCCCTTTGCCGACCGGCCCATCTCTCTTACATCTTCTTCCTTGAATTTGATCGACATGCCGTTGCGACTTCCCATGATCAGATCGTTTTTGCCGGATGTTTTTCTCACGGCAATCAGTTCATCGCCCTCTTCGATGGTGATGGCGATGATCCCTTTCCCGCGCGGGTTGCTGTATGAGGTCAGAGCAGTCTTTTTGATGGTACCGTTCTTCGTGAACATAACCAGACAACCCTCTTTGAAATCCCTTACCGGCAGGGCCGTCGCGATATGCTCGCCCTCTGAAAGCTGCAGCAAATTGATCAATGCCTTGCCTTTGGCGGCGCGCCCTGCCTCAGGGATCTGATAGATCTTCAGCCAGTAGAGCCGGCCGAGGTTTGAGAAAAAGAGCATGTAGTCATGCGTCGACCCGATGAAGAGCTGCTCGACGAAATCCTCCTCTTTTGTCTCCATGCCGATCAGACCCTTGCCGCCTCGCCTCTGGCTGCGGTATGCACTGAGCGGATTGCGTTTGATATATCCCGTGTGAGAGAGGGTGATCACCATCTCCTCCTCGGTAATCAGATCCTCGATCGTGATCTCTTTCGTCTCTTCGTTTATCTCGGTCCTCCGGGGATCAGCGTATTTTGTCCTGATCTCGGTCAACTCGTCCTTGATGATCTTCGAGACCAGGGCATCGCTGCCGAGGATCGACTTCAGCCGCTCGATCTCCTTTATCGTCTCGGTATATTCAGCAATGATCTTGTCCCTTTCGAGTCCGGTCAGCCTCTGGAGTTTCATATCCAGGATGGCCTGGGCCTGTATCACAGAAAGCGGGTACCTGGTGATTAACCCGTTTTTTGCCTCCTCAGGGCTCGTGGCAGCCCGAATCAATGCGATGATGTCATCGAGGTTGTCAAGGGCGATCTTGAGACCTTCAAGTATATGGGCCCGTTCCTCAGCCTTTCTCAGTTCGAACCGTGTCCTCCGGAGGATCACGTCACGCCGGTGCTGCAGGAAGTGCGACAGGATCTCCTTCAGGCCGAGAACATGCGGCTGTCCGCCGACAAGGGCAAGCATGATGATGCCGAAGGTCGTCTCCATCTGGGTATGCTTATAGAGGTTGTTTAGGAGCACCTCGGCCATTTCGCTCCGCTTCATCTCGATGACGACCCGGATGCCGTCACGGTCTGACTCGTCGCGGATGTCCGAAATTCCCTCGAGTTTCTTCTCACGCACAAGTTCGGCCATCTTTTCGATAAGTCGCGCCTTATTCACCTGGTAGGGCATTTCAGTGATGATAATGCTTTCTCCGCCCCGGTGCTCCCTCTCTATCCGGGCGCGTGCCCTGATCCTCAGAAGCCCTCTGCCTGTCTCATAAGCACTCTTGATGCCGGCCGTGCCATGGATAATGCCACCCGTCGGAAAATCCGGACCCTTGACAACTGTCATCAGGTCCCCGGTAGTCGTTCCGGCATTATCGAGAAGCATGGACAGGCCATCTATGATCTCCCCCAGATTATGGGGTGGTATGTTGGTTGCCATGCCGACAGCGATACCGGCTGCACCATTGATAATCAGGTTCGGAATCCTTGAGGGCAGGACCTTCGGTTCTTCTGTTGTCTCATCGAAGTTCGGGCTGAAATCGACCGTTTCCTTGTCGATGTCTGCCAGGAGTT
>JBARHQ010000046.1:0-4796 GCA_049799315.1 Thermodesulfovibrionales bacterium | reverse complement strand
TGGGAGAGTTTGTTTTGGAAATCAACAGAGCTTGCGCCACCGTTAAACTGCGGACTCGTCGGTGCTATCCACAATCAGACTGTGCATATTACGGGGCGGATCATTGTCGTTTTTGTTTTATCCCCTTCGAAAATCTCAGGTATGCGACCGAGTGCGCGCGTTAAGAATTTGGGACTGTCTGAGTCCCCGGTACCTCCGGGGCGAGTTTTCCAAATTTAGCGAGTGCGACAAAGCAGACCGTATAGGGATTTTCGTTGGGGTGGCCTTCTTTCGGTTACCTTGCTTGGCCAGCAAGAAAGGTGACTGGGGTTTGGGGTGAAACCCCATAAAGAAATGATAAATATCTATCCGGCCTCAGGTCTTTTTTTTGGCAGGTTGATTTCTGTTCATTTCCAGAGATGATAAACTCTTACTCTATGCTGATGCCATCCAGCGTGACTGTTCCGCCGGATATAGTGATCGTCCCGCGTATGATCGAACTGCCTATAACAGTCGAGTAATTGCAGGCATAACCTCCCTGTATGGTAACCGATATGTTTTTGCTGAAATCAGGGCTTTCTACAATAACCACAGCCTGAGACTGGATCAGGCCCCCATCTGATGGCAGAGCATCATACGCGAGGCTGAGATCATCATAATATGCGCCAGAACTCCTGACGGGGAGACTCGCGCATGCCTCGCCGGAGTCGCTCTGTATAATTAGCCCCGATGCGTCCACGGCCTCAAAGTCTGCCCCCCTGACACGACTGAACCCACTCACCAGCATATCATCGTCCCATCGGGGGTCCGGCACGCCGGATATATACCATGCAGAGCCATTGTCAGCCAGGATGATCCCGTATTTCTTCATCGCGAGAAAGATTACCTGCAGCTCAGGCGAAAATTGAGAGATATCAAACCCGGACTTCAACCTGAAGCGCTGCCCCATCGGCGGATAATTACCGCCGGTTCGGTCAGAGGCATAATGCCGAGCAGGCCATACAAAGGTATTTCTTGTCTGAGGTGCCGTGAACCGGATTGCGTGCCTGATCTCGCCGGAGGCCACCTCATCATAACGGACCAGGCCGGGGAGCACAGGAAGGCCCGCAGCATCGGCAGATGTCCAGCCGTAGGGACGGAGAGTATTCGAGTTCAGATCAAAGACCGCCCCTGACCCGGCTTGCCAGCTTCCGTCAGGCTGAATATATGACGACCAGGTTTCGTAAAGCATGCAATTGTCCCTGTCGAGCACCAGCACATGCCGGTCCCCGCCTGACTGGCTGCCCCCCTCGATCAGGGCATCAGGAGGGAGCGGATAGGGGCCGGGGTCGCTTTCATCGTCATAGTCAAAGGTCACGTCAACCTTCTGCTGAGATCCCGATACGACATTAAACGGGATCCCGATAGGTCCGCCGTCCCATGTCCCTGAAGCGAAATCAGGGTGGAGGCCTCTTGTCGCGCCGATAGTTGCGATATAGGCCGCTGAATTCAAATCAAGGGGAAGATGGTCGATGGGGGTGTTCCAGGCATTATTAGCAGGAAAGATGGGGCATCCATCAATCACCGGGGGTTGCTGGGCTGACATGGATACCGATACGGAGATGAATAAAAGGAACAGGATAATGCCCGCGGCATAGAGCTTCTTACTGTTACGTCTGACAATATCTCTTGAGCTCTTCATCGTCATCCATTTCCCGCGTTCAATTTCCTGAATTCAGGATGCAACTTCAGTACCACCCGTAACGAGCCGATTTCGAGGTCAGCGATCCCATAAAACGGAAACAGAGCCCAAAATCTGTTAGCTCCGGTGCTGGATAGATTCTCAGATGATGACATTAAATATTTCATGTGACAAAAAAAGGCAGTAGTTTTTGTGCATATTTCAGGACGCGGGGATTCAGAATAGATATAATTGCCAATAATAGGGTGTTCATCCGGATTTGATAGAGAGAGCATGAGAGGTAATTAAGGCTTATAGTACATTAGTCTTCGCGCATGCGGTGCGATTATACTCCGCATCTCGTCCATTTCATCCTTTGTCATGGCCTCGAAGGAGGCGGCAAAACGCACATTCTCTCCGAGCTGCTGGATGCTGTCGCAGCCTATGACTGTCGTAGCTAGCGGGTGAGAGAGCGCAAAACGGTAAAATGGCTCAAGGTCCTTGAACCCCGGCAATTGTGCTGCCAGACCGCGGAAATAGGTCTTCATCGCCACGATCCCCATCTCCCGTTCCCGGGCAGCCGGGATGACGGTTTCAATAAAACTGTTGTATACATGCTCCGCAGGGTTGACCGGCATGAGGACGGTATCAAAATCGAAGAGTTCCATGCACCTTTTGGTAATCAGGGGATTGTGATGACCCGTGACGCCGATGAACCTTGTCATGCCCTTTTCCCGTGCTTCCGCGAAGGCCTCGATGGCTCCTCCCCTGCCGAAGATTTCTTCGATTTCGCCCTCTTCCCTGACGTCATGAACCTGCCAGAGGTCGAGATAATCGGTCTTCATATTGACCAGGGTCTCGCGCAGATGCCCCAGTGCTCCCTTTCTGTCCCGCGCATGCGATTTGCTCGCGAGGAATATTTCCTTTCTTCGTTTCCTGAGGGCAGAACCATAATAAGTCTCGCTGCCTGAATAGGCCCTTGCTGATTCGAAATAGTTAATGCCCAGGTCTATGGCCCTGTTAATCAGGGTGGAGGCCTCCCTTTCATGCCCGAAGGTCCGCAGAATCCCTTCTCCCCCGAGTCCGAGGATTGTTACGTCGACCCCTGTTTTTCCGAGTTTTCTTTTTGGGAGTGTCATGACAAATTATATCACGTAAAAGGAAGGGGGAGAAGGACTGTCCTTTTTCGGATTGCTGAATGTTACATCCAGGTTCTTCGGGTAAGGATTACCACGGACACTTTACAGGGCCCGTCCGCTGTCGGTATACTGATACTCATATACTATGAAACGGGTCATTATTGCGGAAGATATCTATGCTGTCCTCAGGAGAGAAAAGAATTTTCTCGGCAGGTCTGATATCAGCATTACGGCGGCAGACTCTAACTCCAGGGCCTTTGCGCTGCATAGGGAGAAGCAGGCTGATCTTATCGTCGCAAGGCTTGACGATAAGGAGTTACCCGGGGAGAAGTTCTGCAACCTGATACGGAAAGACAGTAAACTGTGCAACGTCTCTATAATCATAGTCTGTTCCGGGGACAATGCCGATCTGAAGCGATGTGTCAAGTGTAGTGCGAATGTTTTTATTCCCAGCCCTGTTAACACCGCCATTCTCCTTCAGGAGGCATATCAGTTATTAAGCATTGCCCCGAGGAAGTCATTCCGGATAGAGGTAAAGGTGAAATGCGAGGGGACCTCGAAAGGAAGGCCTTTTTCCGGTCACACCGAAAATATAAGCACGACGGGTCTGTTGCTGAACTCACGGGCCGTCCTGCTGGAAGGGGACATCATCGTTTGTTCGTTCTCTCCCCCCGGCTCCAGACAGCTGACCGCGACTGCAGAGGTTGTGCGTGTTATTGCCAAAAAGCAGGGGAAGGAAAACACCTACGGTGTCTATTTTACTGATATCAGCTCTGAGGCGGTTTCTGCTATAGTGGTCCTGACAGGAGAATAAAGCAGAGCCCCGCTCTATTATGCTCACCAAAGGTTATTGAAGTATTATCGGAGTATTATCGGATCTCCGGCAAGTCCTCTGATAGCAAGACCTCTGATCGAAGGTTTTTTCACTACAGAGATAATATGCTTCAAATAAATAGCCCCGGTTTTCCTATTGCTACAGGCGTTCTGTTTATATATGGTCTTCTTCCATCCGGAAAATGCACCGGGATCATTCAGCGGCGTTTCTGCCCCGCCATCATCAAGAAACGATATATTCTTCTCAGGGGAGGCAATGAAATCTTCGGGGATGCAGTTGCCGGCACTCCTTATTTCAATCAGGGCAAAAGTGTTTTGTGCGAGGCCGGCATCAGGTATGATATCAGAAAAGCCGAGGACCTGAACAGCCTCTTTATTGAGAAAGGTCAGCGTTGCCTCGTATTGGCCGCTTTTTGCCTGTTTTGTGCCCGTTTCCCAAAGTGGAGGTTTCGGAGCGGCTACAAAATGTCCCTTTTCTGAGAGCGCATGGTAAGCATCCTGCCTGAAAAAGATGGCTGCTGCCAGCACCAGCAACAGGAGCCCTAAAACAGCAACGATCTCCCTGCCCCGCCCTCTGCTCCTGGTATTG
Organism: Thermodesulfovibrionales bacterium; assembly: GCA_049799315.1. GTDB lineage: Bacteria > Nitrospirota > Thermodesulfovibrionia > Thermodesulfovibrionales > UBA6898 > PALSA-1316. The sequence goes on along the minus strand of JBARHQ010000046.1, from coordinate 595 downwards.
TCCGGCTCATTTGAAACGGAAGTATAGACTGCCGGAAGGTCTTCTCTCAGCATGCCGGATGAGATCTCCTCAAGCTTTCTCGCGAGCGGCAATCCCTCTGCAATGGCGTGTTCAAGTCTTTCGGTGCTTTCAGTGATCATTGAGAACGATTTATCAATATCATGTTTCAGCGCAATGCGATCGACCATGCCTTCATCTTTTAATAACTCCATTTTTTCGGAAAGCCTTCTTATTCCGAGGGACACAGTTGTCTTTATCTCCTCGATCGTCGTCGCCTTTTGCAAAGCTTCGGCCAGTCTGGCGGAAAGCGCCTCATTGTCCTGTCTGAGTCTGTTGATTTCTTCCTGCTGCAGCGGCGTTTTTTCCGCTAAAGCCATGAGGTCTTTATGCTGAGCCAAAGCACCGGCGGCACTGCTGAGTTCTGCGTGCAGTTCTTCTTTCCGGTGGGCAAGAGCTTCGATCTCACGGTCCCTGAGGCTTATGGCGTTCTGAAGCGCGGCTATCTCCTCTTCGGAGGTCTTGATCAGACGCAGACGCTCCTCTTCAAGCCGGCTGCTTTTCTCTGTGAGTTCTGCAGCCTCGCGAATCTTTGTCT
>JBARHQ010000045.1:0-7951 GCA_049799315.1 Thermodesulfovibrionales bacterium | reverse complement strand
AGCCAGAGCCGAAGACGCCAAAGCCTGAGCCATCATCGGATTCACCCGGAAAGATTTCTGAGCCTGTTGCGGAATACGGTAAACGTCATAAAATCAAAGTGAAACTCGCTGACGGTAAAGCCCGCACTATTCAGCATATGATGATGACGAGCTTCTGGCACCCAGACGGCACACCAATGTCAGCACAGCAGTTCATGGAAGCGCTTTTCGGCAAGCTGCCCGAGTTCTTCAAGAACGAGGAAGAACTGCGTAATTTGTGGAGCAGGCCGGATACACGCAAGAAACTGCTGGAAGGACTGGCCGAAAAGGGCTTCGGCAAGGATCAATTAGCCGAAATGCAGAAGATTATCGATGCGGAGAAGAGCGACCTCTTCGACGTTCTGGCCAATGTTGCCTATGCACTGCCGCCACTCACGCGCGAGGAACGGGCGACAAAAGCCAGCGTCATCATCTCACAGCATTTCAACAGCAAGCTTCAGGTATTCCTTAATTTTGTGCTCGCCCATTACGTGAACATGGGTGTGGAAGAACTCGACCAGAACAAACTGACGCCACTATTACGGCTCAAGTATCGTGACTCCATTTCCGACGCCGTAGCCGATCTTGGCAAGCCGGATGAGATTGGAAAGGTCTTCGCAGGCTTCCAGAAGTATTTGTATCAGCCGCAGGCTGTTCCCTCTCATCCCCCCATATATTAAATATGGGAAGTGTCCCCGGTATTTCCACTATTTCCACTGGGCTTTCAGCTCAATATCGGATCACAAATCTGTCCGTAGCCACACTCCCCCCTGTGATAGATAGGGAGCCGGATGCCGTGTAGGAAGAAGGCTGAGGAGTATACCCGCCGTCAAAGCCGCCAATCAGCGTAATGTCCTTGTTATCGCTAAAATTCAGCGGTTCAGCAACAGTATAGGAGACGAGCTGTATTGTCACCGGAGTACCTATTGGAGCTAGTGCATAGGCTTCGGTGATCGTTTTGCGAGTAGTCCCCCCAATCCGCGCGATGTCGGCCGTGCTGAGAGAAAACGTCGCTGTGCAATTCTTGTTCCCATTCATGGTCATCTGCCCGGTTGCGCAACCTGCATCCCCTCCCCAGCCGGAGAAAATCGACCCGCCCAGAGCCGAGCCCAGGGCGGAGATGGCCTGGAAGTTAACAACAGTATTTGCAGGGAAAAATGCGCTGCACGCCGACCCGCAGTTGATGCCCGACGGATTCGTGGTTACCGTTCCGGTACCCGTCCCGTTCGGTGTAATATTCAGCTGATAATAAAAAAGTCCGCCACGCACGCACCGGGCGTAACCGTGAAGGTCCTTAAGCAAACCGATTGCGTAGCCCTCGAAGAAGGACACCTGCCATGCGCTCTCTGCCGGCGGGGTCATTGCAATAGTAGTAGACGCCCAGTAGAACGACTCCTTTGTGGCTGTAAAAATAGGGTCTATAGCGATGGCCGGAATCCGATAATAAGCATCGTCTGTAATTGACTCAAGTTCGAGTATATTCGGCAGCCGCCAGTCACTGTAACCGCCAGGGTTGTTAAGTCCTTCGCAGTAAGTAATTGCATCTCCCCAGCTCCTCATCACTCCGTCATCCTGCTGCTGCCAGATCAGGCCTGTCCGTGTGTCCGTCACTGTCCCGTCGTGGTTGTCCGTATATGAGATGGCAGACTGCCCGCCCCGTACGCAGCGTACGCTATCGACGTTGCTCTTACCCCAGCCGCTTGGGGGACCAAAGTCGAAGCCTACCATCCATGCGGAATTAAGGCCGTAAACGTAGGGAGTGGACGACCAGTAGTAGGACGGCTGAGTACCTGTAAAAACCCAATTGATGGTCGGCCCCGGCGATGAAATCGAGTAGTCCACGAGCGTGATTAATTCCTTCTTCGAGGGCAGACGCCAGTCCGAATAACCACCGAGGGTAAGAGAGCCGCAGACACTTCCGCCCGACGGATTGTACGTTCCATTAACCGTGCCCGAGGCCTGATACCAGTTATATGCATACCCATCGTCCTGCCTCTGCCAGATGAGGCCCGTGTTATTGTCGAGGACCATGTCGCTGCCTGCGCCAATAATCGTGTAGCTTCTGGGGTTAATGTTATATGCACCATCCTGGCCGGTATTTCCGCAAGGTATCTCTCCATTGGGGCTTAGTGCCTCATAGCATGTTGACTGTCCTGTGTCGGGAAGTCTGAGGGCAAAGACATTGCTGCTGAGCAGCAGCCCGCAGATTATAACCGGCAAAACAACCACGTAACAATAGCGCAAAACCATTACCTTCATAAGCACCTCCATGCCTCAAGTCGATATATTTTATCTATCTCCGGCTTCGCGGACTTTGTCCTGAGCACTGCCACCAGAATGGCAAAAAGTTCCCGTAGAAACCGCCTTAGATTCATACTAAGACATGCCCGGCGTTTTGTCAAATTAATCATTAAAAACATATCATTCCGCTTCAATTTCAATATGAGTCAACAGGGTGCGCAATTGGAGCGCCAATACCACGGTGTGAAGGCACATGGATGGAAGAAAGACGGCCGGAATAGTCCGGAATGGGTTGCCGATATCAACGGAATAGGCATAAGATAAAGGTTATGAACCTCTCAGGCATTTACTTCATCACCGACAGGACCTATTGCAGCCTGCCGGTATATGACATGGTCTCGGCGGTGCTCGATGCCGGCATAAGAATCATCCAGTACCGGGACAAGGACAGGACCAGGAGGGAACTCTATGAAGAGGCGGCAAGACTCAGAGAACTCACCCGTTCGTTCAATGCAGTCCTGATCATCAATGACCACGGGGACATTGCAGCTGCCGTGGATGCCGACGGCCTCCACCTGGGGCAGGACGATCTTCCGCTGAAAGAGGCCCGGAAGATTGTCGGGAATATGCTCATCGGAATTTCCACCCATAGTCTTGCCCAGGCCAGGGAGGCTGACGCAGCCGGGGCTGACTATATCGGATTCGGCCCCATATTCCACACCACCACCAAAGACGCCGGAAGTCCGCAGGGCCTTGACAATCTCAGGCTGATCAAACAAAATGTCAGTATTCCTGTTGTGGCCATAGGCGGCATATCCCTTGAAACGGCACAGTCGGTCTTCAACGCAGGGGCGGACGCCATTGCAGTGGCGACCGGGATATGCAGAGGACGGATTAAAGAAAACGCAGGGAAGTTTGCGCAGATTGCAGGAGAAGTACTGAAGAGTCCATCTTAACGTTGCATTGCAGCAGCCAGATTAAGAGTCTCATAATAGTCTGTACATTTTGGCCGTCATACCCGCGAAGGCGGGTATCCATGAGGGTGCAACTACTTGAAAAGTTTGGATTCCCGACTAAGAACTTCGGGAATGACAGCCTAAAAGAAGACTTTTTGCGAAGCCGCCAATAATTGATAAAAAATATAATTCAGTGGAGGTTGTAATGAAAAAGTTTTTAGTGATCGCTACATTGTTATGTATGGTATTTCTTCTGGCTGGCGGTTGCCAGAAAAAAGATTCGGGGGTCATCAGGATCGGGGTTGCAGGCCCGATGACCGGAGACCAGTCCAGGTTCGGGATGGACTTCAGAAATGGGGTCTCTCTTGCCGTGGACGACTGGAATGCCCGGGGAGGCATTCTCGGGAAAAAAATAGAACTGATCATCGAGGATGACCAGCACGACCCCAAACAGGCTGTTTCTGTCGCGAACAAAATCATCAACAGCGGCGCTGTGGGGATCATCGGTCATTTCAACTCCAGCTGCTCTATCCCCGCGTCGGACATCTACAACCGCGCAGGCATCCCGATGATATCTCCGGGATCGACCAACCCTCAACTGACCGAAAAAGGTTACCGGGGGGTCTTCAGGGTCTGCGGCAGGGATGACCAGCAGGGCAAGGTGGGTGCTGACTTCGTGATCAATCAGCTCAAGTTGAAGAAGGCCGCAGTCATCCATGACAAAACAACCTATGGGCAGGGACTCGCTGATGAATTCAAGAAGGCCCTCGGCGACAAGATCGAAGTCGTCTACTACGGCGGCGTCGTCCAGGGGGACAAGGACTTCAAGAGCGTTTTGACCTCGATCAAAGAGAAAGGGCCGGAACTTATCTTCTTCGGCGGCATTTATACTGAAATGGGTCTCCTCGTCCGTCAGGCAAAGGAACTGGGACTCAAGGCGCCGTTCATGAGCGGCGACGGCTCGTACGCTGAGGAGTTTGTCAAGATAGCCGGAGCTCAGGCGGCTGAAGGCACCTACCTGACGTTCACTCCCGACCCCAATAATATCCCCTATGCCAAGGATTTCATCGCCAGATACAACAAGAGTTTTGGGAAGGAAGGCTCATATTCAATCTACGCCTTTGATGCAGCCACGATCATGCTGACCGCTATCAGGGAGGCCAACACCACTGACAGCAAGGCCGTGACAGAAAAGCTCCATGCTGCGGAATTCGAGGGTGCCATGGGCAAGATCAAATTCAACGAAAAAGGTGATGTTACCGCCCCGCCGTATGTTGTCTGGGTGACAAAGAACGGCATTTTTTCAGAACTCTGGAAACCGTAGGGGAACTATTTAAGCCATCCTCGCCCCTGGAGGGAGAGGACTGAGGAGAGGGGGCATATACCACACGTTGGCAAAGGAAAACAAGGGAAACAGGGCCTAATGCGTCAGTTTGAGATACTCGACATCACCGGAGACGCGGGCATCAGGGCCTTCGGAGCTGGGCTGGAGGAATTGTTCGTCAACGCTGCAGCTGGTCTTTATCATCTGATCATCGGCAGCAGTCCAGTCAGGGAAACAAGGTCAATCGAGCTGACGGTTGAGGGCAGTTCCCTGGAGAGCCTTCTGGTATCATGGCTGAATGAACTGATATTTCAGTTTGACACATACGGGTTTCTGGGAAAGAGCATCGTGATCAGGGAATTCCCTGCCACTGGGACTCAGGAAGGGCTCAGGATCAGGGCCGCGGTCCATGGGGAAGATTTTGATGAGGCAAGACATGGGCGGGGGCTCCTGGTCAAGGCGGCAACCTATCACCGGTTGAAGATCGAAAAGACTGAAGGCATCTACACAGCGGAGATTATTCTGGATATATGACCCTGACGGTGCGGAGGGTCAGACAGAAACACCTCAAAGACTCTGTAATGACAACATGATCTTATTATGAATCACGTAAACGCAGACGAAATGGCAGGTGAATTTTGTGATACCGGCTGGCAGGCCGCATGAGATGACTAGAAGGAGTTGCAGACAGCGTCTTTTCGGCATTCCCGTCCGCCCTTATAATTTATTTTATACCTATATACCTATACAAGGATGAGAATATTCTGATGTTACACGAAAAACTCAGAAGGATCGATGAAACAAGGGTAGAAGTCCCGATGACCTATAAAAAGGGCATGCGTGTCCCCGGGATTATCTATGTCGACAAGCGGCTTGAACAGGACCTTGAAACACAGGCAATCGATCAGGTCGCCAATGTCGCAGCACTCCCCGGCATTGTCGGGGCGTCGCTGGCAATGCCTGATATACATACCGGCTATGGCTTTACGATCGGCGGCGTTGCTGCCTTCGGCCTCCATGACGGCATCGTCTCTCCAGGCGGTGTTGGATATGATATCAACTGTGGGGTGCGGCTTCTCAGGACCAACCTCGGGAAACAGGATGTCACACCGAAGCTGAGGGACCTGATTGCAGTCCTCTATAATGACGTACCCTCAGGCGTTGGATCAAAGGGCAGGATACGGCTGAATCAGACCGACGAAAAACAGATCCTTGTCAAGGGAGCGGCCTGGGCGGTTGAACACGGCATGGGTGAGGCCTCTGACCTTCAGCACACTGAATCCGGAGGGAGCCTGGACGGCGCCGACCCGTCGCTCATCAGTCCAAAGGCATATGAACGCGGCCGGGCGCAGCAGGGGACCCTTGGTTCCGGGAACCACTTTCTGGAGATACAGTATGTCGATGAGGTCTATGACCAGGAGGCCGCCAACGCGATGGGGCTGTTCGAGGGTCAGGTGACCGTCATGATACATACCGGTTCGCGCGGATTTGGCCATCAGGTCTGCACCGACTTTCTGGAGGTGATGGCGCGTGCCGCGTCAAAATATCATATTGAGCTGCTCGACAGGGAACTGGCAAGCGCCCCGTTTAATAGTCCTGAGGCCGGGGATTATCTGGGAGCAATGAGGGCAGCGGCAAATTACGCCTGGGCAAACCGGCAGTGTATCATGAGCTGGACAAAAGAGGCCTTCATGAAAGTCTTCAGTGCAGGGCCTGCCAGTCTCGGCATGTCTCTGGTCTATGACGTCGCCCACAATATCGCCAAGGTGGAAGAACACCTTGTCGATGGCAAGAAAAAGAGGCTGATCGTGCACAGAAAGGGCGCCACGAGAGCCTTTCCGCCGGGTCATAGGGAGCTTCCCCCGGCATACCGGCATCTGGGCCAGCCGGTCCTGATACCCGGAGATATGGGCAGGGCTTCGTATGTCCTCCTCGGCACCGAAAAAGCGATGCAGGAGACGTTCGGCTCGACCTGCCACGGCGCCGGCAGGGTCATGTCCCGGCACCAGGCAATACGAAGTGCAAAAGGAAGGTCCATCTCACGCGAGCTTGAGGACAGGGGCATAATTGTCAGGTCTGCGGGCCGAGAGACACTTGCCGAGGAGATGAGCGAGGCCTACAAGGACATCTCTGCGGTTGTGGATATTGTCCACCGCGCAGGGATCTCGACCAGGGTTGCCCGCCTGAGACCGATGGGGGTGATAAAGGGATGATACCCGGCGACAATGACAGGAAGCTGAGAATCGGCAGAATAGCATATACAAACCTCTTTCCGATATTTTATGGACTGCAGCGGAAACAAAACGTCGCCGCCTATGAGTTCATCGATGGGGTGCCTTCCGAGCTGAACAGGAAGATAAGGGACGGCGAGATCGACATCAGCCCTTCATCATCAATCGAATACCTGAAAAACAGGTCCCATTACCGCCTTATCGAAGGCCATTCCATAAGCTCCTTTGGGCCTGTGGGAAGTGTCCTCCTCTTCAGCAAACAACCCATAGAGACCCTGGAGGGACGGACGGTCCTGACCTCCCCGCAGTCAGAGACGTCTGTGGCGCTGCTTTCGATAATACTGAAGAAATTCTATGGGATCGATGCGAAGCTCATTTCAGCCCCCGAGTCAGGCACTAAGTCAGGCACTAAGTCGGCCGCTGCGGCGATGAGGGCGCACGAGGCCTGGCTGCTGATCGGCGATGATGCAATGAAGGAGGCCCTGCTATGGCCTCAGGATAAAATCTATGATCTGGGCGACCTCTGGTACCGGCATACAGGGCTGCCGGCGGTCTTTGCACTCTGGATCGCACGAAACACCTGTTGTGAACAGAAGCCGGAGTTGCTCAGGCAGTTCATGCGCGACCTTGAGGAAAGCAAGAGTGCTGCACCCGGAAGCTTAAGGGAGATTGCAGGACATTCCTGGTTGAGGCATATCATCCCGGTCGAAGAGCTTGTGGCATACTGGGAGGGAATCTCCTATGACTTCCTCGATGAACACCGCAAGGGGCTTGAGCTCTTCAGGAGCTATGCGGAAGAGCTGGGACTGATTCAGGATTGACAACATCGTAAAAAGTCCCTTTCATGGCTGTCATTCCCGAAGGCCTTAATCGGGGATCCATTCTTTCCAAGACGTTGCGAGCACCTGGATTCCCGCCTTCGCGGGAATGACGACTTTTTACGAATTCATCAGGATTGGCGGTCCCGGAACAGAAACAGAGGCTCCATCCCTAAAAAAGGACTCAATTTCTCAAATAAGTAACCGAACCGCACAGACACGCTGCCTTTCTCTCGTTTTTCTCCTGGCATGAATATTGATATTAGTTATAGAATAGAACCTCAAAAAATTGGGCGTTAATAACTTTGAATGAAAGGAGGTGAATTGAATGAAGAAGATTATCGCTATTGTACTCTCACTTGT
>JBARHQ010000044.1:0-2341 GCA_049799315.1 Thermodesulfovibrionales bacterium | reverse complement strand
CCTCACGATTGCAACTGTTGAGGCAGATATTGGCGAAGCATCACGGTTCGGAATTATTCAAGCGGAAATCGATGGGAGGGTTTCAGGCTTCCAGGAAAAGCCGAAAAATCCCCACCCCATCCCCGGTAAGCCCGGAAAGGTTTTTGTCTCTATGGGTGTTTATATTTTTAAGAGAGACGTCTTGATCGATATTCTTAATGAAGACGCCAGAAATAATTCATCTCATGATTTTGGGAAGGATATTATTCCGATGCTCTATCCCGGAGGAAAGGTATTTGTGCAACGATTTGGTGCAACGGGGAGTGGTAAAGATGCCGGTTACTGGCGGGATATAGGAACCATAGACGCCTATTGGCAGGCCAACATGGACCTTGCCTCTGTAAGCCCTATGTTCAACCTTTATGACAGAAACTGGCCTATCAGAACCTATCAGGGACAATACGCGCCTGCGAAGACCGTTTTCGCTAATGAGGAGTCCGGCAGGGCGGGAAAAGCGTTGGATTCTATTATCTGCGGCGGTGTTATCATAAGTGGCGGTAAAGTGGTTAAATCTGTCCTATCTCCCAACGTTCGAATTAATAGTTACGCGGAAGTAAGTGAATCAATCCTCTTCCATAACGTAGTCGTCGGCATGAGGGCCAAAGTGAAGAGGGCTATTATCGACAAAGGGGTGCATATACCGGCCGGTATGAAAATAGGATATGATCTCGAAAAGGACAGAGAACGTTTCTGTGTGTCCGAAGAAGGGATCGTAGTCATACCGAAAGGCGAAGTGCTCTAAAAACAATTTTAAGTTTCAAGTCGCTAAGGCGGTTTTAAGTCTTAAGTGTTACTCCAAGTTCGTAGAACAATAATCCCAAATCATGCATTAGAACCTGTAAAAGGTGGTGCAGTTGATCCCATAATATCGAATAGTCCGTCCAACCAGGCACGTTTTTCTCTTGCAAGTGCAATATTCAAAACCCTATGTCGAGAGTGTTTTGTAATCCAGGCTCCTAATGCAAAGCATTTGAACCGGAGTGTTTTCAGGGTCGATTGTTTTCTTTCACGTAGCACGATCTGTCTGAAGAGACTTAACAGGTTGTACGCAACCATGATAAACCGGAAGGCGGCCTCAGTTGCAAAAAAGGAGCTCAGACAAAAGCTGTCGACTCCGAAGTCATATTTGAGTTCTTTAATACGGTTTTCCGCATCGGCCCGGTCGCGATAAAGCTTCCATATCAAATGTGCGGGCAGATTGAGACTGGTCACAAATACGCTGTAGCGATATCTCTCTTCTATTCCATCCCAGAGAAGGAGCTTCCCGCTTGATTTTGGGTGTTTAGACAAGTTCTTGCGGACTGCAATCATGCGGCGTGAACGGGACCATCCGGGAAGACGGAAGGACCATTCCGTTATTTCTATACCATCATGGATAGCTACCCATGATTTCTGATGAAACACCTCATGCTTGATGGGTTTGTAGAACTTGACAGCCGTGATGTAATTGAGTTGCCGTGTTTCACAATATTCCATAAAGCCGTTTGAGAAGAAACCGCTGTCGGCTCGCACAAGACCTACTTTCTTATTTGAGAGAATAGAAAAGGTTTCATCAAGAAAGAAGCGGTAATTGCTTAAGTCTGCCGTATTGCCCGGACGCATCCAGGCATTGACTATCATACGCATCTCAGCCATGAAGGCAATAAGGGGATGATGGGATGGTCTGCCGGGTTTACGGGGATTGTAGCCGACTTTTGCTCCTTCCTGTTCTCCATATCTCGTGACAACACTGCTATCGAGGTCAAGGGTCATGTTGTCGAAATGGAGTTGTTCGAAGAACCATCGCTGCAATGAAGGGAAGACTGCATCGTTGCGCTTCCAGCTGAACTTATGGAAGAACCGGCTGTAGGTGCTCCGCGAGGGGACTTCTTTCCACGAGAAGATCTCCTTTAATACCCTGTCGTATCTTAAGCCAGGAGCTATGGGTAAACCTGCTTGCTCCTATCCATACACTGACCCAGAAGCTTTCAATAATGTCTATGGGATCATACCCACGGTTTGACCCTGGCTTGGGAAGATCCAGGGAATCGAGATATGCCTTTATTCCCGTTTGATCGGCAAAGCTTTTCATAAGCTTCATCCCGCCCCAGGGGCTGATATCCCGGTCGCTGTATTCTATCTGCAAGTCTTCCATCTACTCACCTGCCTGCACCCATATGATGTGCCGGAACTTAACCCGGATTATGCAAACATACTATCAGGTTGTGTCTGTCGATACAAATGCTATTGAATGATTTGGGATAAACTTATCGGCGATTTGAGACGCAATTTCGTCTTTTATTTTTGAGGTTCTTTCACAGAT
>JBARHQ010000043.1:0-3317 GCA_049799315.1 Thermodesulfovibrionales bacterium | reverse complement strand
TACCGACCGGCCGCGTCCTGCGGTGCAGAGCTTTCGCGGTTCGACGCAGCAATTTATACTGTCCGGCGAGTTGACTAAAGGGCTGAGAGATCTGAGTCAGCGCGAGGGAGTGACGCTGTTCATGACGTTACTGGGGGCGTTTCAGGTACTGCTTTCCCGGTACACAGGGCAGAAGGATATCATTGTCGGCTCTCCTATTGCCAACCGCAACCGTTCAGAGATAGAGGGGCTGATCGGGTTTTTTGTCAACACATTGGCACTGAGGACTGATTTGTCCGGCAATCCATCGTTTACTGAACTCTTGAGACGGGTCAAAAAGGTTACATTAGGAGCATATACCTGTCAGGATCTGCCGTTTGAGATGCTCGTAGAGGAGTTGCAGCCGGTGAGGGATATGAGCCGGTCGCCGTTGTTTCAGGTATTTTTTAACATGACGAACGTCAACCTTCTTGATTCCCGGGGGATACTTTTGACCGGATTAAAAGTTGAGACTGTTGTGGAACATGATGTCGGCTCAAAATTTGACCTGACAGTGTATGCCGGAGAACAAAACGATACTGTCCAATTTAATTTTGTTTACGATGCGGACCTCTTTGAAGATGTCACGATCGCCTGGATGCAAAAGCATTTCATGACATTACTTGAAGGCTTGGTGTCAAATCCGGACAGGCCCGTCACGGTGGCGACTCTCATCACGGACAGTGAACGAGACCGGCTGGTCAAGTGCCGTAATCTTGTCTGCCCGATCAACCAGTTCGTTGAATTCACCAAAGAGGAGATTGAACAATCCATCCCGGATCGTTTTGACAAACAAGCAAAGAGGTATCCGAAGAATATAGCCGTCAAGACGAAAGATTATGAATATACGTATGAAGAGTTGAACCGGGCATCAATTCTGGTATCAAAGGCTGTCCTGGCGAGATGTGGAAGCGGCGGGGGCCGAATTGCATTGCTGTTTGAACATGGTGCTCAAATGATCATCGGAATACTTGGAGCGCTGAAAGCAGGTAAAACGTATATTCCCCTGGATCCCTTCTATCCGAAAGGAAGGCTTTCATATATTCGGGAAGATTCAGAAGCTGATGCTATTTTGACAAACAATATGAATCTTTCTCTTGCCAGAGAACTGACTAAAGATGGCCTTGTCCTGATCAACATTGATGACATCGCATCTGTTCATGTGGGTAATTCCATACCTTTCATATCTCCGGATACTGTGGCCTATATTCTTTATACCTCAGGCTCGACCGGGAAACCGAAAGGGGTTATGCAAAACCATCGCAACGTTCTTCATCATATCAGGAATTATACGAATAACCTCCATATAAACCAAGACGATAGGCTGACGCTTTTCTCATCTTATAGCTTTGATGCTGCGGTCATGGACATTTTTGGAGCTTTATTAAACGGCGCAACGGTCTATCCGATCAATATCAGGGAGGAAGGTCCGGACATCCTATCCCCGTGGTTGGTCAAGCATGAAATCACTCTTTATCATTCAACACCCACGGTTTATCGATACTTCATGGCTCAATTGAATGATGCGGACGAATTTCCCGCTATTCGTCTGGTCGTCCTGGGAGGAGAGGAAGTTGTCAAGCGAGATGTTGATCTTTATAAGAAACACTTTTCCTCTGCATGCATTTTCGTTAACGGGCTTGGTCCTACTGAATCAACCGTCAGCCTGCAATACTTTATCAATAAAGAGATGGAAATTATCCGAAACAGTGTCCCCGTCGGCTATCCGGTGGAAAACACTGAGGTCTTTTTACTCGATGCGGCGGAGGAAGATACTGCAATTTACGGGGAAGTCTGCATACGGAGTCGTCACGTTGCACTGGGTTATTGGCAAGAAGCTGAGAGGACCGCTGCAGTATTTCTGTCCAGCCGGGAAAACGACGGAAAAATAATTTATCGCACCGGCGATATGGGCCGCTATTTGCCTAACGGCAGCATCGAATTTGCCGGCAGGAAGGACATGCAGGTCAAAATCAGAGGCTACCGTATCGAACCGGGAGAGGTCGAAGCTATCCTGATGGAGCTTCCATCAGTGAAGGAGGCCGTCGTTATAGCTCGTGAGTATAATCCTGGCGAAAAGCAACTGGTAGCTTTTGTCGTATCTCGTCCTGAGCAGCAACTGATAGTGAGTAATATAAGAGACTTATTAAAGGAAAAACTTCCTGATTATATGATACCTTCTTTTTTTGTGTTTCTTGATGTTCTGCCATTGATGCCCAATGGAAAAGTAGACCGCAAGGCTCTACCGACACCTGATGGGATACATGCTGAGTCGGAGAAGAAGTTCGTAGTCCCGAGGACCCCAACCGAAGAGATTATCGCAGGCATATGGGGAGAAATACTCCGTAACGATCGTATAGGTATTCATGATAACTTTTTTGAGTTGGGAGGCCATTCTTTATTGGCAACACAGGTCATTTCCCGGATAAAAAAGATGTTTGAGGTGTCAGTGCCGTTGCGAAGCCTGTTTGATAGGCCAACAGTGAGTGAACTTGCTGAAGGAGTTGAAACAATCATAGGCACAAAACAGGAGGCCGCAGTTCTTCCGATACATCTTGTTTCCCGGGAGGGGAAGCTTCCTTTGTCGTTTGGCCAACAGCGGATGTGGTTTTTAGACCAGTTGCAGCCGAACAGTCCATTGTATAATCTGCCGGTAACGGTACGTCTTAAGGGTAAGCTTGATGTTGAGGCAATAGAGCAGGTTTTTGCCGAGATTGTGAGACGCCATGAAACTCTCCGGACGACCTTTGCACCTGCGGCGCGCCTTCCTGAGCAGGTGATTGCTTCTGAGCTCGCGTTGCCGGTATTTATGAGAGATTTGAGTGGACTGCCTGAAGAGGAGCGCCTGGCTGAGGCATTGCGACTCGCCAGGGAGGAGGCACAGCAGCCCTTTGATCTGGTTCTTGGACCGCTGATCCGCGTTGCCCTTTTACAACTGAAAGAAGAGGAGCATCTGTTATTAGTAACCATGCACCATATTGTTTCCGATGGCTGGTCGATCGGGATACTGGCACGGGAGCTTTCTGCGCTTTATAATGCCTTCTCCACAGGACTCCCTTCCCCGCTTCCCGATCTGCCGATCCAGTATGCTGACTTTGCAGTGTGGCAGAGGCAATATATGCAGGGAGAGGTGTTGGAGCGGCAGATGTTGTATTGGAGGGATCAGCTGGGGGGGGAACTGCCGGTGCTGGAGTTGCCTACCGACCGGCCGCGTCCTGCGGTGCAGAGCTTTCGCGGTTCGACGCAGCAATTTATACTGTCCGGCGAGTTGACTAAAGGGCTGAGAGATCTGAGTCAGC
>JBARHQ010000042.1:0-3832 GCA_049799315.1 Thermodesulfovibrionales bacterium | reverse complement strand
GTTATCTCCTTCTCAGGATTTTTTTGAGCTGGCTGCCATCAATCTGGGGCGGGCTGGTTTTCATGTTATGCGGGTTCAATGCCGCATGGTTTTTCTGGGAACAGGTTACAACAGCCATGTGGATCCCCTGGCTTCTTTGGGCCACCGTTCTATATCTCAAAACAGAAGACAAGAAATGGCTTCCGGCGATAACTCTTACTTCGCTTTTGCTCATATTCGGAGGGTTTCCAGCCGTTGCGGCATACGGCTTTTATTCTTTTATACTGCTCGTGCTTGTTTGGAATGTATATGATTTTTTCGGAGATAAGAGTGACGGGTTTGTAAAAAGTTGTCATTCCCGCGAAGGCGGGAATCCAGGTGCTCACAACGTCTTAAAAAAAATAGATTCCCGATTAAGGCCTTCGGGAATGACAGCCACGAAAAGGACTTTTTACGCTGGCGGCAAGAGGGGCAAGGGGAGATTTTTATTAGAGAAAACAACGTTGCCGCTGCTGGCTGTCGGGATATCTTTCCTGATGTCCGCCATAACCCTTATTCCCTTTAGAGACGCCATGTCGGGGATTAACCTCGGTTACAGGACCGATGTAGGAACACTGTTCAATGGTATTGACGACCTTCCGCTCTTCTCTTTTTTTGAAAATCCGCCGCAAGTCGAGCGGACCGCCTATATCGGCGTCCTTGTCCTGATATTTTCACTGATCGGTATTTTTTCGGCTTTTCGAGACAAAGACGAAAACTTAAGACGGTTTATTTTTTTCAATGTATTTCTTGTTGTGGTCTCGACATTGATAGCCTTTGGCCTGCTCCCACATGGGTTAATAAAGTCAATCCCCGTTTTCACCAGCAATACCTGGGGCAGGTTAATCGTCGTTACGCTTTTGGCTTTGTCAGCTCTGTCCGCCGTTGGTCTGGATTTTATTGCCGCAAAGCTCCAGGAACTGTCTGCCCGATATTCGGGATTAACGGCCCTGAATGCGCGCAGGATAGTTGCTGTGGCGCTCATTGGGATTATTGCAGTGCAGTTTCACTCCCAGAAGAAACTTTTCAATAACTTTAACGCGGTCGTCCCTTCGGCCTGGTTCTACCCGTTGACGCCGAGCATCAAATACGTAAAGGAACGCCTTAAGCCGCTGCAGTCCGTGCTTGCGGATGCTTCTTCATACTGGTTTGCCGGAACTCTCGGGGCTTACGGTATTCCGGAGTGGTATGCGCATAGTTTTCGAACGGACAGGGAAAAGGAAGTCCTCGGCGAACTGGCTTATAACCGGTCCAAATCAAAGACCACGATGGTCATTGACGGGAAAAGCATCCATTTCGATTCGCCGCTGATGGACAAGCTCGCGATAAAATATCTGCTTGTCAGCAAGGACGTGGGAAATGCCCGGCTGTTGGAACTTCCGGAATTGTCCCGCGAGCCGGCCCCGCCTCTTCCCTCCAATTCCTGGAAGCAGCATATTTATATCCCAAAGGATATGGATGTCGGCGGCATCGGATTTTCTTTCGGAACGTATGGCGCCGAGCATGCACCCGCAAACGTGCGGCTCACCATTCATAAGGACAGCGGTGAAAAATATTTTGTTGAGTCCTTGCTTGCCGGGAATGAAATAACCGAGAAAGAATGGGCTTTCTTTGCGCTTCCCGACAAGACTCTGCTGCGTAAAGGAGACTATGACCTTCGATTATCGCTTCCCGGGTATACCGGCCCCGGAAGTCTGACGGCGTGGACCACGAAGACTCACGGGAACACAGACAGCTTCCTTGAAATAAACGGGGCAAAAACAGACCGCTCACTTATATGGAAAATAGGCTATTTCGTGGACATGGCCCTCGTCTCTAAGAAATGGAATATGATCGCCCTTGAAAATAATATTGTCATTTATGAAAACAGGCAGGTGACTAACAGCGCCTATTTCGTGAAAGACCTTGATCCCTCGAATGAGCGGCTGGATTTTTCCGGATTGGATGTTAAACAGATATCGGTCGACCGGATAGATATCGATAATTCACAGAGAGACGCCGGATGGATCGTCCTGCCGATGCGGCTCCACTCCGGGTGGAAGGCCTATATTAATGACCGGCAGGTCAAATATAATGCATATCTTGATATGCTGCCCGCGATACCCGTGGTCGGACCGGCGCATCTTACCTTTAAATATGAATCGGAAACCTTTCGAAGAGGGCTCATGGTGAGTTTGGCAGGTGTCTTCATATTTTTAGTCTTCTCAGGATTTTGTTTAAGAAAGACGAAAGAAAATGAATAATTGAGGTAGTCGTTTTTTGCGGGACCCGGGCGGAAGTCCCCTCTTGGGAGGGGTGTAGGGGGGGAGTCCCCTCTTGGGAGGGGTGTAGGGGTGGGTTAAAGTGTTTATGAGCTGGGGATCATGAAAAGGAAGAAAATACTCTCTTATAATCCTGGACTTAAGGAACTTGCCAGACAACTAGGGAAAAACAGCACTCTTTCCGAGGTTTTGTTATGGCATCATCTCAGGGGCAGGTAAATCCTGGAACATGATTTTGATCGTCAAAAGCCGATAGGTAATTTCATAATTGATTTTTTCTGTAATGAGCTGATGCTCGCCATTGAAATTGACGGGGATACCCACAACTATAAGGTGAGTCATGATATTGAGCGGCAGAAGAGGATTGAAGGGTTAGGTGTTCGTTTTTTGCGGTTTACCGATGAAGAGGTGAAACAGAATATTGAAGGGGTAGTAGCTGGAATTGAGAAGTGGATCAGGAGCAATACGCCCACGACCCGCATACAACCCACCCCTCCACCCCTCCCAAGAGGGGATTTATAAAGTTTAAAACTATACGGATTCAGGAAAATGTATAATAAGACCGTATGAAACTGATAATCCAGATTCCCTGTTATAATGAGGCGGAGACGCTTCCGGTAACGCTGAGAGAGCTCCCGCGATCGGTCGAGGGTTTTGATACGGTCGAGTGGCTCATTATTAATGATGGGAGCACTGACAACACCGTCGGAGTGGCAAAGGCAAACGGGGTTGACCATATCGTCAGCTTTACGAAGAACCAGGGGTTGGCGCGCGTTTTTATGGCTGGTCTCGATGCATGCCTGAAACTCGGAGCGGATGTTATCGTCAATACAGACGCGGACAATCAGTATAATGCAAAGGATATTCCTTTGCTGATCAAACCGATCCTGGAGAAAAAAGCTGAGATGGTCGTTGGGGCAAGACCCATTTCCGAGATAAAGCATTTCCCGTTTATAAAAAAACAGCTGCAGAAAATGGGGAGCTGGGTAGTAAGGCTGGCAAGCAGAACCGATATCCCGGACGCGCCGAGCGGATTTCGGGCCATGAGCCGCGAGGCGGCGATGTGTCTTAATGTATTTAATGATTATACCTATACTCTGGAGACGATTATTCAGGCCGGACAGAAAAGGATGGCTGTCACTTCCGTTCCCGTACGCGTCAACGATGAGTTGCGGCCGTCAAGACTGGTCAGGAGCATCCCCTCTTACATAAAAAATTCGGTCATTACGATTGTCAGGATATTCGCAGTATACAAACCGTTTCGTTTTTTTATGACGTTTGGTCTCCTCCTGTTTGGCGCCGGCTTTGTAATCGGACTGCGCTTCATCTATTATTATTTCCGGGAGGGAGGTGTGGGGCACGTCCAGTCGCTGATACTTGCGTCTATCCTTTTGGGCATTGGGTTCCAAACAATGTTGGTGGCCTTTCTTGCCGACCTGCTCGCCGTAAACAGGAGATTAATGGAAGACGTACAATATAGAATGAAAAAGATTCAGCACAACCTGGATAAATGATTTTTCATGAACATTTTGATACTCACAAGCACCTTCCCC
>JBARHQ010000041.1:0-1897 GCA_049799315.1 Thermodesulfovibrionales bacterium | reverse complement strand
AGGGACAATGCAGCCGGGGTCATACCCTGTATCCGTCCGGCCTGACCGAGATTCACCGGCCTGACCTCATCGAGTTTACAGAGGATCTCTTTTGATATCCCCGGGATTGTTTTATAGTCAAGGCCCGCGGAAATTTTCCTGTCCTCCATCCGGGAGAGCTTTTCCGCCAGCTCCATCTGCCGGGTGATATACCCTTCGTACTTTACCTGTATCTCGACTTGCTTTTCCTCCTCTGCCGACAGCTGTATGTCTGGAGGCATAACATTCCTGATTACCTCATACGTCACCTCAGGCCTCTTCAGCAGACTCTCAAGAGAGATGTCCTCGGTTATCGGTGGAGTATCAAGGGCCCTGAGCGCGTCATTGATCATCAGGGGTTTGACCCGGGTCTTTTTGATGCGCGACAGTTCATTGCCTATGTTCTCCCTTTTAGCAAGAAACCGCTGGTAGGTATCACCAGCAAGAAGACCGATCTCATGGCCTTTCTCCATAAGCCTCAGGTCTGCGTTGTCGTGCCTCAACAGCAGGCGGTATTCGGCCCGAGAGGTGAACATGCGGTAGGGCTCTTTTGTTCCCTTGGTGACCAGATCGTCAATCAGCACCCCGGTGTATGCCTCGTGCCTACCGAGCACCAGAGGCGGCATCTTCTTAATCCCGAGCGCAGCGTTGATGCCTGCCATCAGTCCCTGAGCAGCAGCCTCCTCATACCCTGAGGTGCCATTGATCTGCCCGGCAAGGTAGAGTCCCTCAATTGCTTTTGTTTCGAGGGAATGCTTCAACTGCGTCGGGAAGACAAAGTCGTATTCAATGGCATAGGCCGGCCTCATGATCTCTGCATGCTCAAGCCCGGGGATTGTCCGCACCATCTCGACCTGGACGTCGAACGGAAGGCTGGTCGATATCCCGTTTGCATAATACTCAGTCGTCTCAAGTCCTTCAGGCTCCAGAAAGACCTGGTGTCGTTCCCGTTCGGCGAAGCGCACCACCTTGTCCTCTATCGACGGGCAATAGCGTGGTCCGATGCCGGTGATCTTTCCGCCGTACATGGCCGACCGGTCAATATTATCGCGGATAATCCGGTGTGTTTCGCTGTTGGTATAGGTGATATAGCACGGCAGCTGCGGGTTTTCTATTTTATCGGTGCTATGGGAAAACGGAATTGGAGGATTGTCGCCCCACTGGGGTTCGGTCTTTGCAAAATCGATCGTGTTAGCATCAAGTCTTGGCGGTGTGCCTGTTTTGAGTCGCCCGAGTTTCAGTCCGAGTCCAGCCAGAGAATCGGACAGGTTCACGGACGGAAATTCTCCTGCTCGGCCTGAAGGATAGTTCTCATGGCCGATATGGATCAGACCCTTCAAAAAGGTTCCTGTGGTGACGATGACAGACCTTGCCCCGAATACGATGCCGATGGAGGTTCTGATCCCGGTGGTTATTTGTCCTTCGACCAGGATATCGTTGATCATCGCCTGCTTTACGTCAAGGTTTTTCTGAGCCTCAAGGACCTTCTGCATATGCAAACGGTATAAGACCCGATCTGCCTGGGCCCGCAAAGACCAGACGGCCGGACCTTTTGAGCGGTTCAGCATCCGGAACTGGATGCCGGCCCTGTCGGTCGCCCGTGCCATTTCACCGCCGAGAGCGTCTATCTCCCGCACGATATGACCCTTTGCAAGACCGCCGATGGCAGGGTTGCAGGACATCTGGCCGATCATATCGAGGTTCATGGTGAAAATGCAGGTCGAAAGCCCCATGCGCGCTGCGGCAAGTGCGGCTTCGCAGCCGGCATGGCCGGCCCCTATGACGATGATATCGTATGATTTGGTAGGGAGCATAACTTTTATTATAACGCAACAGACAACAGCGGCGTTTGTGAAGGCAGTTGACTACAGGTAGATGT
>JBARHQ010000040.1:0-7266 GCA_049799315.1 Thermodesulfovibrionales bacterium | reverse complement strand
CCTCCCCTTCATCCCCTCCCCTCAAGGGCGGGGAAATATTTAGATACCTCGCAGCTTGCTGCGGGGTGATTCATTATTTGATCGCGTGCCGACGCAGAGGGGGTTTCTCATAAAGTCACTTTCCCTCAAGCATATGAAGCAGATCTGTTTTACCTTCAACTGGTACAGAAAATTTTTTATATTGGTAATATGATCTGATTACCCTTTTAACATAGTTTCTTGTCTCTACGTAAGGGATGTCCTCAATGAATTCATCAAAAGACCTGTATTGACCCTTCCGTTTCCATTTTCTGACAGCACGTTCACCTGCATTGTAAGCGGCAATCACCTGTGCCAGTGAGTTGAATTCGCTGAAAAGGCCCTTTATATAATAGGTCCCCAGCTGGATGTTATTTCTGACATCGCTGATCTGTGACGGCCTGGTTATGCCCAGGTTCAGCTTTCTGCCCAGTTTGTAGGCTGTCGGAGGAATAAGCTGCATGAGACCGAGTGCTCCTGCCTCTGATTTTGCGTCAGCGTCAAAGCGGCTTTCCTCTCTTATGACGGAAAGAGTCAGCAGTGGATCAACTCCGTTTTTTTTTGAGACATTTTCTACTGTATCCCAGTATGCGAGAGGATACCAGAAACGGTGGTATTTCTCAGTATAGGGGATTTTACCTGCAAGTCCTATCGCACGCTTAAACTCCCCGATGTCCTGCAATCTTGAAATAATATAGGTCATTTCAGGAAGGGAGTCATTCTTTGTTGATGCGTACATTAACTCAGTTCCTGCCTCCTTAATCATACTCAGGGATATGAGGGCCTCAATACGTTCGAATGCAGGATATGCCGTGTTTGCAGGCGGGATAGCCGGAAGATTTCCAGCGGGAAATATAGGCTGAATTATAAGTTTGCTGATTCGTGCAGATGCAAGAATACTGTAAAAGTTGGATTTCATGCCTGCAAGAGTTTCATAAAGCCGCGAGGCATCACCCCCTCTTGTCTCAAGGCTCCTTGCTTGCCAGTAAAGATATTTCGGGTCGTTATATGTTGTGTGTAATTTTGAAAAAACCTCTTCGGCGCTCTTGAAATCACCAGAGATATAATGCGTCCAGCCTATGCCCCAGGCGGCGTTTTCAGCATCAGCAGGATATTTTCCGAGTACTTCTGCATAGGTTTTTATTGCATTCCCATAATCCTTTCGCCTTCTTTTGTCAGCTGATACCGCGAGTAAAAGCGACCCGACCCTTTTGTCGTTTTCTTTCGAGAGGGTTTTGAGCGCTGCATTAAATCTATCCGTCTCGCCTGCCCTGTAGAAAGAATAGGCCATATAATATGCATCATGAATCATTTCATAGATCGCCGCAGACTCCTTATATCTCTTGAGGCTGAACAGGCAATAGCCGAGCTTCTTAAGTATCTCCTGTCTGTTCAGGCCGTTATCCATTGACCGGGCCTTCCTCAGATCATGCTCGGCCTCTTCGAAATCATATCTGTTGATCAGATTGGATGCTCTTTCAATCAGGTCTGCGGTATTGATATCAGCGGGATCAAGCTCCGAGTATGCCTTTTTCGATAAAGGACCGGCCTTAATATATAATTGTTTTAATACGGGCATTGCCTGTCCTCCTGACTGCTTGAGGAAAAGTCCATATTCAAGATTCATTTCATCGTCGTCGGGATAATCCTTTATAAAGGTTTTGTAAAGAGTTAGAAGATCTTTTTCTCCATTTTCTGTTGCCTCTCTAATCTCGGATACCCTTGCTTTCTCCCTGAGCGGAGAAAGGGGATATTTTTCAAGGAAAGCCCTTATTGTATAGACTGCTTTACCGTGGTTTCCAATCTTGTGGTATGCCTCAGCGGTAAAAAAAAGAGCGTAGTCAGCAAGAATGCTGAACTCGTTTCCGGCGATCGAAAAGTTCTTTATTGCTTCTTCATAACGTCCTGACTCCAAATCATTCTTCCCGTTTATAAAGGATTCTTTTCCGTCAATGCTACCCGGGAAGAGACTAGCGGGGAAAAGGAATTGAATAAACAGTAGAGAGACGGTTAGGTGAAAGTATCTCCTGAAGGACATTTTTCCCACGGTAACGCCTTTCATTTAATCATAAAATTAAACTTCATACTATTATCATAGTCAACACATCTTTTTTAAACCTATTTCAGGTTCTGCAGTTTTTTGATCAGGTTTTGGGCGTTTTCAATGTCTTTTCGCGCCTTGGTATGGGTTGGGTTCAGCGCAAGGGTCTCTTCCCATTCACGAATGGCCTTCTCAAGCTGGTCATTAACAAAAAACTTTATCCCTGTGTTGTAATGAACATCTGCAAGGCGGTTTTGTGCTTTGACCTTCATATCTTTTGTATCCCGATAACCGGGATCGACCCGACTGAGAAACTTAAGCGCCTCCCCGTAGTTTTTTTTCTCATTCATCATCTTCCCCATCTCGTAATTTGAAGCATTGCGCATATCAAGAGCCCTGCTATTCTTGCTGTCATGCTCGAGGACGCTTTCCAGTGGCGACAGGGCGTCCTGATACTTTTTTGCCTTAATAAGCTTCGCAGCATTGGCCAGAAGCCCTTCAATATCGACAGCGACAGGCTTCACCTGCGGATCATCCGTCTCGGATGGTTTCCAGTGCTCTTCCTCGGGGGCCTGTTTCGGCGCTGACAGTTCAAGGACAGGGAGTTTGAGCCTGACCCCCGGGGCCAACAACTTGGCCTGCTTGTCGGAATCATTGAAGGCCGTTATGAGAAAACTCTTCTGAGGGTCATTATAGATCTTTTGTGAAATGCTCTGGAGCGTATCACCCTTCTTTACTTCATAGTGGGTGAAATCATCTCCTTCCAGTCTGTTCTTAAGGTAATCAAGCGCTTCTGAATGATTCGGGTTGTACAGGACCGTAAGCAGGAACTCCTTGCGGGCAGACGCTGAAGAACCGCTTTTGAAATAGGCAACCCCTTTTTTGAAATGATCTGCTGCGGTGCTATTGGCCTGTTTTTTTAAATCAGTTATTTTTTTCATGCCTTCCCGATCTTCCGGCGAAAACATGCCCACGATTTCCCATATCTGCAAGGCCTTCCGCAGCTCCCCAGCCTTTTCATACTCCAAAGCCTTTACCCGATACACATCAGCAAATGATCCCTTGACAGGAGCCTCACCGACCTGGGCCTGCTGCGGTGCGGTGGCGCAGCTGCTGATAAAAAAGATCACCAGGAAAAGCGAAAAGGACAACGCTGTTCTTCGATCGAAATCTCTCATCTCAGTGCTTCCTCAGAAAAAACAGTCAGATTTTTTTCGAACTGCTTCATATCATAATCTCCATAGATCATGGAACGGTTTACCCTGAAGTTATTTACAAAAAAGGCATTGCTGTCGCGTTTCACCGTCAGCCCGCCCCGATACCCCTGTTTCCTGAGCAGAGCTATTACCAGGTGATTGGTATCACCAAAGGGATAGGCAACATATTTCACGTCTATATTGGTCTTTGCTTTTATAATCCTGGCATCATCAAGCAATTCCTTCTCGATCGCCTCAAAATATTCCTTGAACGATTCTCTCTCTGTAGGGGTGGTCAGGCTGCGATGAGTTCTTGTGTGGCCCTGTATGTCAATACCGTTGTCTGCCATTTCCTTGACCAGGCCCCAATCCAGGGTCTTTTTACTCCCGGTGATAAGCTCAGAATACACAAAGAGCGTTGCAGGGTATCCATATTTTTTCAGGACAGGCAAGGCTACCTCATGGGCAGAGCGCCATCCATCATCAATGGTTATGACAACGGATCTCTTGGGGATCTGGGCTTTGAAGTCAAGGAAATCGAACAGTTGATCCAAGGTGATGACCCGGTACCCTTTGTCCTTCAGGAATTTCATCTGTTCCTCAAAGGCAGAGGCAGTGACCGTCATTTTATCGGCCTTGGAATTGGAAAATTTATGATAGGACAAAACCGGAACAGTCTGATATCCTTTTGCTGTCAGCCCGCCACTTTCATAATCCTTAAGGGGTATGATTAGCATCTGGCCTGGATAAAGGGTAGTAATGTCGTTAAAATCAGCGATCAGCCAAGCCCGGGAAGCATCATGAAGATGTGTTGAGGCTAGAGAAGACAGGGTATCACCCTCCCGGACGGTCACAGCGACAAAAGGAGGAAACGCTGGTGCTGCACCCTGTGGGGTCATAACCTGTGATCCCGCGACCTGTGTCCCTGCGCAGCCGATCATGGACAAAACGAAAAGCATAAAAAAAGAAATGAGGAAAGGCAGCCTGCCGAACTTAGTCTTTTTCCCCTGCATACACTACCTCCGTTCTTTTTTTCTATTCCTGTATTCCCAGCACCTGGTAAACACCAAGCGGTTCAGATTTTCCCTTTACGATCTGCGGCGGGAGAAGCTTCGCTGAGATCAGGTGTTTCGTCAATGCATACGTGCTGCTGCTGATTATGATATCTCCGG
The DNA here is from genome assembly GCA_049799315.1 of Thermodesulfovibrionales bacterium. GTDB lineage: Bacteria > Nitrospirota > Thermodesulfovibrionia > Thermodesulfovibrionales > UBA6898 > PALSA-1316. Next base: position 2,839 of record JBARHQ010000040.1, on the reverse strand, counting down.
GTCCGGCTATACCATTGAGACGGGAAGCCACATTGACACTGTCTCCGATGACGGTGTATTCCATCTTGACATCAGAACCGAGATTCCCTGACACCAGGACTCCTGAATTTATCCCGATGCCGATTCTTGACAAAAGCTGGTTCCTGCTGTCGGCCTTCTGTAATTCCTTCTGCATCGCAATGGCGGCCTTGACAGCCCTCTCAGCATGGTCTTCCTGCGAGACAGGGATGCAAAAAACCCCCAAAACAGCATCGCCGATGAACTTGTCAACATACCCTCCGTATTCCAGGATATATCGTGTAATAATACTGAAATACTCGTTCAGGTCTTCAACAACTGTTTCCGGCTCCCGTGTCTCTGAATAGGCGGTAAACCCTCTTACATCCGTAAACAGGACCGTGGCCTCGCTGCGCTTTCCCTTGAGCCAGGATTCTTCAGGATGGGCGAGAATCATATCGAGGACTTCCGGGCTGACATAGCGGCCAAAGGATTTCTGCATCAGGAGCTTTTTCCAAAGTTCCTGGGACATGAAATTGAAAGCAGTTGCCAGGTCGCCAAATTCGTCTTTCCGGGTAAAATTGATCTTGTAGTGAAAGTTTCCCTTCCCGATTTCTTTCGTTGCCAGGACGAGCTGGGAAATGGGGCGGGAAAAGTTAAATCCCAGCAGGATCGCTATTGAAATTCCTAACAGGACGATTAAAAAGCTCAGAATAAGGATAAAAATACTCTCTTTGCGGATCTGCTTATTGATAAAATCAATCGATATGCCCACATGCACCGTACCGATCTCCTTGGTATGGAAAGCAACCGGTCTTGACAAGTTAAGGACAACCGAGCCGTTGTCAAGCAAATAGGTAAAATAGGTGATGCTATCTTCCTTCGTCGGTTTGTTGGTAGGAATAGGGGGGTGCAGGATAGTCCCTATTTGGGCATGGTCTGAATGTGCCTTAATAACCTGTTCGCGGTCGATAATAATTGCGTACAGGAGTCCCTCTACGGAAGAAGCTTCTTTGATCAGCGTGTTAAGCCCAAGTATATCATCGTTCAGGAGCGGCACCCTTGCATCATTGGTAAAGTAATTAAGGCTCGTCTTGCCCAATTTTACCGTCTGAGCATAAAGCTGGTCTTTTTGCCGGTCGAGAATGACAAAGCTCAGGATGAGAATGGTGAGCCATATAATGAAGATGATCGCTATGGAAAGTTTCACCTGTATAGGAATGCGGAGATCTCTGATCTTTTCCCTGAGGGTAGCGCGCGCAGGAATACTCAGTTCATCAGTGCTTTCAAGGGAATTGAGCGATACGCCGTAATGCTTTTTCACCGCCTTCAGGATCTCTTCCTCCTTAGCAAACCCCTGTGCAACAATAATCTGCCCAAGCTTCTGATTGCCGCCCAACTGAAGTTCCAGGGCTTTCTGCAGTTGGCCCAGGGTAACAATTTTTTCTTTCAGTAAGACATCTCCAAGCGGCCGTCTCTTCTGATTTCCCTGAACACTCAGGGTCTTCGTCCAACGAGAAAAAGCCCCTGTTATTTTATTAAAGATTTCTATTCCCATTTGTGATTACGGTCTCTCCCTGCGTTCTCCCAATATTCTTAGTGTTGGAATTATAGCTCACTTTGACTAATAATGGGAATAATGACGAGCGGAATGCGCCAGTTTGATATATGAATTTAAATCTGGTAAAATTCACTCCGCAGCAAGCCACGAGATATCTAAAAGCAGCATCAAGGAAGTTTTGCTTGAGAAGGACCCGTTTGCTGTCCATACAGGAATCTCAAGAAGACACCGTACTATACGACAACGGGGGAATATTGAAACCAGTTGATTCCGATCACAGCAGTTTTCATAAACCTGCTGACCTTGAAAAGATTATGGATGAGGTTCTCACTTCAGTTCGTACGATCATAAAATCCAATTACAATACAACTACTGATTCGGGCAGGATAGAAAAAGTTAAAGACGATGTTCTGGATCTATTTGATGGCAATTTAAAAGACTATCAGGAATGCGATACACATTATCATAACCTTGAGCATACGATCCAGGTCATTAATCCCTTTGCACAGATACTGGACGGATGGAACAAGGCCGGCCAGAAGCCCTGGATACCCTTCAAGTATTTTGAACTCGGTCTTATCGCGGTTCTTCTCCATGATACCGGCTATATCAAACATGCTGGAGATACCGAAGGTACAGGGGCAAAATATACTTTCGTCCATATTGAGAGGAGTGTTGCCTTTGCAAATCAATACCTGCCCGAAAAGCGATTCGAACCTGACGAAGTGACATCTATCTGCAACATGATACTCTGCACCGGGGTCATAGACAGGACAGATCAAATAGCATTTTTGTCTGATGAAGAAACGATTTGCGGATATTCACTGGCCACAGCTGATTATATCAGCCAGATGTCTGCAGCGGATTATCCTGAAAAGCTCTATGACCTGTACGGGGAGTTCAAGGAAGCTTATGATTATGCGGGAGCGGACAACCTAAAGAAAAAGGGCACCTTTATCTTTAAAAGTGCTGAAGACCTGATTCAGAGAACGCCTCTGTTTTATACCAATGTTGTTTTACCGAGGATTATAAAGATGGGCTCTCTTGACATGTATCTGAAATTTCATCATTCCGGCAAAAACGACTCGTTCAGGACCAGGATAGAAAAGAATCTCTTGCGGCTAATGTCACAACAGGGCAAAAGTAATCAGAATTAGCAGGCTGTTGAAAAACTCTCATTCTGCCAGCTAAAGCCGTCATACCCGCGAAGGCGGGTATCCAAGAGTCTTTGAAAACATTGGATTCCCGTCTGCACGGGAATGACGAAAAAACATCAAAAAA
>JBARHQ010000039.1:0-4747 GCA_049799315.1 Thermodesulfovibrionales bacterium | reverse complement strand
TGGCCAAGGCCAAGACGGATGATCAGTATCTGGCAGCTGGGGTAGAGAAGATAGCCAAGGTTGTGGTCGATGCAGTGACCGGAGAAATGGTCGAATAAGTTCTTCCGTTCTCTTTCCTTATTTATTGCCAATAACGAACCCGGAATTCATGCCTTTTTCCCAATAATTTATTGCAACTGTAATAATGCTGTAACAGGAACTATGCAATAATGAATCGAACCCGATGAGTAAAAGACATATTCATCCCGACAGCTCAGTTGTCCAAACGTTTTCCGATGCCTGCAGTTCTATTTCAAAAAGACTTTCCCGCTTGTCGTATAGCCCAATAATTTCACCATGTCCTCTGAAGGGCATTACCCATTAAATCTGGAGGCTTTATGCGCTCGATGATTGATGTTGATTTGCTTCACGGCGAGGCAGTTCCTGACAGCTCCCGGCAACTTCTTGATTATTCCGGGGAGAACGAGGAGACAAGAAAGATCTTTGTACTTGACACCAATGTACTTATTCACGACCCCGACTCGCTTTTTAAATTTGAGAGCAACAACGTGGTGATACCTTTTGTCGTGATCGAGGAACTCGACAGGTTGAAAAAGGGACATGGAGAAATAGCCATGTCCTCCCGCCAGACACTGAGAAATATTGATGGACTCAGGTCAAAGGGGTCACTGTCGGCAGGAGTTCAGCTGGATCATGGCGGAATTATCACGGTCAGCAAGTCGGCCACAATCAACAGTCTGTTGTTTCAGGACCAGTCATTGGAGGACAATCAGATTATCATGACCGCGCTGGATATTGCGGACAAAATGCGGAAGGAGACACAGGATAATCTGATGCCGGTTATTCTCATATCCAAGGACACGGCAGTCCGCATAAAGGCTGAATCCCTGGGGTTGATGGTAGAAGATTACAAAAATGACAAGACGTCCATATTCCGTCAGTATGGTAAAATCCGGCATGATCCGTCCGACCGTAATGGCATACTTTCTGTGAGGTTCCTTAAATCGGGGGACGACATCTACCGCCTGCAGGGATCGGACCAGCAGGCGAAAATAAAACAGAATAAATCCCTTGACGGTATCTCCCCAAAAAACAATGATCAGAAATGTGCTATTGATGCGTTGATCAATCCTGACATTGAAATAATGGCGCTGACCGGTGTAGCCGGCACAGGGAAGACACTTCTGGCCCTGGCTGCCGGAATCCACCAAACCACAAAGAGATCCCCGCTCTATGAGCAGGTGGTGGTAGCCAGGCCTATCACACCAATGGGAAATGACATAGGCTATCTTCCGGGCGATATAAATGAAAAGCTTGCCCCCTGGATGCAGCCCATCTTTGACAATCTTGAGGTGATCGTTAATACTCCGAGGGACCAGATGAAGGACTATGCTTCTTCATCACGATATACAAGCTATCAATACCTGATCGACTCCGGGATGTTGCATATTGAGGCCCTGACGTATATACGCGGCCGCAGTCTTCCCAAAAGATATTTCATTGTCGATGAGGCCCAGAACCTTCGGCCACTAGATGTGAAGACAATCGTCACGAGGTGCGGTGAGGGCACAAAGCTCATCTTTACCGGCGACCTGAATCAGATCGATACCCCGTATCTCGATGCAGCCAGCAACGGACTGGCGTATTTGATAAGCCGCTTTATCAATGAAGAAAACTTCTGCTATCTGAATCTGAAAGGGACCGTGCGGTCAAGGCTGGCGGAACAGGGGGCGCGGCTGTTGTAAAGAGACTGTATCAACCTTAACGTTGCATAGCAGCAGCCATAACACCTCAAAAGTCCTGCAATGCAACATGATAAATTATGAAACGCAGACGTAACGGTGCGTGAATATTGTAAAGAAGGCTGGCAGGCCCCATTAAATGGCTATGAGGTGTTGCAGACAGGACTTTATCGGCATTTCTGTCTGCTAGAACTTAGTATAATTATGCAAAGGTAAGATGAACTCAGGCGTTGCTGCCTTCCGGTGTGATGGCAGGTTCTGATAATTGTTGCCTGCTTCTGCTTCTCCGGACAATCAAAATGGTGACGATAAGTATGACTGCTATGGCAGTAAGCCCCTGCCACTCGGCGGGTTTAAGCCAGTCAAGGCAGGCGAATAATTTACTGCCCTGGTGGCCGGCGGTGACCATAAAGGCCACGGTAAAGAGCGAAGCCACAGCATCGGCTAAAAGAAAACTGCGCACAGGCATCTTCATAATGCCGGCCACAAGAAATATTTTTGCCCGCAGCCAGAAGATCTGTCTTCCGAACAGAATAAGGAGATTCCCTGATTTTCTGAATTTTGTCTCAAAGGCCGCAAGCTGTTCAGAAGAGATAAGCCTGCGGAATATTTTGTGCGTAACAATCTTTGATCCATAGCGCCTGCCAACGGCAAAAATAAGATAATCGCTTATCAGGATTCCCGAATAAACAGCTATCAGGGCGGGAAGCGGTTCCACCATATTTCTGGAGATGAGCATGCCGCACAGAAGAAGTATGCCATCTTCGGGAAACGGAAAACCGATACTGCCGATAACAGGCAGAACAAATAGTCCTACATAAGGGAAAGGCGCAATAAGGGACAAAAGATTGACCATTACTGACATCTACAGTTCTTTACCTTAACCGTGGACCACACTGATCAGTTCTCAATTAAGGTATCGGGAATCTCAACCCAAGTGCCGCACTCTGAGCCGACTGCACGTTTGAATTCCCGAAATAGCGAGTGTCCGTCAAAGGCAGCGTCAGGCACTGTGGAATACACCGCGTCCTCCATCGCCTTGCGCATCTGTATGTCTAAATGATCAACGACTTCTTCGATATTTATTCTCGTCATGCATACCTCACTTCTAAAATATAGCAGAGCAGTGTTACAGGATCATTACAGAAGTATTAATTATTGAAAGCTGTGCAACATAATATTTTCAATATAGATTTTTATATCCCATTAAGGTGCCTGTCCTGGCTGACGAGGCCTGAAGACCACGCTTTGAAGATTTAATATCCGCTTCATAATCCTGTAATGTCCATCTGGTACTATTATTTCCATCAGTTATAAATTAAGAAAGTAATGATATATGCTGCTGGTTGTCTCCGGCACACTCATTGTATAAAGCAATCACTATGAATACATTTAAAAAAGTTATCGATATTATTGTAAAACTCCTGATACCGCTAGTCATTCTGACGCTCATGATGGGGATTGCAAGGATATTCCTTGATCTCAGGACTGTTTTTCATAGTCCGACGATCAATGAAGGATTCGATCTTATGGTGACCAACATACTTTCAATGTTTGTCGTCATGGAACTTCTAAAGGGGATTATCGAATATTTTGAAGTGCATCGTCTGAAGATAACCTTTATTACGGATGCAGCGATTGTTTTCATCTTGAGAGAAGTGATGATAGGACTTTATCAGCACAAGATGGCGGCGACGGAGGGCGCAGTCCTGGGCGGGCTGCTGCTGGTTATCGGCGTGATAAGAACAATGGCCATAGTATATTCACCGGATAGAAACAGGGAGGTTATAGAATATGAGTAGAGAAGCGATCGAGAGGGTAGAGGAGGTAGCAATTGCCGTTTTGCTTATAACAGGACTGGTGCTGATAGTGCTGCACTGGGGATAGGGGGTGTCTGCTCCCGTGGATTCGGGAGAGTTGTCATGAAAATTTCCCTCATAGTCTGTTTTAACCTGAATGTAACCTTTATTTAATATTTCGGTAACAGTCTCTTTGTTATGCTCAATATATAAGGAGGTAACTTAGCCCATGCAATATGTCATATGCCCCCATCTCAAAGGGAGTTCTGAAGGTGCCGTCTGCTGCGTGATCAATATTTTAATCAGGGATATTGAAGATGTTTCTATCCGGTTGTGTCTGAACAGACATTATGAGGCCTGTGCGATATATAAGTCATCGCTACAGATGCAGGACCTTGTCAGCGCAGCCTAGACCTTGAAAAAGATCAAAGTACTTTTTGTCTCCGGGTTATGCGAAACGGGTACACTGGAGTTTCCCGGACCCCGCCGGACTTGAAGGAACATATGACGAGAAACTGGCAAAGACCCGGGAGATCCGCGATGCGATAAAGGGCCGGATCGCACAATGGATAGACGAGATTCCGGCCAGTTCCAACTAGGTCTTACGCGCTGCATTTCCTACCAGAGAAAAAACCGCCTGAAATATTTAATCATACTGTAACCTTTCAGACATAATCCTGTAAATATCGGCATGTTATTTTCTTAAAGAGCAACCTTTAATTTAAGAAAGGAGACCGATATGACATGTAATAATCTCGTTTTGGATGACATAAGCCGTTTGCGGGAAATGTCGGCTACCGAACATTTGCGAAACTCTATCTATAAGCATCCTTTTTGCGAGCAGGATAGTGTTAACTGCCAGTTTCTATCATGGGATGTCACCGGGAACGACCAGAGTGGTTCAGAAGAAAACTAATTTTAATCGTATGGAGGAAATTATGACATGCCCGCACCTGATCACCTGTATCGTAGCAGCTTGCAAGGCAACCGGCAAACCGTATGTGCCAAGCCTTTTTGAACTCGAGGAATATTGCAGGACCCATAGTCACAGCAAGTGTCCTTTTTTCCGAAGGGATGTTGTGGGTAGTGCAAAACTCGTTGATGTTCGAATTTCTGCCTAGTTTTCGGGTGTCAATACTGAGCGAAAAGTTCTAGCGCAGTTCGATAAAGTGCGGATGTAGATCAGGTCCGCAAAAATCAGCGTGA
>JBARHQ010000038.1:0-32818 GCA_049799315.1 Thermodesulfovibrionales bacterium | reverse complement strand
GTCTACTGCTCTGACCTCGGCAGGGCGCTCATGAGCGCCGAAATCATCGCCGGACCCTATGGCCTGACACCTGTCCCGGTCCCTGAACTCAGAGAGAGGAACTTCGGCCTCTGGGAGGGTATGTCATTTCCAGAGATCAGGGAGCAGTATCCGCTGGAATTCGGGAACTGGGCGGAAAATCCTCTTATATACAACCCCCCGGGTGGCGAAACCACTGCATCGGTCGAGCGGCGGACTCTCGCAGCATGGAACAGAATCGTTGCCGGTCATCCGGCAGGGCAAATTGCTGTTGTAGCCCATGGCGGCGTTAACCGGGTGATCCTCAGTCACATACTTGGCGCTCCGCTTGAAAATATCTTCAGGATCGAGCAGGAATATGGCTGTATTAATATCATCGAGCAGTGGCAGCGATATCCGGTGGTCAAACTTATGAACGGGACTTGCCCAAAATAAGTCAATGAATAGGACATAAGTAAGACATGAGCTAAATGACAGAAGCATAAGCTGCTTTAAGCAGCTCAGAAGAGGCATTCAAGGGGAATCCCGTGAAAAACGGGAACTGCCCCGCAACTGTAAAGGGAACGAAAGCAGGAAAAGCCACTGTCCATGGGGGCGGGAAGGCCTGTGAGTAGGAGGCCCTGAGTCAGGAAACCCTGAATACCTCAGAGTAGAAACCCTTCGAGGGAAGAGGAGGAACAGATGAGATTCATGAGCGGATAGCCTGCTGCGGTGCACCCGGGACAGCAATAAAAACAGTAGAGAATAAGATACCAGGAAAGGAATATGAGGATATGAAAAAAATATTGGGTGCAGCATGCATGGCATTACTTCTGGTTTCACAGGCATGGGCAGAAGAAAAGATAAACATCGATGAAATTGTCGTCACCGCAACGAGGGCCGACGAAGAGATATACAAAATATCATCGAACGTCACGGTCATCACTCAGGAGGAGATCAGAAAATCGACCGCAACGACGGTACAGGACCTGCTGAGAGGAGAGGAAGGCATTATTATCAGGGACCTTTACGGGACCGGGACAAAATCAACAGTCGATATGCGCGGCTTTGCACGAGGACTGAACACCGTCATCATGCTTGACGGCAGAAGGCTGAATGAAATAGATCTCAGTGGTGTGGACTGGAATACCATCCCTCTTGAGAACGTCGAGAGGATCGAAGTCGTCAGGGGAAGCCAGAGCGTCCTTTATGGAGATAATGCGATGGCCGGCGCTATCAATATCATAACGAAAAAAGGGTATAAACAGATGCCGAACCTTGTGCTTGATGCCCGGGCAGAGAGCTATAAAGGCCAGAGTGAAAACGGCACCGTGACCGGTGGTAATGACTCGGTCAGCTACTTCCTCTTCGCCAAGCATCATGATACTGACGGCTACCGCGCCAACAGCCACTTTAAGTCAAACGACATCGGCACAAAGCTCACCTTCAGGCTCAATGACCATCTGACCTTCGATGTGGCTGCTGGTTATCACAATGACAAACAGGGACTTCCCGGCGGGCTGACCGAGAGCGCACTGCTCGCCAACCGCAGGCAGTCGACCACGCCAAATGATCGGGTCGACTATACCCAGCGGTATATTGATACAAAGACAAATCTCGGGTTGGGGACCTGGGGCGATCTTGAAATCGGATACAGTTACTCCGACCGGAAGTTCGACTCATCACTGATATTCTTCGGCACCTCGTTTGATACACAGAGAGACACTGCCACCTCCGGCCTGCGGGCAAAGCTTACGGTCGACAAGAAGTTCGGGACCATGAGAAACCTCCTTGTGGCCGGCATAGACTACAGTGATTCTGCCGTCGGCAACAAAACCTCTTTCGGAGACTCCGACCTGTCAAAAACAGATACAGGGGCCTACCTGCAGGATGAGTTCTTCATCTCTCAGAAGTTTTCTCTCAGCCTTGGCTACCGGTATGCCGACGCAAAATTTCAGGATAAGGTCATCGGGACCCAAAAGTTCACTGAAAACGCCGCAAAGGCAGGGTTGACGTACAACTATGCCGACAAATCGAAGCTTTTTGTCAATTATGCAAAGGGATACCGCCTCCCGACAACCGATGAGATATTTGATTTCAGCGGCGTAATTACCACCCTCAGGCCTGAGCGGTCTGATACCTATGAGGCGGGGATCGTTCACTCTTTTGGCAAGCGCCTGCAGGCCCGGGTTACGGCATATACCATGAACGTTAAGGACGAGCTTTTCTTCAATCCGACCGGCGGGGCCTTCGGCTTTGGAGCAAACGAGAACCTTGCCAAGACCCGTCATTACGGTGTTGAGACGGGGGTTTCGGCATCAGTAAGCGATGATATTTCTCTGTTTGGGAGCCTCGGCTACTCTGACGCTAAATTCAAGGCAGGTCCCTATAACGGCAATCATATCCAGCTGGTCCCTCAATATACAGCAAGCATCGGCGCTGACTACAAGTTTCTGAAGGCCTTTCTCCTGGCTGCGAACCTGACCTGGAGCGGGAAAAAATATCTCGACAATGATGTCCTCAATGTCAATGACAAAATGGATTCCTATGTCGTGGTGAATACAAAACTCTCCTATTCATATAAAAACCTCACGGCATATATCGGGATCAATAATATCTTTAATGACAAATTCTCCGAATACGGGATTGTTGGTTTCGGCGGCAACAAGAATTTCTACCCCGCCCCGGAGCGGAACTTCTATGGAGGTCTGCGCATAGCACTGTAGTCATGCAAGGGATCAGCCGGAATATTGTCATCTCCGTAATGCTTCATTCAATGCTGTTTGCTGCTGTTTTTGCATTTGGAAACAGCAGCAGACAGCAGACGAAGCAGCTGATGATCGTCTCGCTGTTTGATGAATGGCAGCAGGGCGAAACGATCGGGCCGGTTCACGACTTATCCGCCGGCTCAACCCGGAAAACTCCGGCAGCTCCTGCTGCTCCTCCAGCTCAAGATAGGCCATGGGAGCGTGTCTCACCTGCGAAGGCTCAAAATGTAGCGGCCACCGTGCCTGCCGGAGGCACGGCGGCACCAGTGGTACAAGCGCCGGCAGCGTTGCCTGAAAAAGGTGTTGAGCCTGTTGGTATGAACGGAGGATTGGCCGGGAGATTCCAGGACGATGCATCTGGAGGTTCCTTGGGGGCTGCGCCCGCAGGGAGCGCTGCAATGTCGTTAGGGAAATATGGCCCTGAGACTGGCGGTCCCGGAACCAGATCTGACGGCAAGGAACGTCAGGCAGTGGACAGTGACCCGGCCCTCAGGAAGAAAATACGGGACACACTCCAGGCAAACCTTGTCTACCCGTATCTGGCCAGAAAAAAACGGATCGAGGGTACGGTCTTTGCGGAGTTCCAGTTAAACAACTCGGGGATGCCCGAGAATATGAGAATTGTCAGAACATCAAATTATGCGATACTCGATGAGGCGGCAAAAGAGACGATCCAAAAGGCTGCGCCATACCCCGCCCAGAACAGGCGCGTCGAGATCCCGATAACCTTCAGGCTCAGGGATTGAAATACTCTTCCGGGGCTCATTAATCACTTTTCTGACTATACCCCGGCCGCGCATATATACTTGAAAATTATCAGGTCTTAATTTAGACTATATTCAGATCACTATACGGGAGGTTAATCCATATGAAGCTCAGTGAAGCTGTGAAGCCGATCAGCTATTTTAAAGCACACGCCTCTGAAGTTATCAGGGATGTATCAGAAAGCAGCAATCCTGTTGTTATCACCCTCAACGGCGAAGCAAAGGTAATTCTGCAGGACATTAAAGAATACGAGAGGACCCAGCAAAGTCTTGCCCTGCTGAAGATTCTTGCGCAGAGCACGAAAAGTCTTCAGCAGGGCAAGGTTAAACCTGCCGGCAGGGCCTTTGCGGGCCTGCGCGCCAGGATCAGTGGTTCCCAGAAGTAATGAAGTTTTCTGTTCATCTTATCGCTGATGCTGAACAGGACATCGAGGAACTCTACACGTATGTTGCGCAACACGATTCTCCTGAAAAGGCATCGAAACTTCTGGATAATATTGAGCAGACCATATTGTCCCTTGCATCAATGCCTATGAGAGGGCATTATCCCCCGGAGCTTGAACAAATAGGGGTCTTTGATTACAGGGAAGTGTTTTTCAAGCCTTATAGAATTATTTATGTGGTAACGAAAACAGATATTTATGTACATGGTATTCTTGACGGACGGCGGGACATGCAGGATTTATTGCAGCAGAGATTGTTGAGATAGGCATCCGGACAGCTCCATACGAAGACAATAAAAAAAGGGAGGCATAGCCTCCCTTTTTTTATTGGTCAAACAATGCTTCTTAGCTCTTTTGGATATATAGCTCCCAGGTATCGCCTGGCAGTTTCACTGACTCAAACTTGAACCCCTGCTTCTCTGCAAACTTCGGCAGCGAGTCCTCTGCCGAGGCAGGCGCATCACAAAGAACCTTGATAACCTGTCCGCTCGACATCTTCTCAAGCGCCTTTTTCGTAAGAACTAACGGATACGGACATACCCTGCCGAGAACATCAAGTGTCTGATCTGGTGTTTTGCTGGTGAGTTCACCCATGTGTAAAGCCTCCTTAAAAAAATTGGTTTTTATTAAAAGAACATAACGTGCGTGGATTCTTCTATTGCCTTCTGTATCTCGGCAAAGGGGACCACCTGTATCGTCTTGTCAGCGCCCATCTCGTCTGCATTGGGCATGGCTTCCTCCGGTATCCCATACTTGTCAAGGTCTTCCTTGCATACAAGGACATCGAGGTCAACAAGAAGGGTATTTTTCATATGGCTTTCCGTACTCGTGATACCGTAGAGCTCCATGGCATTCTGGCCTTTCTGAATCCCCAGCACGCCCTCGCCGACAAAGCAGAGCTTCGGCGTCACCGTATCCCCGTCATCAAGCAGTATCTCTACGGTCTGATACGATATGGCATGGGTAATGGCCAGCCGGGAGGTCTCGCCTTTATACTGTGGTTTCTGAACAATCATTGCTATTTTTACATCACCCATCTTATTCACCTCCTATCAGAAGGACCCTGTCTGCAGCATGGACCTTTGCAAGATACCAGTGCATGGCATTCCACTGGATGCCCTCGATGCCTTCGGTCTTTTGTACGCCTCTGGCAACGGTACACGCCTCACAGGTGCAGATCTCAACCCCTTTTGCAAGAAGGGCCTGAAGGGGTTTTTCACCGGTCGAGTAGTCCTTCAAGTGTTTCTGGTGTGCCTTGACAGAGCCGGTCGCATTCCCGGAAAACCATATGCTTACCGTATGCCCCTTGCTGACTGCGGCGTCGGCAAGTTTCAAGGCAAAATCAAAGGTCATGTTGCCGACAAGTCCTGGATAACATCCTATCGCTAATTTACCCATAATAATCGCCTCCTAAAGCCAAGCTGTTTTATCGTAGTCATTGAACATGAGATCTACGATATCACTGTAGTTAACAACCTTTACCCTCTTGTCAACGTCCTCTACCTTGAGTCCTCGTATCTGAACGTCGTCGGAAAGAACATACAGATTCTGGGTCTTGTCGAGCAGCGAAGATGCCTTGCCGCTTACCTTTGTGGTTGCATGATAAACACCGTTTTGCACAAGTATAATGCCGAGTTTTTCGGCCGTCAACCTGTCCAGAGTGTCAACCGTCAGATTAAAGTCACTCACAAAAACACCTAACTTCATACGGTCTCCTCCTATAATGGATTTGGATCAGCAGAGATAATTATATACCAATACCCCGGTCGATTTGTCAACAAATAACCTGATAAAATTTGCTTATAGGGTATAAGAATTGATGAACTGGTAAAAAGTCAAAAATGAGACGGGCTCTCTACCCCGCCGTGGTAATATATGGGTCATGGACTTCCTAGAACGCATCTACTATGCCGGGTTCCTGATGAAACAGCGCAGCAGCCTCTCGCGCCGGGAGCAGCTCCCCTGCCGGGTGGTCAGCATCGGCAACATAACCGTCGGGGGAACAGGCAAGACCCCGGCAACGATTGCCCTTGCACAGGAAGCGCTGAACCGCTCGTATGCTCCGGTCATACTGACGCGGGGATACAGGGGAACAGCCCGGGGACCCTGTTTCGTGACCACAGGCAGCGGACCGCTCATCTCTGCAGGCGAGGCAGGGGACGAGCCCTATCTTATGGCATACCGTCTGCGAGGCGTGCCGATTGTCAAGGGACCTGACCGATATAAGTCCGGCGTATTCGCGCTGGACCGTATCAGGCAGAGCACCCCTGAACTCAGTGCTGAAGTCAGGGCTGGAATCGGGGCAAGGACCCTGTTTCTTCTCGACGACGGGTTCCAGCATTTCCGGCTCCTCCGGAACATGGATATCGTCCTGATTGACTCGCAGGACCCTTTTGGCAGTAACAGGCTCCTGCCGTTCGGCAGGCTGCGCGAACCGCTCACAGCACTTGAACGTGCACATATCATTGTGGTTACCAAGAGCGGTATGAAAATGGATGGCAGGGGACCCGGCATCGAACAGACGCTGAACACGGTCAGGGCATATAACACGAGGGCCCCGCTCTACATTGCGGACCATCTCCCGGTATCAGCAGCAGACAGGGACGGCAATGAGCATCCGGTCTCCATGCTGTCCGGGAAGAAGGTATTCGGGTTTTGCGGTATCGGCAGCCCCGGGTCATTCTCGAAGACACTCAGGGATACTGGCGCCGAAGTGATGGGGTTCAGGCATTTCCGGGACCATCACCGCTATACGAAAGCGGATATCGCCGGACTGACAAAAGAGGCCTCCGCATCAAAATGCCAATGGATTGTGACGACAGAAAAGGATATAATAAAAATTGAACATCTTGATTTGCCAGAAAATATTCTTATAATAAGAATCGAATTTTCTATTGACAGCAGCTTTTACGATAAAGTTTTTGAAGAAGAGTGATAAGCTCGCAATAAGCTAAAAAATGAGACGGGTTTGTAAAAAGCTCTGGAGGCAAGGCGCGAAAGAAGCGAGGAATGAGGCGTACTTACTGGTACGTCGCAGTGACGATGTTTGAAGCGCAGCGCCGCATACGGACTTTTTACGAAGCCGTCAAGACTATGCAGCATCTCCCGAGGGAGGGATACCGGTGATCAGATACATAAACGTTAAAAGCAGAACAAGAACGGAATTCATTGATATTACTGAAAAGGTCCAGGAACTCCTGAAAGAGGCCGGGCTCGTCAGCGGCATCGGGTACCTGTATGTTCCGCATACAACAGCCGCAGTCACGATCAATGAGGGGGCAGATCCGAGCGTCCAGCGGGATATACTGACCTTGCTGAACCGGATGATCCCGTTTGAGGGGGACTACCTTCACAAAGAAGGAAACTCATCAGCGCATATCAAAGCGTCACTAATCGGGCCCTCGCTGAGCGTGATGATCGATGAGGGCAGGCTTGTACTCGGCACATGGCAGTCGGTCTTCTTCTGTGAGTTCGACGGTCCCCGTCACCGGAGGGTTGCCATCAAGTTCCTCAGCGACAAGAAGATGCCTTAGTCTCTTGCCGGTAGGCCATCTGAATAAATTCAGCATACAGGAGCAATAATGGAAATCGAGAAACAGGCCTGTTCACTTTGTGCCTGGCGTGAGTCCTGCCAGAAGAAGTTCTCCGTGTCAGGCAGGGACATGCGCTGCCCTGATTATGTTAAAGACATGCAAAAAAAATCTGAAAAGCCCCAGCCGGCGCAGGAGCAACCGTGAGCAGCGAGGTCGTCGCGATCGTCGTCGGTGGTGGTCCGGCCCCCGGCATAAACGGGGTCATCAGTGCAGCAACGATCGAGGCGATTAACCAGGGCAAAGAAGTAGTCGGTATCGTCGGTGGCTTTAAGAGCCTCTTTGCCGGAGACAGGAAGAGTGTTATGAGACTGAAGATCGATGACGTCTCCCGCATTCATACGACCGGAGGATCGATCCTCCGCACCTCCCGTGACCCGGCAGAAACCGCTAAGGAAAAATTCAGGACCCTTCTGGGCATGCTCAAGTCGCTGAAGATAAAATACCTGATTACGATCGGCGGTGATGGCACTGCCTTTATGGCCCGGTGGATAGAGCGTGAGTCGCGGGGCAAGATAGCCATTGTCCACGTGCCGAAGACAATAGACAACGATCTCTACCTTCCCGGCGGCAGGTCCTCTTTCGGATACCACACCGCCCGCCACTGGGGTGTGGAAATCGTCAAGAACCTTATGGAGGACGCCAAAACAACCGGGCGATGGTATTTCATATCGACCATGGGCAGAGATACCGGGCATCTCGCACTCGGGATGGGAAAGGCCTCCGGCGCACCGCTGACTCTTATCCCTGAGGAGTTTATTGAAAAAAAACTTGCCTTCCAGAAGGTTGCGGATATCCTGGAGGGTGCGATCATCAAAAGACTTGCAATGGACAAGGACCACGGGGTTTCCATCCTCGCTGAAGGCATTGCGAGCAGACTTGATATGCTGGAACTCGAGTCCTGTGAAGACGTGGAAAAGGATGAGCTCGGCAGAATTCGGTTCTCGGAAATCCCGCTCGGCAGGATCTTCAGGGGGATTGTAAGGAAAAGTCTGGAGCAGCGGGGGATCAAGCTTACCATCGTCCATAAGAGTATCGGGTATGAGCTCAGGGCTGCTGATCCCATACCCTACGATATCGAGTACACAAGAGACCTGGGCTACGGGGCAGTCAAGTTTCTGCTCAGGGGAGGTACCGGGGCCATGATCACCTTTGACGAGGGAAAGCTCAGGCCGGTCTCGTTTGTGGAGATGGCAGACCCGTGCACCGGCAAAACCAGGGTGCGGATGGTTGATATCAGGGCAGAGAACTATGAGGTAGGCAGGAAGTATATGATCAGGCTCGAAAAAGAAGATTTTGAGGCCGGGCATATCCAGGCGATTGCTGAGGCAGCCCGTATGAGTGTGGCTCAGTTCAGGAGCAGGTTCTCCTATCTCGTCGAATAGCTGTATTATGCATCTATGCTGAAAGAGCTGAGAATAAAAAATCTCGCTATTATTGATGACCTGACGGTGAGGTTCGACAAGGGCTTAAACATATTGACCGGCGAGACCGGCGCCGGGAAATCGATCATAATCGATGCCCTCGGCCTTGCCCTGGGAGAGCGTGCCCAGTCAGACCTTATACGGTCCGGCGAAAAGGAGGCCTCGGTCCAGGTATACTTCGACATTGCGCCGGCATCGATTCCCGACCTTGACATTGATATGACTGAGGGGCTCCTCATGCGAAGGGTCCTGACATCCGGCGGCAAGAGCCGGGCGTATCTCAATGACACTATGGTCACGCTCCAGACCCTGTCGGAACTGGGCAAATCCCTTGTCGATATTATGAGTCAGCATGAACATCAGAGCCTGCTCATTGCCGAAAACCAGCGGCGGCTCCTCGATATCTATGGAAAACTGCAGCCGGAGCAGGAAAGGACCACCGCGCTCTTTGCAGGAGTGCGCAGGATCAGGCAGGAATGCGATGAGCTGAGGAAAAAGACCAGAGAGCGTGCCCACAGAATGGACCTCCTCCGTTTTCAGGTGGCTGAGATAAACGCAGCAGACCCGCAACCGGGAGAAAAAGAGGGGCTTGAAGAGGAGCGCAGGATCCTCGCTAACCTGACAAAGTTGACAGCTCTCACGGGTGAGGCATACGGCCTGCTGTATGAATCAGAGGGTTCATGCCTTGAGCAGCTCTCACGGGTGCGCACCCTTATGAAAGAGTTGACGGCAATTGACGGCCGGCTCAGTGACGCGGCAAAGACTGTTGAGGCTGCATTGCCGCTTATTGAGGATGTCTCAATCGCGCTCCGGGGGTTCAGGGACAGATACGACCTTGACCCTGCCCGGCTTGAGTTTGTTGAAGAGCGCATCGAAACACTGAAAAAGCTCGAAAAAAAATACGGGGCAGGCATCGAAGCCCTTCTGCAATACCGAAACGGGGCGGAAGAGGAGATGAATAATCTTGAGTCGACCGATGACCGGTTGGCAGAACAGGAAAGACAGTTGGTCGAAAAGGAATCAGAGCTCGGTAAAGCAGCCGCCCTGCTGTCGGCAAAAAGGACAAAAGCAGCCAGACAGGTAGAGAGGCTGATTGAAGGGACCCTGAAAGACCTGGCCTTCAGCAGTCCCGGATTCAGAATTGAGGTGAAACAGGAGACCGGAGATGACGGGAAGGTGAGGGTAGGACCTCACGGTTCTGACCTTGTCGAATTCCTTTTCACCGCGAATCCAGGGGAACCTCTCAAGCCGCTGACAAAGATCATCTCCGGAGGTGAGCTCTCCAGAGTCATGCTGGCATTGAAGAGTATCCTTGCGGACCTCGACAGCATCCCGGTCCTTATATTTGATGAGATTGACGCCGGTATCGGTGGAAATACCGCGGAGAGTGTTGCACTAAAACTGAAACTGCTGGCCGGCAGTCATCAGGTAATATGCATTACGCATCTGCCGCAGATTGCCAGCTTCGGCAGGCAGCACCTGAAGATTGAAAAAAGTACAGTCGGCAACAGGACCTCGGTAGCGGTACAGGAACTTAACGGCGCTGAGAGGACGAACGAAATTGCCAGGATGCTCAGCGGGAGCATCACCGATATTTCACTCAGACACGCCGGCGAGTTGCTGGGAAAGGGTCTATGAAGGGCTTGATAAAAATTCAGAAGGAGCGCTGCAAGGGATGCGGGTATTGCGTGGATGCATGCCCTGTTAAGGCCCTGGCGATCAGCTCCCATTTTAATGCGATCGGATACTTCCCGGCAGTAGTTGGACAAAAGGACCGGTGCACCGGTTGCGGGATCTGTGCAACCGTCTGCCCCGATATAGCGATAACCGTCTACCGCTGCGCAGAAAAAAAGAAGAAGTGAAGCCCGCTACCGGGCTTGCGAATAAGGTATCTGACGCGGTTATGAAGACATAACATCTTTGTTGATCTTGATCTTCATGCCTTTTTTCAGACCTTCGACATAGGATTTGAGGGCCTTTTCCTTTGCGCTGCTCACCATCGCATCCCTGATCTGCTTAACTGTCTGTTCATCCCCTGAGAGCTTTGCAAGATCAGCCTCAGGCAGTGCTGCCCCGAGTTCTATGATCCTGCGCATCCTGTTTATGGTCATCTCCTGCCTCTTGGCAGATTCGTAAGTCTCCGGAGTCAACCGGTTCAGGCGCAGCCGGTTCTGGTAGACATCCCGGTCAAAGGCCCCGTTTTTCATAAAGGCAGGATCGTTCCTTACCGCTTCGTTCAGTTCGTCGTCGCTGACCGAAATCCCGTCTTTTTTGGCAGCCAGAAGCAACACCTTGTTTTCGACAAGAGAATTCAGGACGTTCTCTTTCAGGTTCAGCTTCTTCTGCATCTCCTCATCGAACTTTTCCTTGTAGATCTCTCTATAAAAACCAAAGGTCCTGTCGTAGGCCCTCCAGTATTCCTCGCCGCTGATCTTGAGATGATCAACCTCGGCGACAATACTCCCCTTCGCTGTCTTGTCGACGCTCCCGACTCCCCAGAATATGAATGAAAGTATCACAATAAAGAAAAGCACATAAAAATACCTGGCATGTTGGCGCATGGATTTCAGCATCTAACAATATCCTCCCTGTAAATCGATCAGCATTATAGTATCAAAATGAACGGTATAAAAAAGACTGTTGTATATAATAGCAGAATTTTTTTGAAGATTGCTGCACTAGTCCTGATCTTCGAACCTGATATCCACATCCCTCTCCGGCACGATCGTCGATATGGCATGCTTATAGATAAGCTGCTGGGACACATCCTTGACCAGAACGACGAAGTTGTCAAAACCTTTAATCGTACCCTTCAGCCGGACACCATTCGTGAGGTAGATGATGATCTGGGTCCTGTCTTTTCTGAGTTGATTAAGGTAATTGTCCTGAAGCCCCTTACTGTTCGACATCCCCGCGCCCCCTCTGTATATTTATTTTTTTATTACCATAAATTATTTGCACAGAATTATCAAGGACATTCATGATTTTTACCAATATCTCACCAGGGTCTGAAAGACCGGTTACATCAAGCCACTGAATACCCTCTTCCTTTCTGAACCAGGTGAACTGCCGTTTGGCGTAGCGCCGCGTATTTCTCTTGATCAGCCGTATCGCCTCCTCAAGGGAGATCCCTCCTGCCAGGTGCAGGGCCATCTCTTTATACCCGATCGCCTGCATCGGCGTTTTATCAGGCTGCAACGCAAGAAGATTTCTGACCTCAGCAGCAAGACCTGCCGCAACCATCGCATCAACGCGCTGTTCGATCAGGGTGTAAAGTTCATTGCGATCACGGGTCAGGCCGATCTTGATGAATTCATATGGCAGCGGACTGGTCAGCCTTTCCTGCATACCGGAGATTGTCCCGGAACTCTTCAGGCAGACCTCAAGGCCCCGGATGATCCGCCTGACATCGTTCTGTTCTATCTTCCGTGCAGCCTCGGGATCGGCCTCAACCAGGCGTCCATAAAGGCTGCCGGGGTTCTCGCATTCGCCCAGAAGAAGTTCATCCCGCAGCTGCCAGTCAGCAGAAGGACCGCTGAATATACCCCTCGTGATCGCCTTGATATAAAGACCGGTGCCGCCGGTGATAACCGGGACCTTGCCGAGGCTGTGGAGGTTTTCAATAACCGGCACAATGGCATCGATGTATAGTCCCGTGCTGTATGCTTCGGTCGGCCCGGCTATATCAATCATATGGTGCTTCACCTCGCCAAGCTCCGCACGGGAAGGCTTGGCAGTCCCAATATCCATATGCCGGTAGATCTGCATGGAATCCGCGCTGATAATTTCGGTATCAAGGGCCTTCGCAAGCAGGATTGAGGCGCCGGTCTTCCCGACGCCGGTCGGACCAAGCAGAATGATGACCTGTTTCATTTTCGCTTGAACATCTTCTGAAGGTCTTCGAGCGAATAAAAGAGCCTGGTCGGTCTTCCGTGGGGACACTGGTCCGGAAAATTTGTCTGCTCGAGGTCATGCAGGAGGTTCGCAATCTCCTCCTGGTTCAGGACCTCCCTGCCCCGGACTGAACTGTGGCAGGCGATGCGCGCGGCGAGCGACTCCCTGAGGGATTTCTCAGGAGGTATCCCGCTCAGCACAGCAGAGGCGATGTCAGAGAGTATGCCGCGGATATCTGTCCCTGAAAGGTCAGCGGGCAGAGAGCGGACGATAAGCGTATCGTGGCCGAAATCGTCAACCTCCATGCCGAGTCCTGACAGGAGTTCTTTATTTTCGAGTATGGCACGGTATTCCTTGTGCGAAAGCCTGACCTGCTCAGGAAAGAGGAGCTGATGAGAATCCACCCGAACCCTGTTGAGAAGTTTTTCATAGAGGACCCTCTCATGCGCTGCGTGATGATCGATAAGGGTAAGCCCGCCCCTGCCGGACACAGCTATGAAGGTATCCCCCAGATAAATATGGGGCAGGGAAGGTCTGTAGCCGGGGCCAGAGGTCTCCGAGACAAAGGCGTCCGGCTGCCCCGCAAATTCGGGCTGCTTTGCATATGCCGCCGGCCACGCAGGATAAGGAGCCGAATTTAGGCTTGTGGAGCCTGCAGAGAAAGGCCGGGTATATTCTTCATGTGCTCCCCTGATCAGACCCCTGAGGCTGCCATTGATCAGGCGGTAGACAGACTCCTTGTCCTCAAACCTGACCTCGCGCTTTGTGGGATGCACATTGAAGTCTATCCGCCGCGGGTCTATCTCGAGAAAGATAAAAAAAATCGGGTGCCTATCATGAGGCAGTATGCCCTCATAAGCCTTATAGACCGCATGAGAAACGGACGGGTCCCTGACCGGCCTTTTGTTGATAAAGACAAACTGATGGTCCCTGCTGTTTCTGAAGTTCGAGGTGCCTGACACGAACGCTTCCATCCGTATCGGTCCACCGGGGGTGCTTGGGGTGCTGATATCCAGAAGGCCTTTCAGGAATTCATCGCCATAGACCTGCATGATCCTTTCCCTCAGCCCCGAGGCAACCGGAAGCAGAAGGGTCTCTTTGTTGTCGGTATAGAGCGAGAAAGCTGTCGCAGGGTGTGACAGGGCCTCTTTCGTAACAATATCGATGATGTGGAAGAGCTCCGTAGTGGTCGTTTTGAGGAATTTTTTACGTGCAGGCGTATTAAAAAAAAGGTCTCTGACCTCAAACATGGTGCCAACGGCGGCAGCCTCCCTGGTCTCAGTTACGTCTCCGCCTGCTATCTCTATTGATGTGCCGGCCCCGGAACCCTTGAGCCCGGTAACGAGCCTGACCTTTGAGATAGAGGCTATTGAAGGAAGGGCCTCGCCTCTGAACCCGAGTGTCCGGATATCAAAGAGGTCGTCAGCCGAGACAAGCTTGCTGGTCGCATGCCGTTCAAAACAGAGCAGGGCATCTTCCCGGTCCATCCCGGTACCGTTGTCAGAGACCCTGATCATCCTCTTGCCGCCCGAGAGGACATCGATCCTGATATCCGTGCTGCCTGCATCAATCGCATTTTCGAGCAGTTCCTTGACAACTGACGCAGGCCGTTCGATCACCTCGCCTGCGGCTATCTTGTTCCGGACATCCAGGGGGAGTACGTTAATGTGGGACATAGTCAATTTTAAAGAGAAGAATCGTGATTACGCAAGAAGCTGCTCCCTGTTAATCAGGGACCATCACGAGGTCAAAGGTACCGGTGGATTTTCCTTTTGCAGGATAATGCTGTGTCACCAGGGGTATGAAGCCTTTGGCAGTCACGCGGATATGTATGTGCGGCGGCCTGCCATAATAGGGCTTCGGGAAATTGCTTTCGAAGCGGAACGCGCCTTTATCATCTGAAGAAACAGTCGCCCTGTGGCCGTCGTCATACTGCTGGTCGGGCCCGACCAGCCAGAGCTCAATCTGTGCATTCCTGATCGCTGCGCAGTCCTTCGCTGACCGCACGACACCATTGAGAATGTACCCTTTCCCAACGCTCGACCTGATCGGGGCTCCGGCCTTGTAAAAGGGGCCAAGCTCGTCAGGCTCTGTGGGCCAGCATTTCTCCGTCTCTGCAAAGGAGACCGCCGCAAAGAAGGCAAAAGCAACAAGCAGGAAAAGTTTCAGATAATATCTCCTGTCCATATTTTAACTATATCGCAGATTTATTGTTTTTGCCAGGCCTGTCAGGCTTTATCTTTTCGGTTTAATCGGATATATTATAACTTCCAGAAAGGAAACACTATGCTCGATTCACGGTTTGTCAGGGAAAATGTACAGGACGTCAGGGATGCCCTGAAAAAGCGGGGATATGAATTTCCGCTCCAGGAATTTCTTGCGATTGATGAAAAAAGGATGGCGCTGCTGAGGGAAACCGAGGAGCTGCGGAACCGGCGCAATGTCGTCTCTGAGGAGATAGGCAGGAAGAAGCGGGAAAAGGCGGACGCCTCTGCAGAACTCGAGGACATGCGGGTCGTCTCCGACAGGATCAAGGCCCTCGATGATCAGTTGAAGGCCGTTGAGGACGAAACGCGGGGCCTGCTGCTGACCATCCCGAACATGCCGCATGAATCAGTGCCAACCGGAAAAGACGAGACAGACAATGCCGAAATACGGAGATGGGGTGAGCCGGGGAAGTTTGATTTTGAGCCGCTTAACCACTGGGATATTGCTGAACCGCTCGGTATTATCGATTTTGAACGGGCAGCCAAGATAACCGGCGCCAGGTTTGCCCTGATGAAGGGCGCAGGGGCCAGGCTTGAGCGGGCACTCATGAACTTCATGCTCGACACCAACACCGCAAAGGGATACACGGAGGTCTTCCCTCCGATCCTGGTGAACCGGGAGAGCATGACCGGCACCGGGCAACTCCCGAAGTTCGAGGCTGAACTCTTCCGGATTGCAGACCCCGAGTTTTATCTGATCCCGACTGCAGAGGTGCCGGTGACGAACATCCACCGCGATGAGATATTACAGGAGTCTGATCTTCCACTCTACTATACGGCATATACACCGTGTTTCAGGCGCGAAGCCGGGGCCCATGGGCGGGATACGCGCGGGCTGATCCGGCAGCACCAGTTCAACAAGGTCGAGCTGGTGAAGTTTGTAAAACCGGAGGATTCAATTGATGAGCTCGAAAAACTGACCGGAAACGCCGAGGAAATACTTCAGAAACTCGGGCTGCCCTACCGGGTGGTTGCACTCTGCACCGGCGACATTGGGTTCTCCTCAACAAAGACCTATGACCTGGAGGTCTGGCTCCCTGGCCAGAATAAATACCGGGAGATATCCTCATGCTCAAGTTTCGGTGATTTCCAGGCGCGAAGGGCCAATATACGGTTTAAACGCGAAGGGAAAAAAGGCACGGAATTCGTCCATACCCTGAACGGTTCAGGGCTTGCTATAGGCAGGACCGTCGTGGCAGTCCTCGAAAACTATCAGCAGCAGGACGGTTCCGTCATTATCCCCGAAGTGCTCAGGTCCTATATGGGAACAGAAAGGATAGGCTGATATAGATGAAAGGATATGTGGACCTCCATACCCATGGCCTGGGGAAATACGATACACAGACAACAAATCCTTCGGATATCCTGAAAATAGCCGCTCTGCATGGGAAGGCGGGCACCGACGCGATCTGTCTTGCCATATACCCCGGTCCGCTCGGTACCATGAGACAGCAGATTGATGCGGTGCGCACGGCAATCGAAAAACAGAAGGAGGATTCGGGCTTCCGGCGGATGACGGAAAAAAATGAAGCAGCTCAGGCCATGGTACTCGGGGTGCATGTTGAAGGCCCCTTCCTTAATTCAAAATACTCCGGGGCTCTTGATAATAAAGCCCTGCTGAAACCGTCGCTCGCCCTGCTGAAGGAACTGGTCTCCGGCAATGAGGATATTATTAAAATCATCACCATAGCCCCGGAACTCACCGGTGCGCTGAAGGTCATCGAACGCTGCGCCGAGCTCGGCATCAGAGTGAATATGGGACACTCGGACGCAACGTACGCCCAGGCGCTCGAGGGCAAGAAGGCCGGGGCAACAGGGATCACCCATTTTTTTAATGCCATGCGGCCTTTTCATCACCGCGAACCAGGGCTTGCCGGGCTGGGGCTCCTGGATGAGGAAGTCTATATTGAGGTGATTGCTGACGGCGCCCATCTCCATCCCAGGACGCTCGAGATGATATTCAACCGCAAGCGCCTCGACCGGATCATGCTTGTCACTGATTCAGTCAAAGGCCGCATTACCAGATCAAATAAATATAATGTCAGCGCCATATTTAACGAGCAGGGCGTGCTGGCAGGAAGCGGTATTACCCTTGCTGATTCTGCCCCTCTGCTCAGTGAGCTGGGTATCCCTGACGCAGAGATTGCAGAGGCCGCAGCCGACAATCCGGCCCGGTATATCGGTCTCGGCAGCTGTTAGTATATGAATACGGCAATGAAGAGGAATCAAGGGCAGTTGCAAGGCTGAAGAAGGAGATACCATGGTCGATAATATTCACTGGCTGGGACATGATACGTTCAAGGTGGTTGGCGAGCGGGTCGTCTATACTGATCCGTTCAGGATAAAGAAAAAAGACATTGCCGATATCATCCTGATCACCCATGAGCATCACGACCACTGCTCACCGGAGGATCTGCAGAAGATCCAGGGGCCGGATACGGTTATCGTTGCCCCGGCAGACTGCGCTTCAAAGCTCAAAGGTGCGGTCAGGATCATAAAACCGGGCGACAGCATCGAGGTCAGCGGCGTCGGGGTCGAGGCGGTCCCTTCATACAATACGAACAAGCAGTTCCACACGAAAGACAGGGGGTGGGTAGGATATATCTTTACCCTGAACGGACAGCGGATCTATATCGCCGGAGACACGGATTATATACCCGAGATGAAGACCTTCAAAGCCGACATCGCCCTTCTGCCTGTCTCGGGGACCTATGTCATGACTGCTGAGGAGGCGGCAAGGGCAGCGCTCGATATAAAGCCGAAGACAGCAATACCAATGCATTATGGTTCGATCGTCGGGACAAAGGACGACGCAATAAAGTTTGCAGACCTGCTCAAAGGCAGGATCGACGTCCGGATCCTCCCGGAAGAGTAGTTCCGGAAGAGCGGTCCCTAAATCAATTAATAAATCAGTCAATGAATATAAAGAATTCTTCAGCAGGGCCTGACAGGCCGGAGACCCCCCCGACAGATCACGACCTCTCGGCAGACGATATCCGGTCCGGACTGAAAAGCACGTTCTGGAGGGAGATAGTCTGCCGCAGGTCTGTCAGCTCTACAAACGATATCGGCCTGTCCCTGCCTCTGGATGACGACCAGGGGAATTCCGGTGTTGCCGTTGTCGCTGACAGACAGGAGAAGGGCAGAGGCAGATTCACCAGGACATGGTTCTCCCCTCCGGGGCTTAATATTTATCTGAGTATCGTGCTGAAGCCTGACATACCTCCGGTTGATGCCCCCTTCCTCACGATACTTGCAGCCCTTGCCGCTGCCGCTGCCTTACACAGGGAAACCGGCATACCGGTCTCGATAAAATGGCCGAACGATCTGCTCATGTCAGGAAGGAAACTTGGGGGAATTCTGACTGAGGCGAGGACCGCCCAGGGCGTTATTACCAGGGCGGTGATCGGGATCGGCATCAACCTCAACAGCAGTACTGATGACCTCCCCCCTGAAATCTCCGGGAAGGCGACATCGGTCCTGATCGAGACCGGCGCAACGGTTTCAAGGGGCAGGGTGACAGCCGCGATAATGAATGAATTTGAGTCCCGTTATAAAAAACTGCAGGCCATCGGGGTCGTTCCTCTTGTACAGGAATTGAGGCCGCTCCTTACATGTCTTGGCAGAGATATCGTAGTTACGGACGGGACATCGAAGATCTCAGGTTTTGCCGAGGATATCGACGATGAAGGCAGGCTTGTCCTGCGGCTCCCTTCAGGGCTCAGAAGAAAGATCGGCAGCGGTGAGATTACAGATACGGGGAAAATGTAGGTGCTGATCACTGTTGACATAGGCAACTCCTCGATAGGAATAGGTTATTTCGTCCCCTCGGGACTTGTCACCCAGCGTCTCGATACCCTGCCTCTCTTGAACGCTCAGGCATACGCTGGCGCCCTGGCCGGGTTCAGCGATCAAAATCATATAGAAAAAAAAGACGTTCGCTGTATAATATCTTCAGTAGTCCCGGGGCATACCGGCGTACTTCAGGAGGCGGTTGACCTGTTTGCCGGAAAGGCAATTGGTCCGCTGACAGTAACCCACAAGGTTGAAACAGGTCTCTGCCTGAAGATCAGTGCCCCGCAGACACTCGGGGCCGACAGGCTGACAAATGCCTCGGGGGCCTTTGCGCTCTATCAAAAGGCTGTTGCTGTTGTTGACTTTGGAACGGCCACAACGATTACGATGGTTGACGAAAAGGCCAATCTGATCGGGGGTGCAATAATGCCGGGTCTGAGACTCATGAGCGCGGCCCTCGGGACGATGACGTCACTACTGGGAGAGGTCCCTCCCGAGAAACCGGACAGTGCGCTCGGCAGGGACACAGAGGCAGCTATACGTTCCGGGCTTTTCTACGGGACTGCCGGGGCTGTTGAACGGATTATCGCCGAGGTCGAAGGCGAGACCGGAGCTCATTTTATTACGGTCATCACCGGTGGCCACTGTTTGGCAATGCAGCAGTATATGACCGGGCCCTGCGAGAAACGGTCTGATCTCATACATGAAGGACTCAGGATTATTTATGAAAAAAACAGACCTTAATGAACTGCGCAAGGACCCCCTGCTCGGCAGATGGGTGGCCGTACTCAGCCGGTCGAAGGCGCCGTCAGAGTATACGCTGCCTCCGGCGGACGGTCACGAAGAAACCTGTCCGCTCTGCCGGGGCCGCGAAGAAGAGGCGCCGGGTGAGATCATGTCGCTCAGGGAGCCTGGTGGTGGCAACGCCTGGCTGACGAGGGTCATCCCGAACTTCAGGCCTGTCTTTCGGGTCGAGGGCGACCTCGGCAGGCGGGGAGAAGGCATGTATGACAAGATGAACAGCATCGGTGCCAATGAGATCATCATTGAATCCCCTGAGCATAGGCGTCCCCCTGAAGACCTGGGCCTTGACCAGATGACAAAAGTCATCATGACCTACCGCGACCGTATCACTGATCTCGAAAAAGACCCGAGGCTCCGTTATACCTTGATCTACAAAAATTCCGGCAAGAGCTCCGGGGCAGTCTTCTCTCATCCGGTGTCGCAACTTGCATCAACCCCGGTCATACCAAAGAGGGTAAAGGAAGAACTGGACGGGGCCAAGCAGTATTATGCCTATAAGGAGCGGTGCATATTCTGCGATATCATGCGGGAAGAGCTGCGGGTTGGAAGCAGGGTGATTACCGAGACGCGCTATTTTATGGCATTCTGCCCCTATGCCTCTAAATTCCCGTTCGAGACCTGGATCATACCGAAACGCCACAGTTGCACCTTCCCGGATATCAGGCACGATGAAATAGAGGATATGGCGCTGATTCTCTCGAGCATATTGAAAAAACTCAGGGCGCTCTTCAGAGACATTTCATTTAATTATTTTATACACACGGCGCCGAACAGGGTCCCGCGAAAGGACCACTGGCATACACTGGGCGAGGATTTTCACTGGCATCTTGAAATCATGCCGCGGTTTCTGAACACAAGCGGTTTTGAATGGGGTTCAGGTTTTTATGTCCTGCCGACCTCACCGGAAGACGCATCAAAATACCTTAGGGAGGCTTAAGATGGAAATCAAAAAGATTATGTTTGCAACCGATTTTTCCGAGGGATCGTCCCATGCCCTGCCGTATGCAGTCGACATGGCAAAGCGTTACGGCGCCAGGCTGTACCTCGTGCATGTTGTCTACGATGTTGCAAAGACAGCCGGCTGGTATGTCCCGCATATCTCGATGGACGAAATGTACAAGGATATTGAAAGCGGGGCCCGGGCCGAACTCGACAAGTGCTTTATCGAGGAGATGCACGGGTTCAAAGATATCGAGAAGGTGGTACTCAAAGGGATCCCCTATGAAGAGCTCACGCGGTTCGCGACCGAACAGGCAATAGACATGATCATCCTCGGCACCCACGGCCGGAAAGGACTCGACCGCATGCTCTTCGGCAGCACTGCCGAGCAGGTGGTCCGCTATGCCCCGTGCCCGGTGCTCTCGGTGAGGATTCCGAATTACCAGCAATAGATGCGGGCGTACCTGTCTGAAAATGCCTTTATCGATCTGTTGCTGAGTTCAGCGGAAGTATACAAAAAAGAGTGTCTCGGGTTCCTGCTCGGGTACAGGCTTGAAGACCGTTTCATTATCGAGCATGCCTTCAGCTTCCAGACTGCATCACGGAAGCCCAAAGGGGTAGTTTCTCACGACACAAGTCATAAGAAGATCGACCCGATCCTCGCGCGGCTCGACCGCCTCCGGATAATCGGGGACTTCCATTCTCATACGCAGTTCGGAGAGATGAAGGGTCTGCCGATCCCAAGTCCGGAGGATATCGCAGGGATGGCGAAGGACCGGATCTATCTGATCGTCGCGATCAACAACTTCAAGAAGACGATGCCCTGGGCCGAGAACCGGGACAAGACGATCTCGGGCTCTGTTGGCGACTTTTTTTTCAAGATATCGGCACACTATCTGGACAGCAGACTTTCAGTCACCAAGGCCAAGATCCACTGCCCCTTTCCGCCTGGCTTCTGAGGGTATGGCCTTGTGAAGCAGACTGAATATTCCCGGACAGGGATATGATAATGTGCCGTTAAGACGCTTTTTAACCATTTCGATCATTATTCATATTTTGATCGCTGTCGGCATCTATTATCTGCCAAAGACAAAACAGCCGGAGAAACGGGAATTCTCTGCCAAACTCGTCACCCCTGAAGAAGCCCGACTGCCGCAGGTCAGGCCCCCTACTCCTCCGGTTGCTGCCAGGCCGGCTGAACGGGTCGTTAAACCACGGTCGTTCCCTCAACCACCAAAAAGGGTAGCCCCGTCGCCGTCAAGAACTTCCCCCCGGCCTCCGGACATCTCCACGGACCGGCCGATCGTCCCTGGCGAGGGCTCTGATACAGGGACCCCGCTCCCGCGAGGACAGGCGACTGCCCCGGGCCCAGCAGGTCCGCATGTAGGTCAAGGGACTGAACCCGCCGTCAAACCAGGACATTCTGCTGACTTACCCCGGCAGGGAGGCTCAATGCGGTCAAGACTTTTCGACCCGGCCATCACCTCTGAGATCGCGGGCAAGGGTGCGGCTGCCAGGGCCGGCAAGGATGACGCCATAACCTTTGATACCAGGGATTACCGGTACGCAGGGTATATGCATAAACTCAGGGACAAGATCCAGAGTATATGGGTCTACCCGCCCTCAGCTGTGGCAGAGGGAAAGTATGGAGATCTAAAGATACGGTTTACGATAAAAAAAGACGGGAGGCTTGGGAAAGTCGAGCTGGTAAGGACTTCCGGCTACAGGTTGCTTGATAATGCTGCCCTGGAGGCCCTGAAAGACGGTGAGCCTTACTGGCCGTTGCCGGATGAGTGGGGGATGGAGGAATATACTATCCTCGGCCATTTCGTTTACAGCCTCTACGGTTATCAACAGCTCAGGTAATCCCCCTGAGTTCGTCGATCTTACGGCCGATATCCGGGGACGCCATAAACGAGCTGCCGACAAGCATGGCATCGACCCCGGCCTCAAGGAGCCTGAGTACATCCTCGTGCCTGCTTATCCCGCTTTCACTCACAACAGTCTTTTCCTTCGGGATCTCTTTGCGCAGCTGGAAGGTCGTCTCAAGGTCTATCGAGAGGGTCTTGAGATTCCGGTTGTTGATGCCGATGATCGGCGCGTCGATCAGCAACGCCATCTCAAGCTCTTTCCGGTCATGCACCTCAAAGAGGACCGCCATACCGAGTTCCTGCGCACAGCTGAGATATTCGGCAGCCTGATTTTTTCCGAGAATGGCAGCGATGAGGAGGACTGCATCTGCCTGACAGGCGCGCGCCTCAAAGATCTGATAATCGTCAACAAGAAAGTCCTTCCGCAGAAGAGGTCTTGAGGTTATCGCCCTCACCTCAGGCAGATAGTCGATCTTTCCCTGGAAAAAATCCTCTTCAGTCAGGACTGACAGGGCATCGACTGCCTTTGCTTCGTAAATCGAGGCGATCTTTCTATGGTCAAAGTCCGGACGGATAAGCCCCCGGGACGGAGAGGCCTTCTTCAGTTCTGCAATAAGCCTGACCTGCCCCGCATTCCCTGTCACGGCCCCTGCAAAATCCCGGGGTCTTTCAACGCCGCTGATGAAGGACTTCAGCTCTGAGAGGGGTCTCTTTGCCTTTGCAGAGGCAATGCGGACTTTTTTCTGTTCAACAATCCTGTTCAGCACTGACATGCTGGGATTGTACAGGGTGTTCCCCTGTTTTTTCAATATAAAGAGCTGCCCCGCGGCAGGAGCATCGGGCATTTTGTTCGTAATAGTCTGCCTGTTGACGCTGCAGCAACGAGCTGCTAGAATGAGATACAATACATCAGCAACAAAACTCCCTGGGAGGCTACTATGGGAAACGGCTCAACGCCATCGATTCGGATTTTCCCGTGAGCGTGATTTACACGACACTTCAGCAGAGCGTACAGCGAGCACGTCAAACCCTGGACTTCAGGACTTTTGGCCCTCTCGTGCTGCTCGCCGTCCTCTGCATTTCTTCAGAGATGTCCTGGGCGCACTCGTTCCCTGACCATTCAGATCCGAAGGTAGGTTCAACCGTTGCAAGCTCGCCCGGCCGTGTGCGTATCTGGTTCGATGGCGCACTGGAGCCTGCCTTCACCACAATTTCAGTGCTGGACAGCGGAGCGAAAAAGGTTGATAAGGGCGACGGACGAGTCAATCCTGCGGATGCCACACTGCTGGAGGTAAATCTCCCACCTCTTCCGTCTGGCACATACCGCGTCATATGGAACGTTGTGGCAAGAGACGGACATCGGACTTCGGGTGACTATACGTTCGTGATCAAATGAGGGCCACAGGGTGATTCAGCTGCTTATACACAGCTTTATGTCCTTCCTCGATATCACTGCCCTGATAACCCTGATCGGGGCAGCCCTGGCACTCCTGTATCTGGGCACTGCAACAGCCAGGGGGACAACCCTCGGCACTGTTCTCACTGAACGCCTGCACCGCATGCTTCTGGTCTGCCTTGGAACACTCACCATAACCATTTTTTCCGGTCTCATACAGCGGAGTATGGAAATGAGCGGCATGGGCATCAATGCCATTCTTCCGGTGCTGCCGACCACGGTATTCAAAACTCACTTCGGCAGCATGTGGCTCGTCAGACTAACCGGTCTCTCTGTCGCCTGGATTTTATGGTGGGCAGGAAGACAGAAGAAAGGTTCTCTGCTTTTCGCTGTTTCTCTGTTCTGCTGCGGGGCTGTCATAGCGTTCGCCCGCAGTGCGTCGGGTCATCCGGCCGACTTCGGCGACCTGAGTCCCCAGCAGATTGCGGACTGGCTTCACCTTTTTTCTGTTGCTTCCTGGGCAGGCGCGCTGCTTACCGTTGCCGCGATCTTGTCCCCGACTGCCGTCTCCGCAGACAGTGCCGGGCAGCAGATCGTTGCCGGCATTG
This sequence comes from Thermodesulfovibrionales bacterium, assembly GCA_049799315.1. GTDB lineage: Bacteria > Nitrospirota > Thermodesulfovibrionia > Thermodesulfovibrionales > UBA6898 > PALSA-1316. The sequence continues at coordinate 8,258 of JBARHQ010000038.1, read as the reverse complement.
CAGACAGGCTTTATCTCTTCTTCGGACCGGTTCTGGCCGTGCTGGTTCTAAGCGGACTTTACAATGCATGGTTTGCCATTGGAAGCTTTGAGGCGCTGGTAACGACCTCGTACGGCAGGCTGTTTTCAGCCAAACTTTTTCTTATTCTGGTATTGATGGTCCGGTACATAGCTCCGCCGCATCATGGAAAGGACACCGGCCGTTTCGCTGCGAGCTTTCTGAGCCGGACACGGGTTGACGCAGTTGTGGTCCTTGGAGTGCTGCTGTTCGTCTCCCTGCTCATACATGTGATCCCTGCACGCCACCAGGCCCACCTTGAACATTTGAAACAACTGGCCGAGCGCAAGAGTAATGCCGCTTCACAGCCTGAACCCGTCATAAGCCTTGCGACGTCCCCTGCCAGGATTGCCGCCGGTAGTCCCGCTGCAATGACCGTCAGTATCAAAGATCCGAAGGGTAAGCCCTTCAGAGGGCTTGCGCGTTCACACGAACGAATACTCCATGCCATTATTATCAGCAAAGATCTTGGAGTCTTTGCACATATCCATCCTGAAGACCTCGGGCCTGTCACTGATGAGATGCTGAAAAAGGCGGCTTTCCCGATCCTCTATTCATTCCCCAAGGTTGGGGACTATCTGATCGGTTTCGACTTTGCAACGGCTGACGAGTCATACAGCAGGACGGTTTCTGTAAAGGTTACGGATGCGCCGGGGATGGGAGCACCGGCAACTGACCTCTCGGCAGCAAAGAATTTCGGGGACTATCAGGTTTCCCTGACCACTTCTCCTGAGCACGTCAAGGCAGGCACTGAAGCAACCCTCAGGTATGCCATCAGAAAAAATGGAAGGGACGTAAAAAATCTTGAGCCTTACCTCGGGGCATCGATGCATCTGGCCATTGTGCCTGTTGACCTGAAGGGATTCATCCACGCGCACGGGGTCACGAAAGGGGAGTCTCATTCCGACCACATGCACGCAGCTCCGCCATCGCGGTTCGGGCCGGAGATTGAAACTGAGATCGTCTTTCCTGTCACGGGAATCTATAAGGTCTTCAGCCAGGTGAAGCATGAGAGTAAGGTTTTGCTCTTTGATTTTATGATAACTGTTCAGTAAAAAGGAGTCTGTTATGAAAAGCATCAGAATATGCCTGTTGGCAGTTTTTTTCGTCTGCCTGGTCTTCAGGGCTTCTCCCTGCAATGCTCATGACAATGGAGGCAGCACAAAAAAACATTCATTTACCAAACATTTTAAGGAGACCTTCTTCGCAATCACCGGGAAGGCAGAGTTCAGCATCGAGATCCTGCCTGATGAAAAGGAGTATAAGATCGGAAGGAATATGGTCGGCATCGTCGTCCACAATAAACATGACGAGGACGTTGAAGGGGCTGATCTGACCGTAACGGTTGAGGGGATGGCTGAAGGGATAACCGTCAAAGAAAAAGGAGGAGGCCTCTACCTTGCGTCAAACCTTGACCTGCAGCGTCAGGGGACATGGAAACTGGTTATCCAGGTCAGGAATAAGTCTGTTGCAGACAGCGCTGCTTTTATGTTTCCGGCCATTGCGTCAAAATTTCTTCCGCCCGGTCAATACAGCAGCAACGAGAATAAGTAAAGGAGCCATGATGACCTACAAAGATTATCTGTCAGAGCTTGAGGGGCAGGAGTGTGAGTTGCTGGATTCGGATTCCAGCAGCTATATTGCCTTTTTCGGCCATCGCACACCTGCGAAGAACACGCATAAGCTTATACACGTGTATGAGAATTTTGCAGTATTCACGCAGAAAGACTTCCCTTCTGAAACCGCCATCCCGCATGGCACCCTGCGGATTATCAGGAATACATAGAACCGGCAAGACCGTGTCTTCCCGGCGTATGGCCCCTTCGGATTTTCACCCGGGGCGCGCATCAACGCCCCGGCAGGGCTGAGACAGCTACCGCACTTCTATTTTCCCGCTCATGTAGGCATGGATGTCACACGAGTATTTGACTGTGCCTGCCGTGATGAACTTCCTCCTGTATTCCGCACCCTGCGCAAGTGACCCGGAATCAAAACTGCCATCATCCGCGGTTACGGTATGAGGGGAAGCATCCTTGTTCTTCCAGACCACCTCGCCGCCAACCTTTACGATAGCCACTTCGGGGGAAAAGGCACTCCCGTCTATCATCACGATAACGGTGGAATCAACCGCATCCGCTGCATCAGCAAATCCGTAAGAAACACCCAGGAGCATTACTGAAATTGTCATAACGATGAACAGACCATATTTTTTCATATATACCTCCGTAATTAAATTATAGACCTTTTGGGGCCGCCTGGCAAAGGCTGCTCCAAATTCCTGACATATACTTTTCAATCGCCCTCTAATGCGCTTTGTCTTCCCCGATACGCTGAAGCTTCAGCAGATTCGTCTTCCCGGAGCCGAGAAGCGGGGCGCTCGCGGTAATCACAACCCTCTCCCCCTTTTTCACGAGGTCTTCCTCGATAAGCAGCCGCTCGACTTCCCGTATCATGGTGTCAGTGCCAGTGGGAGGAGGCATCAATTTCGGTTGCACTCCCCAGTAGAGGCACATTCTATTCAGAGTGCGGGCTTCCGGCGTAAAAGCGATTATTGGGATCCGCGGCCTGAATTTCGAAACCAGTCTGGCGGTAAAGCCCGTGTCCGTACAGGCAACGACAAAGCGTGCCCGGATGTCTTCAGCCGCCCTGCAGGCTGCATCAGCAACCGCGCCTGAGAACAGGGCATCCTCAAACGTTGCCGCCGTCTCCGGGACAGCACCGAGTGAAGCAGACCGGACCTCTGGAAAACCGAAGGCGGAAGATTGGGCGGGCGCCTCTCTTTCCGTGTACTTGATTATCTTGCCCATCATCACCAGGGCCTCTACAGGATATTTGCCGGAGGCTGTCTCCGCCGAGAGCATCAGGGCATCGGAGCCGTCCATGACCGCATTAGCCACGTCAGTAGCCTCTGCCCTTGTGGGGCTGCTATGTTCCGTCATGGATTCAAGCATCTGTGTCGCCGTAATAACAAGCTTCCCTCTACTGTTCGAAAGTGAGATCAGCTTCTTCTGTATAAGGGGTATTTCCTCCGCAGGCAAATCGAGACCGAGGTCACCCCTTGCGATCATAATGCCGTCCGCCTTGTCGAGTATTTCTTCTATATTGGCGAGGGCCTCGGCCCTTTCAATTTTTGCTATAAGGGGTATCCGTTTTTTCCTTTTTCTGAACCAGTGTTCGACCCGCTCAATGTCTTCTGCGGACCTCACAAAGGAGAGGGCGACATAATCCACATCCATGGCAAGGCCAAAGGCGAGGTCAATTGCATCCTTATCAGTAAAAGAAGGTGCCTCTGTGCTGAACGGCAGATTCACACCCTTTCTGTCTTTCAGGACCCCACTTTCTACAACTGCAGTTTTCAGCGAATCCCTGCTCTTTGACCTCACCTCAAGCTGGATCAGTCCGTCGTCAAGGGAAATCATATCGCCCTTTCGGGCGTTTTTTACAAGGTCGGGGCAGTTTATATAGATTCTTGTATGGTCGCAGGTCCCCTTACCGGGCATGAGGGTGACCTTGCTCCCCTTCTCAAGAAGCACTGAGCCTCCCGCTACCCTGCCTGTCCTTATCTTGATCCCCTGCAGGTCCTGCAGTATCGCAACCGGTCTCTTGTATTGGGCCGAGCCCTTCCTGACCAATTCGATTGCCTTCCTATGACTTTCGCGGTCTCCGTGAGAAAAATTCAGCCGCGCCACATCCATGCCTTTTCTTATGAGAGAAAAGAGGACAGTGGGATCGACAGATGCCGGTCCCAGCGTGCAGATTATTTTTGCCTTTCTTTCAGCCATAACAAGGTCACCTCTCTTCTTTACGGATCTTTATATATTTGCGGGGATAATCTTTTTTCATGCCCTTCACGTACGGATGCCATCATTAAATTATCTTATCTAGTAATTAGTTTAGCTTATTTCATGCTGATCTATCTATCCGCCAAGGAGGAACATATAGGTGGCTGGCTACCAGAGCGCCCGCCGGCAGCAGTAAAAATTGCGATGATACCGTAGGGGCGTGATTCATCACACCCTTATTTATTGTCTTAAATTTATGGCCGGATTGAGGGACATGCTGCCTTCAGGTCATATGCAGCCGGTCCCTCTTCCGTATCGCCGGATTAACGGGCGACTTTCTTTTTCACGGCCTTGACCGCAGAGGCGACCTTCTTCCCTGCCTTCTTCTCAACAGCCTTCGCCGCCTTTACCACTTTCTTCTCGGCCTTTACGACTTTCTTTGCCACCTTTTTTTCGACCTTCGCAATTTTATCCGTTACCTTCTTCACCACTTTTTTTACGTCTTTCTTCGAAATCATGTTCCCTCCTCAAAATATATTTGGCCTCGCCACACTATCGACAAGGCCGGGCAGAAGCTTCCAGAAGACTAACACCTATCGCCGGAACTGTCAAATGTTTCCGATATCAGGTGTCCGTATGAGGCAACTCCTCCTCCTGCTTGAGGCGATACTTCTGATGGTGCACATGCCCCCGGGAAAAAACTGAAGGTAAAGATAGCCTGATCAGCCGCAACTCAGGTATAATTCAAGAAATGGGAAGTGCTTCATGAAGGCACAGGGAGCAATAACAGAAGTCTTCCTGCCAGCGTTCAGGACCTTGCCGCGAAAGGAGCAGAGCATCTTTCTCTCTGAGGTTATGAAAAACAGGAAACTGAAGGGAACGGCTTATCATAGGGTCCGCCTCAGGCGCTTTGCAACTCTTGCCGGTGTCCTGCTGATGCTGATCATCTTCTTCCCTTCATCTGCTTCGGCCGGGCTTCTCCTGCAGCACCATTTCACGTATACTGTTGCCGGCGGCGACACGCTCACTTCGATCGGCGGCAGGCTGGGCGTCAGCTGGAAAGAAATAGCGGACGACAACGGACTCGATCCCGGGAAGCCGCTCAAGGCAGGTCTAAACCTCCTCATCACTGCCAGCGCTATCATCCCTGAAACCATGGAGCGCGGGGTCGTCATCGACCTCCCCGGCAGGATGCTCTATCTCTTTGAGAGCGGCGTTCCCCTGATGTCCGTGCCCGTCGGCCTCGGCATGCCGAAGAAGAAAGGACAGAGGGGGTGGGAAACCCCTGTGGGCAAATTTCAGATAAAAGGGAAACTCAAAAGCCCTGACTGGAAGGTGCCGGAATCGATCCAGGAGGAGATGAGGCGTGAGGGCCTGTCCGTGAAAGAGAGCTACCCGCCTGGTCCGAAGAACCCGGTGGGAGGATACGTCCTGCAGACAACACTCCCCGGCATTCTGATCCACGACACGATCGACCCATCGTCCGTATTTCGGTTCATGAGCCATGGATGCGTAAGGGTCCTCCGCAAAGACATGGAGCAGCTCTTTGATAGTGTCCGGTCAGGCATGGCCGGCAAGATCGTCTATAGTCCTGTAAAGATCGCCGAACTGGGGGACGGGACTATATTCATGGAGGTCAACAGGGACGTCTATAAAAAAATATCGGATATGCAGGGTGAGGCCCGGAAATTGCTCAAGAAGGCAGGGCTGTTCCGCAAGGTAGACATGAAGAAGGTCGAACAGCTCGTTCAGGCCGGGACCGGCATCCCCGAAGATATCACGGCCAAGGGGCGATAACCCTTCACCAGCTTCCTTTTTCGATCACTTCTAATTCTTGGAAATCGGGTTTCACCCCGGAAATTGCCTTGATATCTTTGCTTATGGCATGATCTTTCTTCCCCCCGGCGAGTCATAATTGAAAAACAGCCTGATGTGTGATAGAATCGCAGGAAAGAGCCAAGGACAGGAGGTCACATGTTTTCAAGGACGAATTGTAGTACGACTATTATGGTTATTACTCTTATGTCGGTCTTATTTATACCTGTCTTGTGTTTCGGTGCCGAGAGCAACGATGCTGCCTTACACGCCGGGCTATCGTCACTCTTTGGGGCGGCGGGAGAAACATACTTTCATTACCATACGGACCTGGAGGCCCCGGGAAGGGTCCTTTTCGGTACATTGGTGGGAAGCCTCCCCGGACTGGCAAAGGAACTGACTGACAGCAGGTTCAGTGGATCCGATATGGCAGCTGATGTTGCCGGGGCTCTTCTGGGGGCTTTGGTTGCCAATTTCGTGAACAACAGGTTAAAGGTCAGCGTCGAGCGTCAGGCGCGCAAAACAACCGTTTTGCTGACTTACAGCTTCTGAGGAATTACTTGGGGGCAGATCCGTCTCTGGAACTCCCGGACCCTGTTGCGTCAGTATTACGTTAAATGCTATAAGTATAGATAGTGAGCGCAAAAAAAATATTAGTTGTCGATGACGAACCTGACATTGTAGAGTTGGTCTCCTACAATCTTAAGAAAGAGGGGTTCGAGATTGTATCTGCGCTTGACGGAGAAGAGGCCCTCACGAAGATAAAGAACCATACCTTTGATTTTGTTATCCTTGATCTGATGTTGCCCGGCATCCAGGGCATAGAACTCTGCCGCATTCTCAGAAACGACCCAAAAACAAAAAATCTTCCGATAATCATGCTCACCGCAAAGGGGGAGGAAATCGACCGGATACTCGGGCTTGAAATCGGGGCCGATGATTATATGGCGAAACCCTTCAGCCCGCGTGAGTTGGTGGCCCGCGTGAAGGCTGTTTTGAGAAGGGCTGCGGAGAAGCCGGCCGACGAAAAAACTATACAGCTCGGCAACCTGCTGATCAACAAGGAAACATACACGGTATTGAAAAACGATACCCCGCTGTCGTTGAGCACGACCGAATTCAGACTCCTGCTGTATCTTGCCGAGCGGAGGGGGAAGGTCTTCAGCCGCGACCAGCTTCTTGATGCGGTCTGGAAAGACGAGGCGTTTGTGGAGCCCAGGACGGTCGATGTTCACATCCGGAGAATGCGCGCCCAGATAGAGGACGACCCTGCAAATCCGAAGTTTATAAAGACACGAAGAGGAATCGGCTACTTCGTGGAGGGAGCACTGTGAAGCGCGGCATCTTCAGGCGGACTTTTATTCTATACGCTGTTGTCATGATACTTGCAGTAATCTTTGTTGAACTGTATATAACCTCTGCTGTTCGCGAAAGCTATATAGAGAATCTCAAGAAGACTCTCCTTACACAGATCAGCCTTATCTCAAAGGACATATCGTTCGCTCCGAAGAATCTTGATGACTTCTGCAGGCGAGTAAAAACGGTTACCAGTGCGCGGGTGACAGTCATCGGGAAGGATGGAAAAGTGATCGGCGATTCGGATTCTGAGTCCACCAACATGGATAATCATCTGCACAGAACAGAGATAGAACAGGCGCTCACCTTCGATACCGGGGCTACCATACGATACAGTGATACGCTGAAGTATAATTTTCTGTATGTCGCGAAAAAAATAGGCGACGGAGAAAATGCGGAAGGGTTTATAAGGCTTGCCGTGCCGCTGAAGGACGTGGACCATGCGGTCAATCTTCTGCGGATAAAGATCATCATTGTCGTTGTAGCTGTTCTTCTTGTCATGGGAATACTTTCCATTATTCAGACAGACCACCTTAGGAGACTTCTTAAGCAGATAACCGGGTTCTCACAGTCCCTGTCCCGTGGTGAGATAGATAAGCGGCTGTTTCTGCACAACGCGGGAGAATTTAACGAGATCGCCGAGAATCTGACGTCAATGTCGATCAAACTGCAGGAAATGATGAGCGTGAGCGAAGAGGAAAGGAGCCGCCTGAACGTTATTCTGAAAAGCATTCCTGATGCCCTTCTGATTGTCGACGCCAAAGGCGTTATCTCGCTTGCCAGTTCCTCGGTCAGAGAATTCTTCGGCGACATTCCTATAATCGGAGCCCAGTTTGTCGATGTCGTAAGAAATCATGAATTTACTGGTCTGGTTGAGGAAGTACGCGCGACCCTTTCATCGGGCAGCACGGAGTTCAGGGTCGATGTCCCTGAGGAAAAATATCTCAGGGCACGTGTGTCGCCGCTATATTACGGGGGGCACGGGGGGGGGCAGGCCCTTTCAGGTTTTGTGGCTGTTTTCCACGACATAACGCAGATCGAGAAACTTGAACAGGTCAGAAAAGATTTTGTCGCCAATGTATCTCATGAACTCAAGACCCCTATCACTGCGATAAAAGGGTTTGCCGACACGCTCCTTGAGGGTGCGCTCGAGGACAAAGAACATGCCGTCGGATTTATCCGGACCATAAAGTCGAACAGCGAGCGCATAAACAGTCTCGTCGACGATCTCTTGACGATCTCCAGGAT
>JBARHQ010000037.1:0-2363 GCA_049799315.1 Thermodesulfovibrionales bacterium | reverse complement strand
ACCCCATGCTGATGGGCCAGCTCAAGGGCCGCACCTTGATCCGAAGCTTTGCCTCAATCTCATCGAGGAGGTCAAAAGGCCTTTTGCCCTCGCGGTCGAGTTTGTTAATGAAGACAATGACGGGAGTCTTCCTCATCCGGCAGACTTCCATCAGTTTTTCTGTCTGTTCCTCCACTCCCTTGACGCAGTCGACCACGATGATGACACTGTCCACTGCGGTCAGTGTGCGGTAGACATCTTCTGCAAAGTCCTTATGTCCCGGGGTGTCCAGGAGATTGATCTTCTGGCCGTTGTATTCAAAATTCATGACAGAGGTCGATACGGATATGCCCCGCTGTCTTTCTATCTCCATGAAGTCGGAAGAAGTACTCTTCTTGATTTTATTCGACTTCACCGCCCCTGCGGTCTGGATCGCCCCGCCGAACAAAAGGAGTTTTTCGGTGAGCGTTGTCTTGCCTGCGTCAGGGTGGCTGATGATTGCAAAGGTCCTTCTTTTATTGATTTCGTCTGAGTACATTTTATGGCTACCTCTTAAGAGAAAACTTTCACTGCTCAACTATATAGCTTAAACAAATTATCCTCTTTGAGGCAACTACCCGTTATCACAATCCATCATCAAATCAGCCACAACATCCAAAAAACGGCTATGTAACCCTTGACCCCTCTCTATCTTCATCGCGGATATTTTTCAGGTAGCGGAAAAGTATCCTTGCCGACCGCGGAGGCTTGCCCGCCTCTTTCTCTGCCCCGGCCTTCTGAACCAGCTCTGCTAAATATTGAAGGTCTGCATCTCGGCATTTGCCGGCTATGTCCTTTATAACGTCATCGATGCCTGCGAGGAGGCTGTCTCTCCATCTTTCAATTTCCTTTGTTGACCGGGATATCTTCCTGTTGGATACCTTTGTATTATCGAGGATCTCCTGGATGGACGCGACGTTGTGCTTCCGCATAAGCGTGCCGATGTACTGCAATTGTCTCCGAAGTGCACCATGCTGGAGGGTCTTTGCGAATTTGACGGCATGGAGTATTTCCTCCGGCAGGGCTATCGCGTTGATCTGGTCATCCCTGAGTTTCACCAGTTTTGTGCCATATTCCTGCAGCGCCTCGGCTTCTTTTTTCTTTTGTGTTCTGCTTGGCTTCTCCGGCATAATTGATAGCATAGCTTATTATGCCCGTGATTTGCTGGATTCGGGATGCGGTTGATTCCTTGTAGTTATTTATGGTAATATAGGAACAGAGTTTCAGAGGTTTTTGGATTGGTAAGGCCACAAAGACTTTTAGCTTTGTGGCCTTTTTTATTGCGGTGGCACTTTCTGAGCTTTAGTTTATACGTAAGGAGGTAAAAAGAAATGGCTAATGGTACGGTGAAGTGGTTTAATGAGTCCAAGGGCTTCGGCTTTATTACCAGCGAAGACGGCAGTGATGTTTTTGTGCACTATTCATCCATTCAGGGCAATGGATTCAAGACCATTGCTGAGGGTGATTCAGTCAGCTTTGATACTGAAAAGGGTCCGAAAGGCCCCAAGGCAGTCAACGTCGTAAAACTGTAATTGACCAGTGATATTTCCCCCGCATCCGCGGGGGAATTTTTGAGGTAGACATAGCTAACAGGAATCATTACGCCGCAAAGATGGAATTAAAAAAGCAGAGCATGTTTGCTGCTGGTTTAATTTCCGTGCGCTATCCTTCAGTTTCAGGTATTACAATCCACATGACCTATTACCAGAAGACGGTAAATCATGTCCTTATGGTAAGAACGGTGAATATCTTCCCGACGTCCTTTGCTTATTTTAATATGGATTGTCTGGTGAAGGGCTGTGACGGAGGGGGGTTTGACCTCACCACGGTCGTTGCCTCCATGGTCAAGGCACGAAAAAAGGTTCAGAAAGGCAAGTTGGGCTGTTCCGGAAAGGTCGACGCACTGGATGCTGACCATGCCTCTGTTGATTATGAGATTGTGATCGAATACAGCTGACGGGTTTGTAAAAAGCTCTGTATGCTGCGTTGCGTTTCAAAACTCCCTTCGATAAACTCAGGGCAGGCTCTTCATATGTCATGGTGAGCCTGTCGAACCATGCGCGCCTTGCCTCCGAACTTTTTACAAACCCGTCTCTTAATCTCCTCAAAAAAGAGAGGGCCGTATCGGCCCTCTCATTTTTTTTGTCTTGTAATATATTTTAATGTGTCTTTGGTTTATTTTCTTCTTTCTGCTTTGGTTCTTCTTTTCCCGGGGCGTCCTTCTTTTCCCCTGCAGGGTGGTCTGACCCCGCCTTGCCATTGCCTTCTTTGGGGCCTTCTTTCGCGCCTTCCTTCGGTTTCGAAAGGGCGTCCTTCAGGATCTCGACCGTATAGGTCTTTCTCAG
>JBARHQ010000036.1:0-25337 GCA_049799315.1 Thermodesulfovibrionales bacterium | reverse complement strand
TCCTGAATATGAAAAAGTATAAGCCTATTGTAAGGGCGTCGATACTGAACGCATTTTTCGGATATCTGCTTGCCGCTACCGCCATTACACTCGACATCGGCGTCCCCTGGCGCATCTGGCATCCTATTTTTATGTGGCAGATACATTCGGTAATGTGGATCGTGGCGATACACGTGGTCCTCTATACCTCGACACTCGCAACCGAGTCGAGTCCCATGTTTTTCGAAAAGCTGGGGATGGAAAAGGCGGCCGGTTTTATCCACAAAATTATCATACCGGTCGTACTCTTCGGCGTGCTCCTCTCGACACTGCATCAGTCGTCGCTGGGAGCGGTCTACCTGATCACGGCGAAGAAGTTGTCGCCGTTCTGGTATAACTCCCAGATACCGACACTTTTTCTCATATCCGCTATCATGATGGGGCTTTCGATGGTCAGCTTTGAAACCATATTGAGCGAAAAGTTTTTCAAGCATAAGGCCGACATCGGTATCCTTTCAGGTCTCGCAAGGGGGACACTTATCGCTGCGGTCATTTATCTTATCGCCAAACTCTGGTTTCTCTTCAAAGGCCCCGGCATACCCGCTGCCTTTAACGGAAGTATGGAGGCGAATATGTATCTTTTGGAGATGGGCATAAGCGTTGTCGGCCCTGTCATATTGCTTTCGATGAAAAGCGTGAGAGAGAACGTCAGGAGCATCTTTTTTGTCAACGTACTCGTTATATCAGGCGTCCTTTTAAACAGGCTCAATGTCTCGATCTTCGGCGTGTACAGGGACCAAAGCGCGACCGGGTTCAGCTACTTCCCCTCATGGATGGAATTTGTCGTGACGCTTGCGTTTATCTCTTTTGCGATAATCGGGTTCAAGGTGTCGGTGAAGTATCTGCGGGTCTTCCCTGAGACCGAAGTGCTGAACTGAAAGTTGCATTGCATCAGCCATAAACACCTCAAAAGTCCTGCAATGGCAACATGATTTAATTATTATTACGTAAACGTAGACGTAACGGCAAGTGAATTTTGTAACGGAGGCTGGCAGTCCCCATTAATTGGCTGTAAGGTGTTGCAGGCAGGACTTTTTCGGCATTTCTGTCTGCTGTCAACTTAGTGTTTTGATTTAAGGTTTTTTATCAGGAGAGGAGGTCCTGTGATGAAAAAAATCGGGTTGATAATATTTTTCATCTTCATATCTTCCCTGGCGTGGTCGGAAGTCAGACGCTTTGACGTCCCGGTCGGAGATTCGCCGCAGAAAGGGCCGAAAGATGCCCCGGTCACGATTATAGAATTTCTCGATTTCCAGTGACCGCATTGCATGGCGGCCGGTCCGACCGTCAAGAAACTGATGGATGCATACAAAGGCAAGGTGCGGCTTGTGATAAAAAATTATCCATACAAGTACCGTGACTATTCACATATCGCTGCAGAGGCTGCGCTTGCAGCTGCTGATCAGGGCAAATACTGGGAGATGCATGATATGCTTCTGAAGAACTCGCCAAAGCTTGACAGGGACAGTCTGATAAAATACGCGAAGGAGATCGGGCTGGACGTGAAAACATTCATTGACAGTATTGATAAAATGAGACACTCTGCCCTGATAGAGCGTGATAAAAAGCTTGCCCTTTCCTTCGATCTTTACAACACACCGACCTTTTTTATCAATGGGAGAAAAGTCGTCGGGGACGTTCCGTATGAGCACCTGAAAAAGGTCGTCGAGGAGGAGTTGATCAATGCGAAAAAATAGAAGTTTCTTTTTAGTGCCCGCCGGTCTCATAATCACTTGTTTGGCCCTTTTTTCATTTGCCAATGCGGGGTATCTGGAGCCTATAAAATCAGTCCCCATCCCTGCGAATAACCCTCAGACGCCGGAGAAGATCGAACTCGGAAAAAAACTTTTTTTTGACAGGAGGCTCTCGGGCGATGGTACGATGAGTTGTGTCACCTGCCATAATCCTGAGCAGGCCTTTGCTGACGGTCTTGATATCTCTTTGAGCTATCCCACGACGAAGAACTGGAGAAACTCGCCGACACTCCTGAACAGCGCCTTTCAGAAGAACCTCTTTCATGACGGCAGGGCGAAGACCCTCGAAGACCAGGCGCTCTTTCCGATGATGTCCGCATTCGAGATGAACAGGAACCTTGATTACCTTGAAGAGCAGATCCGGGTGGTCCCTGAATACGTTGAGGCTTTCAGGAAGGTCTTCGGCGGAGAGCCGACAAGACAGCGCATGGCGATGGCCCTTGCCGCCTTTGAGCGGACGCTGCTTTCTGTTAATGTCCCCCTCGACCGCTATCTGCAGGGCGACAAAAAGGCTCTGGCAGACGCTGCACAGAAGGGCCTTGAGATCTTCACCGGAAAAGGAAGGTGCGCGGACTGCCATTATGGATCGGTCCTGGCGGACGACAGGTTCTACGCCCTGAATGTGCCTGAAAACCCCCTGCTGATGAACGACCCCCGTGTCACAGCGACCATGCGCTTTGTGGCGAAGGTCTATCACTATAAAGAGTACCGGAGTCTTAATGAGGACCCCGGGAGGTATCTCATCACCGGGAAGAAGAAGGACTGGAAGGCCTTCAGGACTCCGACGCTCAGGGAGGTGGCAAAGACCGGCCCATACATGCATAACGGGATATTTGCTACACTTGAAGAGGTTATCGACTTCTTTGACGGTGGCGGAGGGAAGGGGAACACTGTTCTTAAACCTCTCGGTCTGTCCGCTGAAGAGAAGAGATACCTCAGGACATTTCTGGTCGAGGCCCTCTCGGGTGAGGAGCAGACATTTCAATATCCCGTTATTCCCTGAGTAAAAAGACTGAGCATAAGCTCCTGAGTATACATCGTAACGTTGCATTGCAGCAGAATAGAAACACCTCAAAAGTCCTGCAATGGCAATATGATTTAATTATTATTCACGTAAACGCAGACGTAACGGTATCTGGATTTTGTAAAGAAGGCTGGCAGGCCTCATTAAATGTCTGTAAGGTATTGCAGGCAGGACTTTTGCGGCATTTCTGTCTGCTTCTACTGAGTATTTTTATACGACCGTAATGTGACTACGGAGTCCCTAAGCCTGTGTCGGCTAAGGGAAATTGTATCGTTTGCTGACCAGAGGCAAAGTAGTAATTAATAGTTGCAAAGTATCGAACTTAGGCATATAATGTAATTAAGAGAAAGGGGTATCCCAGGAAGTAGAGGGGACCCGCGGAAGGGAGTGGACATTATGACGGCAACAAGAGAGCTTTTACTTATAAAAACACCGAGATATGTGTCGCCTTTTGAGGACATGGGAGGATGGTTTGGTAGTGCTTGGCAGGATCCGTTCAGAGTAGTCAGCACCATGCTGCCAACAGGTACTATGGAATTTGAGACAAAGCTCCCGAGACTTGATATGTATGCAGAGGGAGATGAGCTTATTCTGAAGGCTGATATTCCCGGAATCGGGAAAGATGACGTGAATATTACATTCTCTGACAACATTCTTACGATCTCCGGTGAAAGGAAGACCGAAGAGAAGGTTGAAAAGGGAGAATATTACAGCTATGAACGCAGCGAGGGTTCATTCTGCCGTAGCGTAGAGTTGCCCTTTGACATAGACGTAGATAAAACAAAGGCGCATCTCGACAATGGAGTACTGGAGGTTAGGCTTTCCAGGACTCATGAGGTAGAAAGCAAGAGCACCAAAATCCCGATCACCGGGTGAAGGAATAACACTAACCCTGCCGGTGTCGCATGACACCGGCCTTTTTTTTTTGACATGCGGAAGCGCAAGGGCATACGTGATGCACGCGCCGGAAAATAAAAAAAGTGAGGTGTCATGAGTCCCATGAAAATAGCAGGAGTATCGGCGATAGTGTTGGCTCTTTTTCTTTGTGTGTCGACAGACAGCGTGTCTGCCGCTGATCTGAAGATGAAGTTCAGCGTTCCTAAAATAAACTGAGCTAGTTCTGGCATGGCGGCAAGTTCTGCCGCCCAGTCTATCCCTGGCGTGAAGTTTGCCGACGACAATCCGGATGACTACAGCCTGACAATCATCTTCGATGACACCAGGACCGGGCTGGATGAGATCAGAAAGGCGATGCAAAAGAGCGGTTTCCCGGTCTTGGGAGACCCGGTGCCGGTGAGATAGGTGACCTAGCCGGACAGAAAGGTCTGGACCTGCTGTTTGATCTCCAGATGCTTCAGGGGTATGTTCGGTGAGTCGCTGTTTCCTGATACAGCAAGAGCGTGGATGAACAGGGGGCCGTTGTTATGCCTCATTGCTGCGATAAGCTCTTTTTTTGTTGCTGCCTTCACAGAGTTGTGTATTCCGAAGCCCTGTGCCACGAGTTTAAGATCAACACATTCCCCGGTCAGCGTTCGCTGATTTCCGGTTGAGCCGTAGGAGCTGTTATCTATCGCAACAATAGTCAGATTGCGCGGGTTGCTGAACGCAACCGTAGCCAGAGTCCCGGGATTCATGAGAATACTGCCGTCTCCGTCGATCACCACAACCTCTTTGTCCGTCGTAAGGCTGATGCCAAGACCGATAGGCGTCACCATGCCCATGCTGCCGAGCATATAAAAATTCGAAGGTTGATGGAGAATCGCGTAAAGCTCCTTCGAGGGTATCCCGAGATTGCAGACCACAATCTTTTCCTTAAGCCAGGGGGCTATGATCTCGAGTGTTTCATATCGCGTATATTTTGAAGGTTGAGGCTTATAGCGTGGCGTGTGGATCTTGTGGTATAACGGTTGCGGCTTGCAGTTTGCAGCTTGCAGCTTTACGCTTGATGTGCCTTCCGACCCTTCCCATATCGCAGGGCTCAGAAGAAAGGCGTGGACAATATTTTTTTTGTAGACCTCTGAAAGCTTTTTTCTCACTATCCTGAAGTCTGCTGCAGATCCGATCACCGAATAGCTGATGCCTGCGCCTCTGAGCATACCCGGCAGCCTTTGTCCCATCGGCAGCTGTGCTGCGATCCGCTCCTTGTATACACCCCTTTGGCTGATGAAGAGGGCAAGAGGCAATTCATAGAACTGGGTCAAAGAGAGCAGGGCGTTCAGCATATTGCCGATACCTGAACTTTGCACGAACATGGCAGGACGTCTTCCGGCGAGCGCAGCGCCTGCACATATGCCGACCCCTTCTTCCTCACGAGTCAGCGGCAGATGAGGGAAGGTCTCTCCGAGCATTTCAAGAACTGTCTTTATCTTTTCGCAGGGGAGCGAGGCGGTAAAATCAATCCCCGCTTCTTTCAGTATGCCGATCAGTTCTGCTTCAGGATTGAACATATCGTCTTCTCAATCTCCTTTTCAGTTATTTTTTTTGAAACGAAAATGGGTTCCACGTTGTATGTTTTCCTCTCGCGCCCGAGGATCACCTCTCCACCTCCTGTGATATTCAGCAGTATTGTCTCTTTCGCTGATATCTGTCCGGAGCGGGCAGCCTGGATAAGTGCTGCAACGGCGACTCCGGATGCAGCGACTATATCAACGCCTTCGAGGTTGCTGAATATTTCCATCGACTCAAATATTTCCCGGTTGGTGACTCCATACATCCTGCCGTTTGTGGCAGTCAGAGCATCAAAGACCCCTCCCTCAATCGTGTAGGCAGGATAGCGCGTGGAGAGTACCCGCGTAGAAATCTGGCCGATAAGCTCAGGTCGCAGGTCCTGCTCAAAGAGCTTCCTGCTCCTCTGCATCCATGCATGTACCATGGGGACAAATGGGATATTCTGTGCCAGGTGCAGCTTTGGCAGCCTGTCTCCGAAGCGACCATCCCTGATGAACCGTTCGCACATCTCCCATACGCCTATGCCCCCGGTTCCGCTTCCGACAGCCTGAAAATAGTGGTCAGGCATTCTGCCGATGACAGAGACAGCTTCAAGGATAGTTGAGCCGAGCCCGTCTCTCTTGGCTATATTGCGTACCCCTCCCTCAAACGGGAAGCCTGATACAGCTGCGATCCTTTTTGCAACATCTATGGCATCAGAATAATCACCATCCCCGACTGCCAGCGTCGGGACCATCGATGAGCTTTCAAGATACCACATTTCCATGAGGCACATCCTGGGTACTACGATAAGCGCAGGAAATCCGGCGACTATAGAGAGATGTGCAAACGCACGTGCAGTATTGCCGGCAGATGCCACTATCAGGCCTTTTACTCCGTTCTCCCTGGCATTTTGAAGAACAACAGCTGCCTCAAATTCCTTGAAGGTACAGGAATGGAGGAATGCGCCACGCTCAGGCCAGTAGCCGTTAAAGGCTATATAAAGATTCTCGAGCCCGCAATGCTTGGCGAGCCATTCAGACCGGTAAACAACAGTGCCGGGCTGACTGAATGAAGGCGTGTGAACCGGAAGCCAGTTAAATTTCCATATCCCTTCGCCGAGATCGTCCCTGAACGGATCGTTATATTCTGTTAAGAGCAGGGCATTTTCGCAATGCTCGCAGAACGCACAGTATACGTCCTTTAATTCCTTTCCGCACTTCCTGCAGCGGATGGTAAAGTGACTCATGTCTGTTTCCTCTCCAGAAGTCCTGAAATAAGTTCCATAATGTCGACAATCGCAATCTGTTTGTCATGATCGACCATGGCCTCGTTCACCTTGCCGTAGCAGGCAGGGCAGCTGAGGACAAGGCGGTCTGCTCTTTTTGCCACGGCTTCGTCAATCGTAAGCCTGCCCATGGCCATTGCATTGTCATGATAGACCTTGCGAACAGCGCCGCCTGCGCCACAGCACCGTGAGTTGAGCCCATGGCGCTCGAACTCGAGCAGTTCGACCCCTGGAATATAACGCAATACCTCTCTGGGCTCCTCGATAATCCCGACCCCCCTGCTCAGGTAGCACGGGTCGTGATAGATCAGCCTTTCCTTCAGTTCCGCGGTAATCCTGATTTTACCCTGCCTTAGGGCGTCGAGGGTATACTGGGTTATGTGCATTATTCTGAAAGGCAGCTCTTTACCATAGAACACCGGCCACTCACGGGTCATGATATTGACACAGCAGGGGCATGAGCAGATCAGTGTCTTCACCCCTTTTTCCTGATATGCAGCGACCAGTCTCTTTGTAAGGGACTCGAGCATATCATGCTGTCCGGAAATGAAGAGCGGGAAGCCGCAGCATACCTCATCTTCCTCTTTCAGCATGGTAAAAGGCTCACCGATGGCGCTGAGGACGCGAACATCCCCTTTCACCATTGGCTGAGCCGTATAGGCGCCTGTGCAGCCGGCATAATAGGCAAGCTCTGACTGTTCCGCGATTGCTATGTCTTCAGGAAGCCAGGGGCGGTACCTGTCTTCAGCCGGAAGATCATAGGGGTTGCCGGTATTTCTGATCGCCTCAGGCATGTCGGTCAGGACCTTGTAGTCGACCAGCCCGCGGGCTATCATCTCTTTACGCAGGAACGGCCAGAGCCTCTGTGTAAAAATTCCCACAGTGCAGTGCTTGCCGCAGGCACCGCAGGTCGTGCATTCGAATACCGCCTTTGTGAAGTCCTCCAGCAGCCTGCGATCGATCTCCTTCGGCCCCAAAAAACGCGATTTAAGACCGGCTGTGGCCTTGATAAACTCCCGGAACATCCTGATCTTCTCGGGCGGGGAGACCGCAGCGTTTCCGGTCACCTCCTGGACAGGACAGACGGTGAGGCATTCCCTGCACTGCGAGCAGGCGTCCAGCTCGATCAGCTGCATCGGCGAGAGGTTTTCGGTGAAGGACCCGCCGCAGCGTGGAGCCCTCCGGGTTTTATCCGGACCCGCTTCTTCCTGAGTGTCTTCTATGGCCACGGAGCGAGACCCTTGCAGCCTGACGTATTATTTCTGCTATTTTTCATGCATCACCATCCTCAGTTCCTGCTCGCGTCTTCTTGCCTCCATGATGACCAGCGGCGCAGAAAAAATATGCGAGGGGAGTATGAGGACCAGAAACAGGGCGAGGGCAAAATGAAGAACAAAAAGGTATGTGCTTTGCAAGACGCCGGGATGAAAGGTGAGCAGTCCGTACGTGAACCCCTTGATAGCCACAAGGTCAGCCCTGAAAACCGTTCTCATCAGCAGACCGGTGGTGCTGATACAGAGCACCAGTCCGAGAACCAGGTAGTTGTGATAGGTAAGATACCGGTTGTTTGCCGACAGGATGCGTATTGACAACAGATAGACGACAGATGCCGGAAGCAGGAACCCGGCAATCAGTCCGCAGGTCTGAAGGTCCCGTATGCAGCCAGTGACCGGGTCCGTGAAATATCTGAGGTGACCTAAGGACACAATGAGGAAAGAAAGATGAAAGACCATTGAACCGAACCACAGTGGTCCGTTGGCTGCCATAACTCTCCTGAACGAAAGAATATCAATTGCCATGAGCATGATCGTGCCGGCTGAGGTCCTCTGTTTAAACCGGAAGACTTTCCCGATGGCATGGGAAGTCCTGAGCCATAATACAAAGTGCCACAGGAGGCGCAGGCTGAAGACAGCATAAACAATATAAGCGGCAGCAGCCAGTATCTGATGCATGCACTTACCGGACCACGGGGCAATATATCATGACATGTCCGGCATATACCCGATTCTCAGGCATCCCCAATGGCGGCCTCCCGGCAGGATTGGATGTGTTATATCGATGACCAGTTCACCTCCTGCAGCTATCGGTCTTCTGAAGGCCTGGCCGATAAGTTTTTCACTCTTGGCCCCATTGATCGAGATAGGGTCGGCCATCTTGAGCCTTGCACGCGCAGGCATTATATGTGTCGGCATATAGCCGTTTCTGTCCATAGCTACGACATAAACAATTTTCTTGTCTGCTTGGGCCCATTGTTTTAATGATGAAAGCACTGAATTCTCAAAAAAACTCATACAACCCGTTGAAAACCTTCCCTCTTCATCGACCTTGACATAGTTGTCGTCAAAAAGGGCACTGTTCTCAAGCCGTCCCGTCCTGACCGCTTCTTCAAGCATCGACTGAAAAGACGAGGAGCACGATATGAGCAACTCTTCCATTGCCGTGTCAAAGTTATCCTTCTTCAGGTTGCAGAGATTGCTGTAAAGGTTTATGGCAAGAGAGGCCACAGAATCGCCTGACGTTGATATGTTCTGTGCAAGCATCTTTGTCTGGTTGGCATAGTTGGCCACCTTTTCCATATTCGAGACCACATCTTCAGAGACCTTTGACTGCTCCTCTGAAGCTGTCGCGATCTGCTGAATCATATCCGTGATCTGCCGCACCTCGGTTACAATCTTTATAAGCGACTCTTCAGCGCTTCGTGATCTCTGTATGCTTTCAGTCACACCGGCGAGCGTTGAGTCCATCGTGCCGAGTGAGTTATCAGCCTTGCTTTTTACGTCCCGGATCATCCCACCGATCTCTTTGGTCGCCTTCCCTGTCTTGTCGGCAAGCTTCCTGACCTCATCGGCGACAACCGCAAACCCGCGTCCCTGCTCACCTGCGCGGGCCGCCTCGATTGCCGCGTTCAGGGCAAGAAGGTTCGTCTGGTCCGCGATATCATTGATGACAAGGATTATCTCGTCAATTTTGCGGGTTGCATGGGAGAGCGCCCTGTTCGTTTCCGCCCAGTTCGATACGTTACCGGACAACAGTTCAATGCTTTTGACATTCTTTTTTATGTCCGTTTCGGCCTGGCTCGCATTATCGAGGGTTGCAACACTCGATGTCGCTACGGCGGAGGCTTTTCTGGCTATCTCGTTGATGGTCGAACTCATCTCTTCCATTGCGGTTGCGACCTGCGTCGACTGCATGCTGGTGCTGTCTGCCATTTGAAGCAGTTCAGACGCATCTTTCTTCATCGCGTCTGATGTCGTGGTAAGATTATGTCCTATGGAGAAACTGTTCTTGAGTATCTGTCTTAGTTTCAGGATGAATTCATTGAAGAACGAGATGATTTCCCCCTGCCGGTGATCACCCGTTTCAGTTTTTTCAAGAGTGTTTACCAGGTTTATCCTTCCTGCCATGTTTTTTGCAAGAAAGGTGTGCAGAAATTTGTTGAATTCGCCGGTCCGACGTCTGAGAAGCAAAAAAACATTCAGGACGGCTGACAGTATGACAAGAATTATGAGAGCTATCTGGAGCAAGGACATTATTTTATACCCCGTTATATAGTATTGACAGCAGCACACCCCGTACACTTGATTGTACCAACTAATCGGTATAAAAGAGCAATAGCTTTAATGGGTCCGGTGACTGCCGGAAATTGGATCATTCAGGATTCTCTTTTATAAATTTCATTGTAACATCTCTTGGCACATTAAGCCCTGCCTCCACCTCAAGCGCCTTCAGTATGCCGCTCGGGACAGGGCAGGCAGCATGTTTCAGGCATGCTGCCCCCTTTACATACACAGGATTTCCCAGGAGCCACTTGAAGGCGTCCATCATGGCCAGTTCGCTGAGTTCCTGGCCGAGCTTTTCGACCATTTTGCATTCGGAAGTGATGCTTACCGCAAAGGTGTTTTTATCCTTCTGCCTTACTTCCACTATTACTTCCATGCCGCAGGCCCCGGGATTAATCTGCATTTTCGCCATGTGACTGCTCCAGGTCAGCCCTTGATGCTTGAGGCTATCGGAGCCTTCTGCTCCTCGAGCATCGCCTTGAGGTTAGGGAACTTGTCCTTCATATGAGGTATATGCATGGCCTGCATAAACTCCTTCTCGAACGTCGCCTCAGTAGCGATCTCGACGAATTCGACCCACCGGGCCCGCTCGTCAGCCTCTGTCCGCTTGTTCCTGTTCAGGAGCGTCATCCTCGCGCCGTCGCCGGCAGCGTTTCCTACGACAACGACTTTATCGATAGGGACATCAGGGAACAGGCCGAGACAGAGTGATGCCTCCCGGTCGATGTGGCTGCCGAAGGCGCCGGCGAGTTCTACCCGGTCAATCTTTGCGACACCCATCTTCTGCATCATCAGTTTTACCCCGGCGTAGAGTGCACCCTTTGCAAGCTGCAGCGCCCTGACATCTCCCTGGGTGACGGTGACATCCTGGTTGATAGAGGTCTCCTCTGCCCAGGCAAGGACATACTCCGGTTTGCCCTCTGTGTTTATCCTTACCCTGTTCGTGCCGGCGTTCGGGACAAACTTGCCGGTCTTGTCGATGATGCCTGCCTTGAACATCTCGGCGATCACATCGATGATTGCAGAGCCGCATATCCCCTTTGCGTTGATCTTGCCTTCAATATGGGTATGCCAGTCTGACTTGCCGATCACCTTGTACTGAGGTTCCTTGGTGAGCGGGTCGATCCTGACCTTCTCGATCGCACCGGGTGCGGCCCTCATGCCGAACTTGATCTGCGCCCCTTCGAATGCAGGGCCGGTTGCACAGGATGTCGAACATACCCTGTCCCGGTTTCCGAGGAGCAGTTCACCGTTGGTCCCGATGTCAATAACGAGCACCATATCGTCCTGGAAATACTGCTCCTGGGCGATCAGGACACCGACGTTGTCTGCTCCGACAAACCCGGCCTCGATCGGGAGGACGTGGATGAAGGAGCCCGGGTTGATCCGCAGGCCGAGGTCTCGCGCCTTGATATCCAGAGACTTCTGAACAGCCGGTATAAACGGCGAACGGCCGATATAGATCGGGTTCAGCCCCAGGAATATGTGATGCATCGCCGTGTTGAAGACGATCGTCAGGTCATCGATCGCAAAGCCCGGGTTCGGTATTATGTTCTCCGGTTTGTCCTTCGGTCCGTCTTTGTGCACTTCGCTGACGACCCTCTCGATGATCTCGTTAAGGCCGGTGATGATCGCATTCTGCATCGTCCTGAGGCCTTCAGGATTGGTCATGGCATAGGTTATGCGCGACATGACGTCTTCACCATACGGCACCTGCGGGTTCATCATCGACTCGGTGTTTACCACTTTACCGGTGCTGAGGTCGCAGAGATAGCCGACGCAGGTTGTGGTCCCTATGTCCACGGCAAGCCCGTAGCAGACATCGACATGTCCGGGTTCGACCTTGATGATCTCGCTGCCCTGCCAGACCGTAAGCGTGATGGTCCATTCGCCGTTGCGGAGGGCGTCCTGCAGCTTCAGCAGCACCTCAAAATCGAACTTCAGATCTTTAATGCCATAGACATCCTCCATTGCCTTGACAACCCGCTCGTAGTCACCAGTGGTCATATCGTGCAGGGTAGGGGGCGTCAGCGACAGCACATATTTTTTGACCGCAGGGTCCAGTGCTATGGTAAGTTCCCTGGCGTCCTTTCTGACGACCTGTTTCCCGGCGCGGGACCTTTCAGGGACGAAGACCTTCAGGTCTCCGTGGATCTCGCAGGAACAGGCTAGCCTGATGCCCGGACCGTCTTCCGGCTTGATATGTTTCAGTTCCTCGGCGGTCGGCTCAAGCGGCGTAATATGCGCCATGCCTGATTCGAGGTTGTCTTTTTCTGAGTAGCCTTCTTCTATCCTGACCTTGCACTTGCCGCAGACCTTCTTGTCGCCGCAGAGCGCCTCGAGATCAACCCCAAGCCGCTGCGCCGCCTTGAGTATTGTGGTTCCTTCCTCTATTTCTCCACGCCGGCCTGCCGGCTGGAATATTACCTTGAATGTACGGCTCATCTATGTTTCCTCCTGAATTAGTTACTTGTTATGTCCGTTTCTCGAATAAGGGCAAACGGTTATACAGAAACCGCAGTTCGGTTTGCTGCTGAGCGAGGTCCTTTTGGTCTTCAGTGCCCGGCATTTGTCGTAGGAGACGATTTCCCTGAGCGGATCAGCGAGCGACCAGTGCTCACCTTTCACTGCCCCTGAAGGGCAGTGCCTGACGCAGAGGTCACATTCCCCGCACTCGGACTTTGAGGTCGGTGCATCAGTCCTGAAAGGAGCATCGGTCAGGACTGTTGCCCATGAAAGTTTCGACCCATACTGCCGGTTTATGATCAGCCCGTTTTTACCGATCCATCCGAGACCTGAACATGTTGCCGCTGTTTTATGACAGAACAGTTTATAGAGCTTCGTGATCAGTTTATCCTTTTTCCGGTCTGAGTCCGGAGGGATCGAGAGGCTCCGGTGTCCCTTTGCCTTCAGCCATCCCTCAGCAAGTGACTGGAGGCGGACGAGCAGGTCAACAGTTTCCCTGTTCAGGTTGCGGTTGACCGCGATCGCAATACCCCGCCTGAGATGGACGATTTCACTGGAGAGGGCCTCAGCAACATCACCGATGCCGACGAGAGTTGCACCTTCGGCCAGCAGGAAACGCTTCAGCGGTTCTGCATCCACCGGGTGCCTATTTCTTCAGCTTCTCGTCCCTCAGTTTTTTGAGGAAGCC
This sequence comes from Thermodesulfovibrionales bacterium, assembly GCA_049799315.1. Classification (GTDB taxonomy): domain Bacteria; phylum Nitrospirota; class Thermodesulfovibrionia; order Thermodesulfovibrionales; family UBA6898; genus PALSA-1316. The sequence goes on along the minus strand of JBARHQ010000036.1, from coordinate 12,091 downwards.
GACCATCTTAATCGCTTCCTTGAGCGCATTGCTTGCATCCTCCGCGTAGCCGTCTGCACCCCATTTATCGGCAAGGTCCTTTGAGGTAGGCGCTCCGCCGATCATGATCATACAGTCAGGGTTCTTCGCCTTGATCTTTTCGATGACCGTCGGCATGCCGACCATGGAGGTGGTCATCATCGCCGACAGGCAGACGAGTTCAGAGTCCGTCTTGAGCTGTTCGTCAACGAACTTGTCCAGGGGCACGTCCCGGCCGAGGTCATAGACATGAAAGCCTGCAACGTCGAACATCATCTTGACGAGGTTCTTGCCGATGTCATGCACGTCGCCCTCGACCGTGCCGATGACGACGGAACCTCTGACACCGAGGTCCATCTGCTTGCAGTGCGGCTTCAGAATGTCCAGGCCTGCATAGAGTGCGTCGGCACACATCAGGATCTCGGGCACGAAATATTCCTGTGCCTCAAAGAGTCTGCCGACCTCTTCCATGCCTGAAACAAGACCGTCAAAGATCGCCTCGTTTGCATCGAGCTCTGCATCTACCGCTTCCTGGGCACCCTCTCTGCAGGCATCTTCGTCATATTGGATAACACCGTTTCTGAGTTTTTCATAAATTTCCTTTTTGCGTGCATCATCTACCATTACTTTTTACCTCCGTAGGTATTTATTTCATCCATCATTGCCGTCATGTTTGCCGGGGGGACCGTCGGCCAGATATCGCATCCGGGCCAGACCGCGTTTACTCCGTCGTCTATGCATTTCCTCACGGTCGAGCGGACGAGTTCCTCGCTCCCGGAAACCAGCACATTGTAAGCGTCAAAGTTTCCGAAGATGAGCGCATCGTCACCCAGTTTTTTCCGCGACTCCGCAACATCGTTCTTCTGCTCGACGCTTATTGCAGTCGGGCCTGCCTCCATCATTGCGGTGACGATATCGTTTGTCTTGCCACAGATATGCAGCGCCGAAAAAACCGAAATCTCCTTGAGTACCTTCTGGAGCGGCGGCATGATAAGATTTCTGAATACCCGCGGGCTCAGGACGTCGCTGGTGGCACCCATCTCCCTGACTGTTATATAATCGACCCCGGCTTTTTCGTATTCTTTAGCCACGATGATGATCGCGTCAGCCATGAGATCGAGCAGCCTGGCTACCTTGTCTGCCTTTTTGAAGGAGAGCTTCAGCAGGTCGTTTAACTCCATGATCTGGCCGGCAAGGGTGAAGGGCCCGAGGACATATGACCCGATAGCGACATCGTTGCCGATATCAGCCTTGAGCAGCCGGATCGCCTCGCGCAGCAGAGGCACCCGGCCCTGCTCGCCGAGGTTCGCCGGGAGTTTTATCGTGTCCATTTCCGCCTCGTTATGGATAAGTTTCTCCTTGATTGTCGGATACAGTATGCCTTCGGCATGAGGATAGACATTGATCTGGCAACCCATGGCCTCTGCTTCGACGCAGAGGTCAACCGGGACAACACCGCATTCGTAACCGAAAAGTTTGTACGTGGTCGCCGCGGTGTCGGCCATCTGCCTGGCATCGAGGTGGATACCGGCGAATTTGTAGCCGAGTTTGTTGATGCCAGCCTCTGTTATGTTACCCATGCCGCTGAAGCAGGGCACTCTGTCGATCTTTTCCTTTTTGAAAAGACTTAAGACTCTTTCACGTGAATTCATTAAAAATGTTTCTCCTTTCAGGATTGTTATTTGCCTTTTTTTCTTGATCCGCCTTCAGTCAGCTTCGTGATGAAATCACCGAACATCTTTCGTATCGGCAGTTCAGGCGAGTCATAGATAATTCCCGTTTCATCATAGACGAGTGTTGCAAGAAGTATGTTGGCGCTTGCAACAGCCGGGAAGACCCTGGGAGCGGTGATTGCAGGACCGCAGAAATTAAAGTCTGACCATAGTGCGGACGACATTCCCTGCACAACTGCATCCATGGCCTTGAACCCATCCAGTCCCCATGCCTCCTTGCTTTCTTTCCACATATGGGTGCCGTTTGAGTATGCCCCACCGCACGGAAGACCATGCTTTTCCTTGATCATCCTGTTGGCGACGAGCGAAAAAGAGGTCGAGGGCAGGTTCATGACAGAAGTATCAACGATAATCGTGTCGAACGAGTCTGCTCCCTGTGCGAGAATCGATTCAAGAGATTTAAGCCTGCCTGCGGGAGACTGGTCCTGATCGTCAAACGCCTGTATGACAACGTGTTTTATTCCAAGGTCTTTTAGTCGCTTGACCTGTCCCGGGATGTCCTTATCCCATGGGGTAATACTGTTATAGAGGAACTTGTCCTGGACGCCGAGCGTTGCTACATATTCAGTTGCCTTCGCCCTCTGGTCAGCTACCCACATATCGATTCCAAAAGGCATGGTGGTGTTTTCAAGATAAAAGTCTATGTAAAGCTTTGCCTCGTCGGGTGTGTTGGCTACCATTGCGACCATGCCCGGTATGCCGGTAGCCGCCGAAATCTGCTCCATCTGCTTAAGCATCTCTCGTGTTCTTTCGCGGTCAAAGTTACCTTTCCGGTCTGTTTTTGTGACACTGTCCTTATTGTGGAACAGGGAAGCAATCATCAGCGGAGGGTTTTCACCAGGCTGACCGCCGACCTTGATGCCGCCAATATTGAATATCTTCTGTTCCTTCTCAAATTTAAACATTCTGTCTCCTTTTAAGGAAATTGTGGTAAAATAAGTTGTCGTTAACCTCAGGGCAGTCCCGTTCCGCAAGAACAGGCTGCCCCTTTTTTGTTGACCTTTATTTTCTAATATACGCCGTGATCAAACTTCGGCGCAGGCAGATATTCCCAAGCCTCACCTTTACGGTACTTGTTAATCATGTCAATACACTTGAGGGCATATTCAAATGCATACGGAATACCAGGGCCGCCCGGAACAAAGCCGGCCAGGATCATGCCGACTGCAGCAGCCTCGAATATTTCGCCGTCTGTCGCTCCGGCATTGACAGCCGGGATAGCATGGATGATGCAGCGCGGTGAACAATAGGCAACGCCGCCTGACATGAACATGAGTTCCTTGTTCTTTCTGGAGATCGCACCGTCACCGAATATGCTTTCATAGAAATCAGCAAACGTCCTGCCCGGATCAGGGGTGACCGTGTTGATGATCTGGAACATCCTTGGGACAAACCCGCACTTCTCTTTCATGTACGCATTGACCTGCTCAACTGTCATTTTCTCTGCCATTTTTGATTCCTCCCTCGTTGTTTTTTCCGGCTCTACGGCCAGAAGCTTTCTGATAAAATCAAATAATCCCATCGCCTCCTCCGAACGTCTTTGGTCAAACCCCTGTTAAGCTGCCTCTCACCTCCTTCCCGTCAAGCGAGTTCGAAATATTTATTAATATTTCCAGTTGAAGGCTGTATCGTGAAACATCTTGAGGTTCTCATAAGGGATCGTCGGCGGTATATCGCAACCCGGAACGAGGATAAAGCCGCCGTCTTTTCCGGCAACCTCGATCACCTCTTTGCAGGCCGTCTCGACCTCGGCCGCGCTCTTGTTTAAAAGCACATGGACCGGGGCGACATTGCCGCCGAAGGACATCTTGCCGAAGAGGACCTCTTTCGCCTTTGCAATATCGACCTTCTGATCAAAAAAGATGCTGCTGCAGCCGGTGTCGATAAACTGTTCGAGCCGGTCGCTGGTATTACCGCAGATATGGAGGATGGAATGGACGTTCTTCGATTTTGCCCAGTCACTCATCTTCTTCAGGGGTGGTACCGCGAATTTTGCCATCTGCTTGGGGTTGATCAGATCGCCCGAGGCGGTCGGATCCGCGATGCTGATGCATTCGATCGAACCGTCAGCAACGAGTGGCCCATACAGATGGATAAGCAGGTCAGCGCAGAAATTGACCATCTTTTCGACAAAGGCGGGTTTTTTGAAGATCGCCTTCATGAAGGTCTCTTCCCCGACGAAGCGAGCGGCGAGAGTGAACGGCCCCCAGCAGGTCATCGTCACCAGATATTTTTTGCCGATCTCCTTTTTGACGATCCTCGTTGCCTCAAAGATGTTCTTTATGACAGGGTCCTTGAAGAGGTCGTCCATATTCAGTTTATCGATGTCTTCCTCGGAACTGACGAAATGTGCCGTGAGGTCAGGGGCCCCTACTTCACGATACTTTATTCCTGCCCCGAAGGCAGTGCCGAGAGATGAGGCGTGAAAATTGTTATAGCCCGAGCCGACATAGATGACGTCGCTTCTGATCCTGTCGGCCTCCTTTATGCACATGTCAGCCATCTTTGCAGGGTCTTTGCCCAGTGCTTCAAACGATGAACCATAGTCCTTGATGCTCCACATGCCGCCGCCAAAGAGTGTTACCGGCACCCGCTCGGGTCTGCCGCCTTCAAATGCCTTGATAATGATCTCGCGTGGTTCCATTTTCTTACTGCCCCCTTATAAAGAATTTATTTTGCATATTTCAGACGATGCATGGCCTGAATCGTCTGCCTGAATTCGGCAAGGTCGACCGGGGCCTCTATGCTGAGGCCGTCGACCGTATTGGCTTCATCCCCAACATCATTCCCTACGAACAGGACGATGATCTCGGGTCTGACGGTCCTGATAATCCTGACTGCATCATCGACTGAAAGGCCGAACGGTTCGAAATCTATAATCAGTGCAGTATATTCCTTGCGGAGCACCATCTGTACGGCCAGGGCCGGATGGTCGGCCGTCTCGACCGAATAACCTTCATCCCGGAGCATGCCATAAAGACTTTTGGCCAGGAGCTGGTTGTTCGAGCATAAGAGTACGTCTGTCATTATGGTCTTGTATCTGCAAGGAGGGTGCCATATGAAGAGAGGCGCATGGATAGGGGATTGAGCTGGCGCCTGCTCATGAGAATTTGCAATGAAGTAGAATAATTCCCCAAATCTACGGGGAATTATTACCCATGCAGAACAGCTTTATGTATGATCTGAAGAATCAGGTTTCTTTTTAATACCGTCCCGGTCATCGTCCTCATCCTCAAGCATGCGGTATTTCGGCCCCTCCGGGTCGTCGTACTGGCCGCTCTTTACGGACCAGACGAAAAAAAGCCACGCCCCGATTCCGAGGATGATCGACAGGAATATAAGAAAGCCTATGGTCCACATTACGCCGTATTCACCTCCTGTTTCCGGCTGCCTGGATCCGACCTATACGGCTTATATGACCTGTCTGACCTGATCCTGAGAGAATTGCCGACGACAAAGAGCGAACTGGCGGCCATAGCTCCGGCCGCCACAATAGGATGGAGAAGTCCTGCCATGGCAAGAGGTATCGCCAGAAGGTTGTAGAAAAAGGCCCAGAAGATATTCTGCCGGATTATGGCGTTTGCCCTGATCGCGAGCCTCAGGATGAAGGGGACCAGACTGATATCATGCCGCAGCAGGATAGCATCTGCGCTCTCGATCGCGATGTCGGTGCCGCGGCCCATGGCCAGTCCGACATCTGAGAGGGTGAGGGCGGGTGCGTCATTGATTCCGTCGCCGACCATCATCACCTTCCTGCCCTGCTGCTGCAGTGCGGCAATATAGTCCTTTTTCATCAGAGGGGTTGATTCATACACGGTGTTTCTGATGCCGGCCGCCTCTGCGAGCGCTTCGGTTGTTTTGCGGTTGTCCCCGCTGATGATTGATATCTCAATCCCGGCATCTTTGATATCTCTGACAACTGCCGGGACCTCTTCGCGCATCATGTCGGAGACGACCATGAGTGACTTCACCAGACCGTTCCACCCGATATAAACAACGGTATCTCCTGTGCCTTCGAAGTCACTACCGGACTGCAGAGCCTCATTCGAAACAGAAATTGAACGCTCCTGCATAAAAGCCCTGTTTCCGATGCTGACGGTCCTCGCATCGACTGTGCCATAGATGCCTCGTCCGGGCACCGCCCGAAAATCTTCGATAATAAAAGGTGCAGTTCCAGACATTGTGCCCGCGGATGCAATCGCCCGTCCGATGCTGTGTTCTGAAAGCCTCTCAAGCGCTGCCGCAACACTGATGACATAATCCGGATCCAGTGCTTTGTCGAAAACCATGGTTTTTCTGAGGACCGGTTTTCCCCGGGTCAGAGTCCCTGTCTTGTCGAAGAGGAGGTCGGTGGTCTGTGCGGCCTTCTCTATCATATCTCCGGATTTGACCAGTATGCCGCGGGACGAGGCCATTGTCGTGAAGACCAGGACGGCAAGAGGTGTCGCAAGACCCAGGCTGCAGGGACACGCGATGACCAGGACTGATATGCCGGTCATGACCGCATGGTGAACGGTTGTCCCGGCAGCAAGGTGAAAGGTGACCGTCAGTGCTGCGATGACGAGTATCGCGGGGACGAAGATCCCGACGACCCTGTCTGCGACCGCCTGGATCTTCGGTCTGGTCGACTGGGCATCTTCGACCGCCCTGATTATCCCGGAGAGTACTGTCTCGCTCACCGTATGGGTGACCTCGAAAACGATAGTGCCGTAGAGGTTGATGCTGCCGCTGATCACGGTCGAGCCCTTTTCCTTGCCTACGGGCCGCGCTTCTCCGGTGACGACCGATTCATCGGCCTCTGAACTGCCGCTGACGACAAGGCCGTCGAGCGGGATCCTCTCACCCGGGACCACTTCGATAAGGTCGCCCTTGCTGACGGATTCGACCGGCACCTTAATCCGCTCAGGAATGAGCTCTTGGCTGGCTGTCCCCGGATCTGCAAGCATGCGGACATTGCGGGGTGTCAGCGCAGCAAGCTTCCTGAGTGTCTCAGAAGCCTTTCCCTTGGCCTGAAGTTCGATATATCTGCCAATGAGGATCAGCGTGACGATCATGACCGAGGTATCGAAATAGACCTCCATTCCCCGGAACATGGCATAGATGCTGTATATGAAAGCAGAGCCGGTGCCGATAACAATGAGAGAGTCCATATTGAAGCGAAGGTGTTTCAGTCCGTTTATGGTGCTTTTGATGAACGGCCCGCCTGAATAAAAGATCACCGGTATGGTCAGAAGCAGGGCAATCAATTCGAGTATGAAACGGGTGCTGCTGTCGATGCCCTGAAAATACCCGGCATATAGGGCGATGCTGTAGATCATGATCTGGGAGGAGACGAACCCCGCCGTTCCGAGCCTGACGAGCATGTCACGGGCCTCTGCATTACGGGCAGCGAGCTGCGCGGATTCTGAATAGGGTTTCGGGACATAGCCGATGGCCTGGATCCTTCTGAGAATGCCGGCAAGACCGGTGACCTGTGGTTCCCAGCGTATGCGCGCACGGTGCGTTGCATAGTTGACCCTGCAGTGAACGATGCCGGGGGTGCGGGAAAGGACCTTTTCGTTCAGCCATACGCAGGAGGCGCAGCGGATGCCGTCTATATAGATGTCGATTTCTCTGAGGCCGTCGACATCCCGCGCAGCCTCTTCGAATGCCCCGGCCTCAATCTCCTTTTGAAGGGAAGAAATCTCAATGCCGGTTTCCTCCCATTTACGGTTCAGATAGAAGCTGTCGAGTCCTTCGGCATGGATCACCCGGTAGATGCCGCTGCAGCCCCGGCAACAGAAAATCAGGGTTTTTTCGTTTATTGTTTCCCTGACGATATCACCCTGAGGAAACTCCCTCAGGCAGTGGTCACATGCCGGCATAGGAACGGATGCCCCGGATGATAAAGAGTATCCCAAGCGCTATTACTGCAATGCCGCCGGCCCGATACAGATAACTTCGCACCCGCTGTCCAACAGCTATGGTCAGAGAGCTGACCAGGAGCAGCGCGGGTGCAGTCCCAAGGCCGAAAAGCAGGCTGAAGAGCATGCCCTGCAGTAGTCCGCCGGACCCGGCCGCGCCGATAAATACCGAATAGGAAAGCCCGCAGGGGAGAAATCCCAGGAGCAGGCCGACCGGATAAAAACGCCAGACACTGTCACCCTGGAGGATCGCCCTGACGCCCTTAATGACAAGTCCGTTGCGGCCTTCAAAAAGGACGTTAGACCGGATGATCCCGACGATGCCGAGACCCATCCAGACCATGATAAGGCCTGCAAGGACCGGGACTATATCCTGAAGCCCGGCAAGTTTCCCTGCGGAATTGATGAACGAGCCGGTAAGGCCTGCCATGCCTCCGATGCAGGAGTACGTGGTGATCCTCCCGGCATGGAAGATAAGTTGTCCTGTCAGCACGCCGGGCGAAAGCCTTTGCGGGACGGCAGAGAGAGAACACGATGTGACGAGGGGACCGCACATCCCAATGCAATGTCCGAAGCCGCCCATAAGCCCGGTCGTGAACGACAGCAGATACCCTGTATCCACTACCGGCTGACCCTGAACTGGAATGAGGTGCTCATTCTGCCGTGAGCGGTATCGCGGGGGGGGCCGATGGTGATATCCGCCCTCCAGACCTTTCCGCCGCTCGAGCATTTGACGATCACTCCTTCGCCGACGTAGCTGTTGTCTTTCGCCTGCCGGAGTTGAATCCTGTTTTCCATCATAGACATTCCCGGCATCGTTAGGTCGATGAATACCTCAGCATCTTTTATGGCCGCATCCTTCTCCACTGCTTTAACCCGGAACAAAAGCCGCTTCATGGCCGACAGGGGTCTGGGACCGATCTCAAGTGTCACCTGTACCGGACTCTCCGCGGCGATTGTTTTTGTGCACGGGCCTGCATCGATATCGCAGTCTATCCGATCAGCCGTTTTTTCGCGGCCGCAGGCCAGGAGTGGTATGAGAATTAAGAACAGAAACAGGCCTTTATTGATGAACTCGTAAAAAGTCTCTTTTAAGGCTGTCATTCCCGAAGTGCTTAATCGGGAATCCAAACTTTTCAATTAGTTATAGCCTCCATGGATATCCGCCTTCGCGGGTATGACGACTTCTCGCCGCCGTCTTTATTGACGTTCAAAAAAATATTGATTATTTCTCGACGCTCCTGATGTATGTGATCACCTTCCAGATCTTGTCGGCGCCGAGGGTGTTGTCCCAGTTCGGCATGCCGGCCGGTCTTCCTTTTGAGATCGTGGTGTGCAGGTCAGAATCAGAATTGCCGAATTTCTTTTTCTTCGTCGTCAGGTCCGGGCAGATATCACCCCTGGCCCCTTCGCCATGGCAACTCTTGCAATTGCTTTCAAAGATTCTTTTGCCTTCCTTGACGATCGATTGATTTCCCTCATAGGGGTTTTTTGTCTTTGCCTCGGCTCCGAATGACGTTCCTGCGGCGGCACAAAGCAGACCGAGAGCAACGACAGCCACGATTGCTGCTGATTTTTTCATTGTTTTTCTCCTTTTTTCTGCACGAAGATTCTTTTATCAAATGATACACTTTTTCCCCTGTCGGAAACAGCCATTTTAATGTCCCAGTACCCATATGCAGGGAAATTTACCGAAGTGCTGAATAATCCGGGACTGGTCTCACGGGTGCCGTAGGTTCTGTCATAGGCATTTGTATGTGGTCTGCTGATGACAACGGCAACTGTGGCGGCAGTCAGGGGGCCCCCTTTTCGGTCAGTGACCCTGAGCAATAGTTCAGTATCTCCGACCTGAAAGTCCTGGTTTGTGATAGCTATATTCCAGCCTGATTCTATTTTATCATGCCGGGTCTTGTCCCATGCGATACCTGTTTCGTAGGGCCTATCGGTGACAATGCCTTCAAAGGAACGGTTGCCGACGACAATGGCGCCGATGACCGCAGCGAGAGCGGCAAGGGTTACGAAGACGATGAGTTTTTTCACTGCCGCCCCGGCGATGCAAAGACCGCGTCCCGTGTTAAACGTTTTTTTTCAGAATCACCGTAGACTGCGGATACCGCAATCGTGACGTCGCGGTTTGTCGGCTGCGGGTCCCGCATCTCCGCAAATACAGTCGCTGTTTTGTGCTCGCCGGGCCTGACTATGATCGTTGCAGGATTCAGTGAGATATGGAGCGGACCCGCGAATGCCGAAAGATGTACCGGTAACTCGCTGCTGCCCCTGTTTTCGAGGGCGATGAGATAGGTGTTGATGATCCTCCCGTCGGCTGCGACGCGGGGCGGAAAGTTATGCGCCGGCATTACGGTCATGTCCAGGGATTTTCTTCCTGAGGCGAGCACGATCAGAAAGAACAGCAGAGAAAGTGTTACTGCAGAGACCAGAAGAACGTTTCTGCGCATGAATCCGATGCCCTGACGAGGGACCCCGAAAAAATATCCTATCAGCCCCTTTCTGCCTCTTTTATCCATCATTTCAGTGCAACTATCCAGACATTCCGCGCAATTGACGCATGCCGGACTGAGCCCCTTGCGGATATCGATTCCAACGGGGCAGGTGCGCACGCACGCAGCGCAGTTCATGCACTCGCCGCTTCTCTGGGTATCGAAGGCAATGACCATTGTCCTGCTGTCAAAGAGGGTGCTTTGCATTCTTGAATACGGACAGATGGTGGCGCAGAACCGGTGCCTCACCAAGGCCAGATCTGCGAAGAGTATGACCGTGAGAAGGGACCAGGCCCATGTTATGACTGTGCCCAGATTGTTACTGAGAAGTCTTGTAAAAAACTCATAGGGTGATATGAAATACCAGATCAGGTTTGCCCCGACCATCAGACTTATCCCGAATATCAGAGCATTGACAGCAGCTTTTTTTACGAACCCTTTTCCCTTCGACTGGTCGGCAAACCCTGTCAACTCGGTCAGGGCTGTCTGAGGGCAGATCCAGCCGCACCAGATCCTGCCGAACAGGACCGTAACAAGGATGATCAGGAAGGTGAAGAAAAGCAGAGCGATGAGGACAATAAAGAATTCCTGTATCCAGATCGCCCTGCCGAAGAAGTGAAGTCTCAGGGACGGCAGGTCAAAGCGGAACGCGCTCTCCCCCCCGATTCTTAGAAACGGGAGGCCAAGGATGAAAACAGCCTGCAGGACAACAGCAATACGTCTGTAAGGCTGGAAACGACTAGTCGTCGTCATCTAACATGGTGAATTTTGCTTTTTCAACCTTGTTATGACGCTTTTTTGTGTAATAATGTGCGATGATCACCCCAAAAAGGATGACCAGCGTAAGGCCGAAAAGAAAATAGGCGATTCCCTGTGAGTTCATGATAAGGCCCGGCTACTTTTTTTTGCTTGCCATATAAAAGAGATAGACTGCCGCAATAGTGGGCAGGACCGTAAAAGCGATTGTTGCAGCAATTGACATGTCCATAGTATGTTCTCCATTTTTATACAGGGCCGGCGAGTGCTTATTCGGCCGGCCCTGTATACTCTGTTATTTTTTTATTGATTCTTCGTAGGCCTTTGCCTGGGTCCATCCGCTTATCGAGGGGCTGTAGGTTACAAAATAATATACGCCCCAGAGGATGAGCCCCCAGAAGAGAATCAGCCATCCGACCGGCAGCTTATGTGACGTCTCTTTTGCCTCAAACGCGTCGATATTGTCAAGATCTTCAGCCATATATCCTCCTTATTTGCCCTTTATCGATCGCAGGTAAGCGACGACCGACCATATATCGTCCTTGTTGAGCGAGTCCTTAAAGCCGGGCATGCCGCCCTTGCCGACGCGGCCGTCCTCGACGTATCCCTCTGACGTTCCGTTGTTGATTACCTCGAAATAGTCGTCGTCAGGCATATCGCCTTTCTGATAGAAGAACTCGTCATCCACAAGACTCGGTCCGATATCACCCCTCGCATTGTCGCCATGGCAGGAGGCGCAGTTTCTGGCATACAGTTCTTTACCTCTGGCGATTGCCTGGGGATTGCCGGCAAGCGGGTTTGGAAAATGCGTTTCCTTAACCGTTCCTGCAGTTGCCTCTGCTGGAGCTGCCGCCTTCTTCACCGCGGTCCCGATGACCTGCACATAGGCGACGAGTGCATCCATGTCGGTCTTGACGCCCAGCGCCGAGATCTCTTCTTTCGTATAGGGAAAATCAAGTCCCTTCATGTGTGCCTCAACATCCGCCGGGTCAAGTTTGTTTTTTGCAAGAAACGCATAGGCCGGCATGTTCGTCTGCGGGAACATACCCTGCGGCTTGTCAAAATGCTTGTAGTGCCAGGCATCAGGATATTTACCTCCTATCCTGGCAAGGTCAGGCCCGGTCCGCTTGGAGCCCCAGAGAAATGGACGGTCATAGGCAAACTCTCCTGCCTTTGAGTATTC
>JBARHQ010000035.1:0-8444 GCA_049799315.1 Thermodesulfovibrionales bacterium | reverse complement strand
GTCTTTGGCCGGACAGGTATTCGATCGGGTCAGCCACCTGGTGCTGCCGGTGTTCATTGCGTCGTTTGGCAGTCTTGCCGGGGATTCACGCTATATGCGGAGCAGCATGCTCGAGGTGATCCGTCAGGACTATATAACGGTTGCGCGGGCAAAGGGGCTGCCCGAAAGGATCGTGATCTACCGGCATGCCCTGCGGAACGCTCTGCTGCCGCTTATTACGCTCATCGGGCTATCGATACCCGGCCTTATCGGCGGCAGTGTCATTCTGGAGAGCATCTTCGGGATCCCGGGCATGGGGCAGCTTCTTTTCATGAGTGTCATGACCCGTGACTATCCCATGATCATGTGCATTCTGACGATCGGGGCTGTACTCACCCTGATCGGCAACCTGCTTGCTGATATCGGGTATATGATCGCAGACCCGCGGATAAGGTCGCAGGAATAGTATGGGCAGGCATTCATTGACCGCGATTGTCTGGAAGCGTTTTTTGAAAAACAGGCTGGCTGTTGCCGGCGGTGTTGTGGTGGTAGGTCTGGTTCTGGTAGCCGTATTTGCACCGTTCATCGCCCCATACAGTCCGAACGATATCGACCGGTGGCATATCCTCGAACCGCCCGGCTCCAGGCACCTGCTCGGGACCGATGACCTTGGCAGGGACGTCCTGAGCCGGATGATCTGGGGTGCCCGCATCTCTCTGGCTGTGGGTTTCGTTGCCGTGGGTATAGCGACATGCATCGGCATATTCTTTGGCGCTTTCGCCGGCTATTACGGAGGCTGGGCAGAACGGATCATCACGCGCTTTATCGACATCATGCTCACCATTCCGACATTTTTTCTCATACTGACGGTCATCGCCTTTATCGGGTCGAGCATCTGGAACATCATGATCGTGATAGGGCTTACCTCCTGGATGGGGGTCGCACGCCTGGTCAGGGCAGAATTCCTTTCGCTCAAGGAGCGGGATTATGTGCTGGCGGCCAGGGCGCTGGGGGCGGGGAATATGCGGATTATATTTAGGCATATCATGATCAACAGTATGGCCCCTGTCCTTGTTTCCTCGGTACTCGGCATCGCGGGCGCCGTACTCCTGGAATCATCGCTGAGTTTTCTCGGTATCGGGGTGCAGCCGCCGACACCGACCTGGGGAAATATTCTGACCCTTGGCAAGGACAACATTGAGATCGCCTGGTGGCTTTCGGTCTTCCCGGGTCTTGCGATCCTGATCACCGTACTCGGCTACAACCTTCTGGGTGAGGGTGTCCGGGATTCGATCGATCCGCGGCTGTGGGATACCGAGCGAAAGTAACAACAGGACCCTTGTTTGTCCTATGACCGATAACCTACTCAAAGATGCAGCAGCGGCAACGGCTGATCCGGCGCGGGCGCTTAATAATCTCCAGTCATTTATTAAAGAGAACCCTGAACGGGTTGATGAGCTGCTGGGGCATCTTCGGGACATTTCGGTGCTTTTCAGCGTCAGTCAATTCCTTTCGAATTTTGCCATAGCAAATCCGGACCTCCTGTTCCGGACACTTTATACTCTGGATGTCCCTCCTGCCAGGGAAGAGATAAAAATGGGCCTCCGGGAGGAGATTGAACGGGTATCCCTACCAGAGTCAAAGATCCCGCAACACGGGCTTGATCCTTTTATGAATGTAGTCCGTAAGTTCAGGCTGAAGGAGCTCCTGAAAATCACGCTGCGCGATATCCTGCAAAAGGCCGACCTGGTTGATACCTTTGTCGAACTGAGCATGCTTGCTGACGTAGTGACCGAACTGTCGCTCGGGATCGTGAGGCAATCACTTACCGAACAGTACGGGGCCCCGCAGAACGATGGGTTTTCGGTCATTGCCCTCGGAAAGCTTGGGGCAGAGGAGCTTAACTTCAGCTCTGATATTGATCTGATGTATGTTTATGCGGATGAAAATGGGGAGACCTCAGGGGTGGCTTCGGCGCATGGCATAACAAAGAACAGGACCAGCAATCATGAATTCTACTGCAGGGTCGGTGAGACCCTGAGCCGCTTCCTGTCGTTGAACACCGAAAGCGGGTTTGCGTATCGTGTTGACATGCGGCTAAGGCCGGAGGGGCAGCGGGGGGCCCTTGCGCTTTCCCTGAGGGGGTATGAGACCTATTACGAATCATGGGGCAGGGCCTGGGAGCGGGCGATGCTGATCCGGGCAAGGCCGATAGCCGGTGATCGCTTAACCGGCGATGAGTTCATGGAACTGATACGGCCTTTTGTCTACCGGAAATATCTCGATTTCAGTGCGATCGATGAGATAAAAAGCCTTAAGACCAGAATTGATGCAACGTTTAAAAAAGGGGACATTAAACGGGGCTATGGCGGTATCAGGGAGATAGAATTCTTTACCCAGGCCCTTCAGTTAATCTACGGCGGCAGGGAGGCAAGACTCAGGGACCGGAACACCCTCAAGACCCTCCACACGCTTATTCAGAAATCGCTTATAGGGCAGGAGGACTACGCTGCACTAACTGATAACTATCGCTTCCTGCGGACAGTCGAGCACCGCCTCCAGCAGTTGAACGATATCCAGACCCATACGCTGCCTGCGGGAGGTGAGGAGCTTGATATCCTGGCGCTGAAGCTCGGCCTGGGCAACGGGAAGAAATTTTCAGCAGATCTTGAAAGACGGCGGGCCAGCGTGAGGCGGATCTTTGATTCGCTCTTTACTGCGGAGAAAAAGGCCTCCTCTGTTGAGAGGACTTTTTTTGATGAAGAGCTGTCAGATGCCGAACTGCGGGATTATCTTTCGGGAAGGGGGTTCAAAGACCTCGGCAGGGCAGTGCGGAATATACGTGCCATTAAGGACAGCATCTTTTCTTTTCAGACGTTGAGGGGGAGAAAGTTGTTGAGTGAGATCCTTCCGATATTTGTCGATTCTGCGCTGAAAAGCGCAGCACCTGAGGAGGCACTGAATCACCTCCAGTCGTTTGCAGGACTTATCAGTACGCAGGAATCATACCTCGAAATTTTCATACGGGACCGCAAGCTGATCGATATGCTTATCTACGTATTTTCTCAGTCGACCTATCTGACAAAGGTCCTTATCTCCAGGCCAAGGTATCTTGAGCTGATCGGCTGGCAGGAAGAGTTGACGCGAAGTACGCTCATGCTGCAGGAAGAGATGGAAGCGGGGATCTCGGATGGTCATTCGGTCAATGGACCCATTCGTCTTTTGAAACAGTCTGAAGAGATCAGGCTGGGGCTTCTTTTTCTGCAGCAGCGAATAAACGTCCGGAGTGTTGTCAGAGGCTTGAGCAGAGTGGCTGAGTCTGTTCTGTCGGTCTGTTTCCGGCAGATCAGTGATGCCGGGAGTCTCGCGGTTATCGGACTGGGGAAGCTTGGGGGGCGGGAGATTACCTTCGGATCTGATATAGACCTTGTTTTTGTGACACAGGGGGAGGTGACTGCGTCAGAGACAAAGGCAGCAGAAAGGCTCCTGAGCATGCTGACTTCCTATACAAAAGAAGGAGTGGCGTATCGGGTTGATACACGCCTCCGGCCCGAGGGGTCGAAGGGACCCCTTGTCTCGTCTGTTTCAGCCTTCAGAAAATATTATGAATCGTCCGCCCACTTCTGGGAACTCCAGGCGCTGCTGAGGGCCAGGCCACTTGCCGGAGACCTTCGGACCAGGAGGCTGTTTATGTCCATGGCGAAGGACACACTCCTGGCACGCGGCTGCGATGTCCTTGCCTCTGATATACTGCATATGCGTCAACGGATCCTTCAGGAGCTGTCGAGGGCGCGGGACGGGTATGATATAAAACTTGGATCGGGTGGCCTTGAGGAGCTTGAATTTACGGTCCAGTTTCTGCAATTGAGAAATTGTTCAGTCATCGAGGGCAGCCGCAGCACTCTCCCGGTGCTTGTCCAGAATACGATGAAGGCGATCCAGCGGCTTACCCTGGCGGGTGTTGTTGATTCATCGGATGCAGGGCTGTTTGCTGATGCGTATCTTTTTTTTAGGACGCTCGAGAGTCTTATGAGACTCCGGGGGTCTGATATCCTAAGGCCCGGATCAGCGGACCTTCATCCGGCAGCAACCTTTATGGGATATCCGGCTGCTGATATGCTGGAAACAGAGCTGAAAAATCACTTCCGTAACGTCACGACTCTCAGCGAAAAATACCTCAGGGATGCATAGTCCTGTATATCGCCATCACTTCTTCACGTGTTACCACTGCCTCAACAGCAAGTCCGAGCGCTTCGATGTTTTCCCTGCCGCTCTCCTGCCTATCGATCATCGCAATCACCTTGACGATTTCGAGATTTGCCTCGCGGGCCCTGGTGACCGCTTCGATCGTTGATTTTCCGGTTGTAATGACGTCGTCCACGATGATGACCCTATCTCCTGCTTTTACATTTCCTTCAATCCACTGCATTGTGCCATGGGCCTTTGCGGTCTTCCGGATGACGAATGCCTCGATCGGGCTCCCCTTCAGGTATGAAGTATAGGCAACGGCGTTTGCTATAGGATCAGCGCCGAGAGTTAATCCGCCTATGCCTGCCGGGAAAATATCATGAATCATATCATAAATAATGTTTCCGACAAGGTGCATGCCTTCAGGGTGCAGGGTGATGGTCTTGCAATTGAAATAGTAATTGCTCATCCGTCCTGAGACGAGCTTGAATACCGGCTCTTCACTGTATTTGAAGGCTTTGTCGATAATCATCTGTATTAAGCGTTTTTTCATAGTTCATTTCCTTTGCCTGCAATAATAGTGTAGAAATTATAATCTAATACGAAAATTGACGCCATAGCAGAAGAATTAAGGCACTAATTAGTGTCTGTGTATAAATCAAAAAGATAGTCATCCTCGGGCTTGACCCGGGGATCCAAAACATACCGAAAACACTGATTCCCGATTGAACTTCGGGAATGTCAGACTGAAAAACAGACTTTATCCCCAGACTTTAAATATCTGCACCAAGGGGAAAGGGAGATATATATAATTTCGCCGGGGTTCCATTAAAATAATCTCATGTCCAGAGTCATTTTCAGAACTGCCTCAGATTATGAATACAAGGGTGTCAGAAGGCATGTTGGGGACATGCTTGAGATGTTCGGCGGCGGTTCGATCAAACGCGGCAGTGTTGTTCTTGTCAAGCCGAACCTTCTCGGCCCCGCCGCCCCTGAAGCAGCTATGGTCACCCATCCGCATGTTGTGAGGGCCGCAGTAGAGTATGTGCTCGAAAAGGGTGCCTATCCCCAGGTGTCTGATAGCCCTGCAATGGGTTCGTTCGAAAAGGTCCTGGAGAAAAGCGGGATAAAGGAGGCCTTGAGGGGATATGCGGTCACCTTCAAAGAGTTCAGGGAGTCTGAGGCTGTCAATGTTGGTGAGCCGTTCAAAAAGATCGAGGTAGCCAGCGATGCGGTGAATGCTTCGTTTATTATTAATCTGCCGAAGCTCAAAAGCCATACCCAGATGCTTCTTACGCTCGGGGTGAAGAATATTTACGGCTGTATTGTCGGGCTGAGGAAACCTGAGTGGCACTTCAGGACCGGAGTGAACCGCTATCTTTTTGCAAAACTCCTGGTCCAGACGTGTATGGTGGTGAATCCCTCTGTCACTGTCCTGGATGGTATCCTCGCGATGGAAGGACAGGGGCCAGGCAGAGGCGGCATTCCCCGGAGCATGGGGCTGCTTGTCGGAAGCGCGAATCCCATTTCGTTAGATGTGGCAGTCTGCAGGCTGCTCGGGATTGACCCTTTTTCACTGATGACGAACCGGGCTGCGCTCGACATGGGACTTGTTGACGACGTGATGGAGCTTGAAGAAGAAATTCCTTCAGTCGTGGATTTTAAGTTTCCGGAGATCATGCCTCTGGTCTTTGGCCCAAAAAGTATGCATGGTTTTATGCGGCGGCATCTCGTCCAGAGGCCTGTCTGTGATTATTCTGTCTGCCGCCGGTGCGGAGAGTGCTGGCGTTACTGCCCGGCTAAGGCGATTTTTCTCAAAGACAGGAAGCTTCGTTTTGACTATGATAAATGTATACGGTGCTATTGCTGTCTGGAGGTCTGTCCCTATGGGGCACTCAGGGCCGAGGAGCCAGGGATTGGTCGGGTAATCAAGAAAATAATGAGATATGATCGTCAGGGACAGGTATAATCAGAGTTCAACCTCAATAAAAAGGGGGGCTCAGGCCCCCCTTTTTATTGGTATGCAGCAAAGAAAAACTACATTTCCGTGATTTCGATGCACTTATCAGGACATACTTCAACGCAACTCATGCAGCCGACGCATTCTCCCGCCTGATATGGATCAGTCTTGCCGTTGTCTCCCATCTGATAAACCTGTACCGGACAGATGCTGACGCATTCTCCGCATCCTGTGCAGCACTCCAAGTTTACATTGACTAAATACATTATGCCTCCTGTCAATAATTGAATTTGATATCCCGACTCCCTGTCAAAAGGATGGGGATAATTCTGTATATAGTATAATACTTATTCGACAGGTGTTACCACTGCCATGACAACCAGCCTGCTCCCTTTGTCTGCCCTGAAACCGTGCTGCACCATAGGATCACAGAGGATAGCGGTCTTCTCATCCGCCTCGGTCTCTTCTTCCCCGATAGTGAAGGTCCCTTTGCCCTCGACGCAGTACATAAGTAAGCGCATAGGAGCCTTGTGAGGCTTCAGTTCCTGGCCCGGCTCAAGGCACATAAGCGCGATCCGCATCTCCGGCTTGTCGGACAGCATCTCCCGGCCAATTTTGTCAGGGTGAAACGCTATCAGTTTTTTCAGATCAAGTATTTCCATAACCACCTCCTGTAGTTATCTTAATTGTCGCATAGAAAGAGAAAGGAAGCTATGACGCCGGTCATACTCTGCAGTGAGGTCATTCTTCAGCAACCGGCGTCCTGTCAAAGACAGGGTACCAATGGTTTTTAAAGGACTGGAACCGTCCTTCAGCAATCGCCTGCCGCATCTTCCTGAAGAAGTCCTGATAGAAATAGAGGTTGTGCATGGTGTTCAGCCTCATCGCGAGGATTTCCCTGGCAAGGAAGAGATGTCTCAGATAACCCCGGGAATAGTTTCTGCAGGTATAACAGCCGCACTCGGGGTCGAGCGGCCCCTTGTCATATTTGAACTCTGTCTTCTTGATGCTCACCCTGCCGAAGCTGGTAAACAGTGTGCCGTGCCGAGCATTGCTGGTGGGCATGATACAGTCGAACATGTCAAACCCTGCTTCAACAGCGTTCAGCATGTCCACAAAATCTCCGATGCCCATAAGATATCGGGGCTTTTCAAAAGGCAGGAGCGGCCCGTTAAAATAGATGATTTCATGCATCTCCTCTTTTGGTTCACCAACACTCACACCGCCGACAGCATATCCGTCGAACCCGATCTCCAGTATCTCTTCTGTGCTTTTTTTCCTCAGGTCTTTATACATGCCCCCCTGGATAATGCCGAACAAAGCCTGCCCCGGATTCTGCAATTCCCTGCATTTCCTTGCCCATGCAGTAGTCAGATCCACTGATTTGTCTGCATATTCATGGGTTGACGGATACGGGATGCACTCATCGAAGGTCATGGCTATGTCCGAGCCCAGAATACCCTGTATTTTCATCGCTTCTGCCGGGCCGATAAAATGCAGCGAGCCGTCAACATGTGACCTGAACTGGGCCCCGTCCGGTGTTATTTTTCTGAATGCAGAAAGACTGAAGACCTGGAACCCGCCGCTGTCAGTAAGAATAGGCCGGTCCCAGTTCATGAAGGAATGGAGTCCGCCAAGCTGAGAAACAACGTCAAGTCCGGGTCGCAGATAAAGATGATAGGTGTTGCCGAGAATAATCTCGGCGCCGATATCCCTCAGTTCATCCTGCGACATAGCCTTTACGGTCGCGAGAGTGCCGACCGGCATGAATGAAGGCGTGTTGATAATACCGCGCGCTGTGCTGATAACCCCTCTTCGGGCGTTGCCGTCTGTGCCGATTATGTTAAAGTCCATAGTCCCCTTTACAAAGGAATCAGAGTTGTGCTTAAATAAGCGCATATTATACGTTAATTCGTATAAAGACTGAATGCTACACTGAATGCGACCTTGTGTAGTTCAAAAAGATTTTTCCAGTCAGGCAGAAAAACTTGACAAACGGAAGAATCGTCAGTTATATTACTAACTCGTTCTTTGAAAACTATAGAAGGTGCGTAGCGTACTGTTTTAAGATTTTTGAGTAATAGGAAAACAATTGAGAGTTTGATCCTGGCTCAGAACGAACGCTGGCGGCGTGCCTTACACATGCAAGTCGAACGGATTTATTAGGAAGTAGCAATACGGAATAATAAGTTAGTGGCGGACGGGTGAGTAACACGTAGGTAACCAACCCTCAAGCGGGGGACAACCCAGGGAAACTTGGGCTAATACCGCATAAGACCACGGCCTGGAATGGCTGAGGTAAAAGGAGCAATTCACT